>JAFDWC010000051.1 GCA_018268655.1 Actinomycetota bacterium
CCCCTGATCCCTAGGAAATCGGCGGCCGCCGCTCAGCCCAGGGACGCTCGGCCTCGATCTGCCCGGCCAGGGAGAGCAGGGTCGCCTCATCCCCGGGCCGACCGACGACCTGGACCGAGAGCGGCATCCCGTCGGCGCCGAAGCCGAAGGGCACCGCCATCGCCGGGTTGCCGAGGTGGTTCCAGGGGACGCAGAATGGATAGAAGCGGCTCATCCCGAGCGTCGTCGCGAGGGCGCCGCGGCCCTGCCAGCGGCGGACCGGCAGCGCGGTGCCGCCCATCACCGGGGTGAGGAAGACGTCGACGTCCTCGAACATCGCGTTGATCCGCGCCAGCTCGGCCGGACGCCGGGCGATCGCCTTCTCGTAAAGGGGCTCGGGAAGGAGGCTGCCGAGGCGGCCGAAGCCGCGGGTGCGGCGTTCGAGCCGCTCCGGGTGGGGCACTTCGGCGACGGTCTCCCCGACGCCTTTGAGGAAGCGGGCGCTGAGGGAGTCGCCGATCGAGCCCCAGTCGGGCTCGCGCGGGCCGACCTCGTGCCCGAGCGAGCGCAGCAGCTCGGCCATCTCCAGCACCGCCCGCTGGACCTCCTCGCCGATCTGCGGCGGCAGGATCGCCCGCGGCGGCGTGCTCGAGTGGCCGACCCGGAGCCTGCGGGGCGGCGTCCGCGCCGACTCGACGAAGGGGCGCTCGGGCGGTGGCGGCAGCTCCTCCTCGTCGGCGCCGCCGGCGACGACATCGAGCCAGAGCGCGGTGTCCTCGACCGTCCGGCTGAGGCAGCCTTCGACCACCATGCCGCGCCAGCCTTCCTTCCGCGGCGCCTGCGAGACGCGGCCGCGCGAGGGCTTGAGCCCGAAGAGGCCGCAGCAGGCGGCGGGGATGCGGATCGAGCCGGCGCCGTCGCCGGCCGAGGCGATCGGGACCAGGCCCGCGGCGACCGCCGAGGCCGAGCCGCCGCTGGAGCCGCCCGGAGTGCGCTGGGCGTTCCACGGGTTGCGGGTGACGCCGTAGGTGGCGGACTCGGTGAAGCCGCAGATCGCCAGCTCCGGCAGCAGGGTGAGGCCGACGACGATCGCGCCCGCCTGGCGCAACCGCCGCACCACCTCGGAGTCGGCGCTCGCCGGCTCGTCGTAGGCGTCGGTGCCGTTGCTGGTGACGACGCCGGCGACCGCGATTTCGTCCTTGATCGCGATCGGCACCCCCAGCAGCGGCCGCTCCTCGCCCGCCCGGACCCGAGCCTCCGCCTGCTCGGCTTCGAGCAACGCCCGCTCTTCGAACAGCAGCCGGAAGGAGTTCAGCTGCGGGTCGAGTCGGTGGATGCGATCGAGGTAGAGGCGGACCAGCTCGGTCGGCGTGACGGCGCCTTCGCGCACCATCTGCGCCTGCCGCGCGGCGCCGGCGAACGCCAGGTCCGCGGCCTCTGGGGTCCCCGCTGCCACCGGCCGATCCTATTACGCTTCGCGCCGATGTCAGCCAAGGGCAGCGGAGACGAGGCGGCCGAGGCGGAGCTGGCGCAGCTGATGGCGCTGGCGGCGACCCTCCTGGCCCAGGGCCTCGAGGGGGTCGAGCCGGTTACCGGCCCACAGGACTGGTGATGGTCGGCCCCGAGGCGGCCGGGCCCGAGGCCGTCGCGGCGGCGCTGGCGCGGGTCGAGCGGCTGAACCCGAAGCTCAACGCCTACCTCCACGTCGACGCGGACGGCGCGCTGGCGGCGGCGCGAGAGGCGGGACCGCCGAGCGCCGAGCAACCGCTGGCGGGCGTGCCGATCTGCGTCAAGGACATCATCGACGTCGCCGGGATGCCGACGACGGCGGGCGCCGCCGGCTGGAGTCGCCTGCCGAGCGCCGATGCGGTCGCCGTCGCGCGGCTGCGGGCGGCCGGGGCGGTCGTTGTCGGCAAGGGCCACACCAACGAATTCGCCTATGGGATCGATGGCAAGAACCCCCACCACGGCGACTGCCGCAACCCCCACGACCCGGGGCGGCTCTGTGGCGGCTCCAGCTCGGGGCCGGCGGTGGCGACCGCCGCCGGGATGGCCTGGGCCGGGCTCGGCTCCGACACCACCGGCTCGATCCGGATGCCGGCCTCCCTCTGCGGCCTGGTCGGGATCCGGCCGACGCGGGGGCTGGTCCCGACCGCGGGAGTGGTCCCGCTGGCATGGAGCTACGACACCGTCGGGCCGCTGGCCCGCACGGTTGCCGACGCCGCGCTCCTGCTCGACGTCCTCGCCGGCCGCCCCGCCGCCGAGCCGCCGGCCCCAGATTCGGCCGGGCTTCGGCTCGGCCTCGCGACCGAGCTGCTGGCCCTGGCCGCGGAGCCGATCCGGGAGCGGATCCGGGCGACCGCCGCGGCGCTCGCCGGGGCCGGCGCCACGGTCACCGAGCGGAGCGTCCCCGACCCCGCCCGGGCTACCGCGATCCACCGCATCGTCCAGGCGGCCGAAGCCGCCGCCGTCCACGCCGCTTGGTTCGAGGACCAGCGCGACCGCTACTCGGCGGAGGTACGGGCGCGACTCGAGGCCGGCCACCGGCTCAGCGCCGAGGTGTACCTCCGCGCCCAGCGCCACCGCCGCCTCTTCACCCGCGACTTCGCCGCCGCCTTCGAGGGCCTCGACGCGATCCTCGCTCCCGCCTCACCGGTCGCCGCGCCGCCGCTGGACGCCACCGAGCTGACGATCAACGACACCACCCAGCCCCTCCGCCCGGCGCTCCTGTCGTGCCTGCTGCCGATCAGCCAGCTCGACTGCCCGGCGGTCGCCGTCCCGATCGGGACCCTCGACGGGCTGCCGGTCGGGATGCAGCTGATCGGCAGGCCCGGCTCGGAGCCGCTGCTGCTGCGACTGGCGGCGGCGGTCGAGGCAATCGCCGACCCCGTGCCCCCACCGGCATTCCCGCAACCCTGACCCGATCCCCCTGAGCCTTCGAGCGGCCATCAGCTTCCTCGCCGTCGTCGCCGTCGTCGGCCTGCTCGTCTACGGCCTGCAGAGCAGGGGCTCAGACAGCCTCTCCGTCGGCGATCCCGCCCCCGCGGTTGCCCTGCCCAAGCTCGAAGGCGGGGGCGAGGGCTCGCTGGCCAGCTACCGCGGCCGTTGGGTCCTCGTCAACTTCTGGGCCTCCTGGTGCCCACCCTGCCGGGAAGAGGCGCCGGCGCTGGAGGAATTCCAGCAGCGGCACGGCGGTGCCGCGTTCACCGTTCTCGGCATCGACAGCGGCGACCTCAGCGACGACGGCAAGGCCTTCGTCGGCCGCTACGGGCTCAGCTATCCGCAGCTGCGCGACGGCCAGGGCAGCGCCGCGCACGACTTCGGCACCTCCGGCTTCCCCGAAAGCTTCCTGATCAGCCCGCAGGGACGCCTGCGGATGATGTGGGCCGGCCCGGTCACCCTCGACGAGCTGAACGAAGAGGTGGCGCCGCTGCTCGGCGAGACCTAGGCCGCCGCTACTCCTTGACCAGCAGGAAGCGGGCGCTGGCGGCGCCGGCTTCGACCGCGGCCCGGTCGTCGAGGTTGGGGTCGGAGAGGGCCTGCAGGGCGAAGCCGTCGCCGAGCGCGAGGAGGTAGGCGACGGTCGCCTCGGCGTCGAAGCGGAGGCTGAGGACGCCCTCCTGCTCCTTCAGCCGGAGGACGTCGGCGACGTGGGTGCGGGTGTGGGAGAAGAGCTTGCCGACCTCCTCCTGGATCTCCGGGTGGCGGCGACCGGCGCTGAACAGCTCGTAGATCAGGAGGAAGAAGCTCGGTTCGTTCTCGATCAGGTCGGTCAGCGAGGAGACGAGGACGTCGAGGACGTCGTCGGCCGACCTGGCCTCACCGAGCATCTCGTCGAGGCGGGCGACGCGAAGCTCGGAATCGCGCCGGACGACCTCGACCAGCAGCCGCTCCTTGGTCCCGAAGTAATAGTGCAGGAGGCCGCGACTGACGCCCGCCTCGCGCGCCACGTGCTCGAAGGTCGAGCCGGCGGCGCCGCGGCGGGCGACCGAGTCGCGCATCGCATCGACGATCCGCTTCGCCTTGTCGCCGCTGAGCTCGCGCTCTTTGGTCGCAGCCTCCACGTCAGTTGCCCCGGGGCGAGGTGGTCGTCCCTAGGAGCCGTTGATGCTGGTCGTCGAGGTGTACTCGAACTCCTCTTCAGCCCCGAAGAGAGCGTCGAGCACGGCCTTGCGGGCGCCCTCGCTGACGACCAGGGCGACGACGGCGCCGACGATCGCGAGCAGGATCAGCCGGCCGAGCCTGCTCTTCCGCTTCTTCGGCTTGTGCAGCCGCTCGTTGGCCACCTTCAGCTTTTCGACCGTCCGCTGCAGCTCCTTCTGGGTCTTCTTGTCGGAGGTCACGGCCTTGACCGGGCCCTTGCCGTTACCGGCCGCCCGCGCGTAGGCCTTCTTCGCCGAGTCGAAGGCATCGCGGAGGTTGCTGCGCAGCTCTTCGTCCTCGATCAGGCGCTGCACGTAGAGGTTTTCCCGAGCGCTCCCGTAGATGTCGCTGGCGCGGTCGGCCTTCGTCTTGCTCATACCGTCTCCTCGCTGGATTCCGTGGCCAAGTGCAGGATAAGCCAGATCGGTCAGCTGGGGCCGATGCCGTCGAGCAACACGCCGGTCGTGCGGAACTCGAGGTTGGCTCGGCGCAGCTTGCGGAGGTCGATCCGTGCCAGGCTCGGCCCGGGCAGGCTGTAGCGGCGGACGAAGAGGCGGCCGGCGCCGTAGGCGCCGCGTTCGCGGAAACGCGGCCCGAGCAGTTCCGGCGGGGGCGGCGGCGCCTCGCCGTCGGAGATGAAATCGACTTCGTGGACGAACCAGGGGTTGCCTTCGGAGGCCCGTGCCTGGAAGGCTTCGGTCGAGAGGTAGTAGCGCAGCGGGGCCTCGCCGAGGGTCCAGCTGACGATCGCCCGCGGCCCGGTGGGTTCGCCGAGGTCGGCGGCGACCGCGCTCCAGTCGGGTCGCTGCAGGCTCGGCGCCGTGCTGGCGGCGAGGCAGAACCCGAGCGAGTAGACGAGCAGGGCGGTGCCGACGATGGCGCCGAGCCGCCGCGCCTCCGGCAGCGAGAGGGCGATCGCCACCACCACCAGCAGCGGCACCAGGGCCGGGATCAGGTTGCGGGCGAGGACGTAGTCCTTGCTCGGCGAGACGATCGCCACCGCGACCGGGATCACGATCGCGCAGGCGCCGACGGCGAAGGGCAGCGCCGCCGCGCGCCGCTCCTCGCGGCCGCCGCGCCAGAGCAGCAACGCGAACGCCGCCGCGCACATCGCCAGCGGGAAGATCGCGAGCCCCGGCCGCTCGGCTTCGCCGATGATCGCCGCGGTCTCGCCGGTGACGAAGGTCCCGGCCGATTCCCAGAGCCGGTGGCCGAGGCTGAGGCCGCCGATCCACTCGGCGCGGCCGCTCGACATCTGTTCGTAGGCGAGCGGCAGCAGCGCCAGCGAGAAGGCCGCGACGATGCCGACCCCGCCGAGCGTCGCCCGGCCGCGCCGGCGCAGCAGGTAGACCAGCTCGGCGACCAGGGGGAAGATCGCGAAGTAGTGGGTCGCCAGGGCCAGCCCGGACCACAGGCCCCACCAGAGGAAGTCGCGGCGACGGCCGGAGCGGCCGGCGCGGATGCACCAGAGCAGCGAGAGCGCGGCGAAGAGGACGAGCAGGGCGTAGGCCCGCGCCTCCTGCGAGTACCAGAGCAGCATCGGGTTGAAGGCGACCAGCGCCGCCGCCCAGAGGCCGGCGCGACGGCCGCGCAGCTCGGCCGCGACCAGGTAGGCGACCGGCACCGTCAGCACCCCCGCCAGCGCCGAGAGGGAGCGCAGCCCCCACTCCCCCGTCCCGGTTGCCTGCGTCCAGACCCAGGCCAGCGCGTAATAGAGCGGCGGCGTCGACTCGCTGTAGCCGACGGCGTCCATCGCGTGGCCGAAGCTGCCGTCCAGAACGCGGCTGGCGGTGACGACCTCGTCGTGGTGGTAGCTCTGGTCGCCGAGGGTGACGAAGCGCAGCAGCGCCGCGCCGAGGGTCAGCCCGGCGACGATCCAGAAGGCGCGTGAGCGCGAGCGCGCCGCCTCGGCGATCGACTGCAGTGGCCCGGTCCCGCCGCGGGGAAGGCTTGCCGCCTCCACTACGACAGTGCTACGTCGAGTGCCTGGGAAACCTCGTCGACGAAGACGAACTCCAGGTTGCCGAGCTCCTGCTCGGGGATCTCCTCGACGTCTCCCGCGTTTCGATCCGGAACTATCACCTTCTTGATCCCCGCCCGCTGCGCCGCCAAGGACTTCTCCTTCAAGCCGCCGATCGGCAGCACCTGGCCGGTCAGGGTCACCTCGCCGGTCATCGCGACATCGTTGCGAACCGGCCGGCCGCTGACCAGCGAGGAGAGGGCGACGGTCATCGCTACCCCGGCCGACGGCCCGTCCTTCGGCACCGCCCCGGCCGGGACGTGGACATGGATGTCGTGGTCGGCGAACCAGCCCTCGCCGAGCTGGGGCGCCACCTCGGCCCAGTGCCCGCGCACCCAGGACAGCGCCGCCTGGGCCGACTCCTTCATCACCTCGCCGAGCTGGCCGGTGATAGTCAGCCGGCCCGAGCCAGGCATCGCCGTCGCCTCGATGAAGAGGACGTCGCCGCCGGTCGGGGTCCAGGCGAGCCCGGTGGCGACGCCGGCGGCCTTGGTTCGCCGCCGCGTCTCGGCGAAGACCCGGCGCCGCCCCAGCAGCTCGCGGGCCTTCTTGCCGGAGACCCGGACCTTGCCCTTCGACTTGCCTTCGGCGACGTCGCGGGCGACTTTGCGACAGACGGTGCCGATCAGCCGCTCGAGGCCGCGGACGCCGGCCTCGCGCGTGTACTCGTCGATGATCGTCCCCAGGGCCGCGTCGGAGAATTCGATCTGGGAGGGCTTCAGCCCGTTCGCCTCGATCTGGCGGCCGACCAGGTAGCGGCGGGCGATCTGCTTCTTCTCCGCCAGCGTGTAGCCGGAGAGTTCGATCGTCTCCATCCGGTCCAGCAGCGGCCTCGGAATCGTGTCGAGGACGTTCGCGGTGGCGATGAAGACGACGTCGGAGAGGTCGAACTCGAGGTCCAGGTAATGGTCGCGGAAGGAGTCGTTCTGGGCCGGGTCGAGGACCTCGAGCATCGCCGAGGCGGGGTCGCCGCGGAAGTCGGTGCCCATCTTGTCGATCTCGTCGATCATGAAGACCGGGTTGCGGGTGCCGGCGTCGCGAAGGGCGCGGATGATCGTCCCCGGCATCGCCCCGATGTAGGTGCGGCGGTGGCCGCGGATCTCGGCCTCGTCGCGGACGCCGCCGACCGAGATCCGCTCGAATTCGCGGCCGAGGGCGCGGGCGATCGAGCGGCCGAGGCTGGTCTTGCCGACCCCGGGCGGGCCGACGAAGCAGAGGATCGGCCCGGGTGAATCGGGGTTGAGCTTGCGCACCGCCAGGTACTCGAGGATCCGATCCTTGATCCTTTCCAGGTCGTAGTGATCCTCGTCGAGGACCTTGCGGGCATGGCGGATGTCGAGGTTGTCCTCGGTCTCGGCGGACCACGGCAGCTCCACCAGCCACTCGAGATAGGTGCGGATGACGCCGTGCTCGGCCGCCGCCGGCGGCAGTTTTGCGAGCCGGCCGAGCTCGCGATCGGCGGCTTTGCGGGCGTGCTCAGGCAGCTCCGCGGCCTCGATTTTGTCCTGCAGTTCTTTCACTTCGGCGGCCTGCTCGTCGCCCTCGCCAAGCTCCTCCTGGATCGCTTTCAGCTGCTGGCGGAGGAGGAACTCGCGCTGGCCTTTGTCGACTTCGGACTGGACCTGGGACTGGATCTGGGTCCCGAGCCGGACCACCTCGAGCTCGCGGGCGAGGATCTGCGAGAGGCGGCGGAGGCGGGCGCCGACGTCGACCTCTTCCAGCAGCTGCTGCTTCTCCTCGATCGGGATCCGCAGCGAGCCGGCGATCAGGTGGGCGAGCGCAGAGGGGTCTTCGATGTTGGTCACCGCCAGCTGCAGCTCCTCCGGCAGATAGGGGATCTGCTCGACGATCTCGGCGAAGGTGCGCTGGACGTTGCGGGCGAGCGCCTCCAGCTCGGGGCCCTCGCGGACGACGTCGGGCAGCGCCTCGATCCGCGCCACCAGGTACGGCTCCTCGGCCACGAAGTCGCCGAGACGAACCCGCTGCATCCCCTGGACCAGCACCCGCAGCGAGCCGTCGGGGATTTTGATCATCCGCGCGACGAAGCCGGCGACACCGACGTCGAAGAGGTCCTCCGGGCCGGGCCGCTCGAGCTCCGAGTCACGGGAGGTGACCATGACCAGCATCCGGTTGCCGCCGAGGACGTCGTTGACGAGCTGGACGGAACGCTCCTGGCCGACCGCGAGCGGGGTCAGCGATTCGGGGTAGGTGACGGTTTCGCGCAGCGGCAGGATCGGCAGCGCTTCCGGCAACGGCTGGTCGGTACGGATCGCCTCCTCGATATCGAGCGGCGAATCGACAACCTCGAGGACGGGCGAGCCCTCCATCATCGACACGCCCTCACTGGCCCTCGATCGGAACCCGGCGCGTCGTCTCCTCCGGATCGCGCAGCGGCAGCTCGATCCGCAGCACCCCGTCCTCATAGGTGGCGCTGGCCCGCTCGGCGTCGACCTCCACCTGCAGCTCGACCAGCCGCCGGAACGGCCCGGTCGGGATCTCGAGCTGCTGATAGACGCGGCCCTCGGTCTCCTGCACCGGCCGCTGGCCGGTGATCGCCAGGTGCCGGCCGGAGACCTCGATCCCGATCTCGTTCAGCGAGACCCCGGAGAGGTCGACTTTGACCACGGCCCGTTGCGGGTCGCCGCAGTAATAGACGTCGACGTTGGGCGAGAAGCCGTTGCTGCGGCGGCTGACGTAGCGGGTGCGCCCCCAGGTGTCACCGAGCATCGAGTCCATCTCGCGGCGCATCCGGGCAAAGTCGGCAAAGAGGTCACGCTGGGGCATCACCAGGGAAATTACCGGGGACACCCGGCCTGCCGGGGATTTGCCGGCCGCTGGGACGGTCAGGCCGCGGCCCGGGGCTGTGAGGCCCAGCGCGGAGCGCGCATCAGCAGCACCGGCTGGCGCGGCGGGACCAGGCCCTCGGGACGGTCGGGGCGAAAGGTCGCGCAGGGCTCACCGAGCTCGAGAGCACAGAGGAGGTTGCGGTGGAAGTAGCAGTCCTCGCAGCTGGGGGGCTTTGTCTTGCGGGCCATCGGCGCCGGGCATCTAAGCACCGCTCGGCGCCGCCCGCGGGCACCGATTCCGCAAATCGCTACCTAATCGCTACGACTTTGAAACAGCTTCGTCACGACTTTCCTGCGTCTTGCGAACAGGCCAGTTCTCGGACTCGAAGACGCGTCCGCGAGCGCTTTGGGTTAGGGCACCCGAAGGGACGCCTCGCCGATCTTCTAGAATCAACCCGCGATGGAGGCACACAACGACGCCGAGAGCCGGACCAGCAAGCTCGCCGCGTCGCCGCCGCTGTTCAAGAGCGAGTTCCTCAACTTCTTCTCCCGCGTCCATCCGGCGATCCCGGCGATCATCTTCGTGCCGGTGATCGTGGCGGTCGAGTGGATCGGCGCCAGCAAGGGCTACAGCGCCCTGGCGCTGATCGGCCTCAGCGCGCTCGGCATCTTCATCTGGACGCTGACCGAGTACTGGCTGCACCGGCTCGTCTTCCACTGGGAGCCCGACAACGCCTTCGGTCGCCGCATGCACTTCATCATCCACGGCATCCACCACGACCACCCGAACGACAAGCTGCGGCTGGTGATGCCGCCGTCGGTCTCGGTCCCCCTCGCCGCCCTCTTCCTGCTCGGGTTCTGGGCGATCTTCGGCGATGCCGGCTTCGCGATCTTCGGCGGCTTCATGCTCGGCTACCTCGTCTACGACTACACCCACTACTACGTCCACCACTTCGTCCCCAAGTCGAAGCTGGGCAAGGCGCTGCGCGAGCAGCACATGCGCCACCACTTCCAGGACCACCGGTATGGGTACGGCGTCTCGACCCCGATCTGGGACGTCGCCTTCAGGACGCTGCCGAAGAAGCGGAACCGCGAGTAGCCGGGGTTCGGGCGGTTGGCGTACGGGGGATTGGGTGCCCCTCCCGAAACGCTCCGCCTCCGGCTCCGCTTGAGTGTTTCGGGAGGGGCACCCAATCCCCCCAACGGCCGAGCCCCGGCTACTCGCTTGGTAGAGCTGCCGGAGCTTCCGAGGAAATCGCGGCCTCTCCGAACCCCCGCCCCGGCCCATGAAGCTCAACAAGAGCTGGGTGGGGGCTTTCTCAGAGCTTCCGTTTCTCGGGGCCCGGAACCCTGAGAGGGAGGGTCGGGTGCGGGTCTCCAAAACACTCAAGCGGAGCCGAAGGCGGAGCGTTTTGGAGGGGCGCACCCGACCCTCCCCCACCGTTTCGTCCCCACGGGGGATCGCCGCCGACGCTAGACCCCAGCCCTCAGCGCAAGCTCCAGCTCGAACCGCGCATCCGGATCATCCAACTGGTCCCCCAGCAGCTCCCGCAACCGCGCGATCCGATATCTCGCCGTCTGCGGGTGCACGTGCAGCTCCTCCGCCATCGCGACCGCGTTGCCGCCGTGCCGCACGTGCGCCAGCGCGGTCTCCCGCATCCGCTCCCGCGAACGCTCGGTCAGCCCCGCGAACGCCGCCAGCCGGCGTTCCGCGATGCGAGTCGTCAACGGCGACCCGGCGAGCAGCAGCAGCTCGGCCAGATGGTCGTCGGCCACCACCATCCCGCGCCCCTCGATCCGTCCCGCGGCGACCGCGTCCAGCAGCGCTCTCGCCAGCGACCAGGACTGGCCGGCGGCCGTCGGCGCGGTCGGCGGCCCGAGGGCGACGACGGCGCGGCGACGGCCCGCCCGCCGCAACGGCTCCAACCGCCCCGGCCCCTCCGGGTCGGCCAGCAGCAGGCAGCCGGCGCCGTCGACCACCGCCGCCAGCGATTCCGGCGGCAGGCTGCGGGCAACGGCGTCGAGGTCGCCCTCGGCACAGGCGATCGCGGCGAGGCGGGGCGGCAGCGTCCAGCGTGCCGCCCGGGCGACGGCGGCGAGCTCGGCCGCGGCGGGCGGCTCGGCGGCGACCAGGAGCCGGGTCAGCTCGCGGCGGCGGCGCCGGCCCTGATCCTCGAGCTCGGCCTGGGCTTCGGCGAAGCCGTCGACGGAGTCGGCGGAGAGCTCGTCGATGTAGGCGAAGATCGACTCGGCGAGCAGACTGAGCGATTCCGCCGGCAGGCGGGCGCGGCGCCCGGCCTCGGCGAAGCGGCGCCAGGCGACGCGGGCGCCGATCCGGTACGCGGACTGGAGCGAATCGAGGGTGCGGCCCTGGCGGAGCTCGCCGCGGCCGAGCTCGAGATACACCTCGCGGCCGGGGCCGCGGCCGGCGTCGGGGTCGCGGATCACCGCGACGAACTGGGCCAGCGCCTCGGCCACCCCGGTCTGCACGCCGCGACCGAAGTTGCCCTCGAGCGGCCGCGCGTACTCGGGCACCTCGCGGCCGATCGACTCGAGGATCTCGGCGGTCGTCGCCGGGATCTCGGCCTCGATCAGGTCGGCGACCCGGGCCGGCAGCCCGCGCCACGGCTCAGGATCCAGGGATTTGTCGGTGCGCTCCGAGGAACTTGTCATCTAGATGACAAGAATATAGAACCAGAACGTTGCCATAACGCCAAAACATGGCAGCGAGGTTCGGGTACCTTGAAAGCTATGGGTGAGATGACCAGAGCAGAGAAGATCGCCAACCTCGGCGCCGTCGTGATCCCCTTCGTCGCCACGATCGTCGCCATCGTGCTGCTCTGGAACAGCTTCGTGACCCCGGCCGACCTGATCATCGCCGCGGCGATGTACATGCTGACCGCGATCGGGATCACCGTCGGCTTTCACCGTCTCCTCACCCACCGTTCATTCCAAACCCCGAAGTCGCTCGAATACACCTTCGCCGTGCTCGGCTCGATGGCGGTGCAGGGACCTGTGATCGCCTGGGTCGCCGACCACCGCAAGCACCACGCGCACACCGACGAAGAGGGCGACCCACACAGTCCTCACGTCGCCGAGGACGGTCATCACCAGGGAGTGCTGCGCGGCCTGTGGCATGCCCACTCCGGTTGGCTGATGTCGAACCAGGGGCGCGCCGACTGGAAGAAATACGCCCGCGACCTCTACGAAGACGACGGGATGCGGACCATCAATCGCCGCTTCGCGCTGCTCGTCTACCTCACCCTGGCGATCCCGGCGCTGGCCGGGTTCCTGGTCACCGGTACCGCCCTCGGGGCCCTCACCGGCCTGCTCTGGGGTGGGCTGGTGCGGATCTTCTTCGTCCACCACGTCACCTGGAGCGTCAACTCGGTGTGTCACTTCCTCGGCACACGCCGCTTCGATACCGACGATCACTCGACCAACGTCTTCTGGCTGGCGCTGCCGTCGCTGGGCGAGTCCTGGCACCACAACCACCACGCCTTCCCCCGCTCCGCCGTGCACGGGATGAAGCGGTGGGAGCCCGACCCCTCGGCGCTGATCATCAGCGGCATGGAGAAGGTCGGACTGGCGCGCAACGTGATCCGTATCTCGCCCGAGCGGCAGGCCGAAAAAGCCCTCGTCGCTGGCGCCTCGCAAGGTGACTTGCAGGGCCAGTTCGGTACCTCCGCCTCGAACTCGCGAGGATAGGTTCCCGAAGCTGCGGCAGGGACTGTCCGGGTTCTCAACCCGGACAGTGTGTGGCGATCCATCCAATTCGCCCTCCGCCCTTTCGCGGTAACTGTGTGTCTGGCACACTGCAACCCTCAGGGGACACTCACCGACGCAACGGAAAGGACCGCGATGCCCCCCACCAACAACGTTCTGGATGACGCCCGCGAGCTGGTCGAAAAGCGACTGGCCGAGCTGAACGACGAGCGCGAGCGACTCGAGCGCGCGCTGGCCGAGCTCGGCGGCAAGGTCACCCGCCGTTCGCCCGGCCGCCCGCGTGGCCGCAAAGCCGCCGCCAGCACCGGCGCCGGGACCGGCCGTAAACGCCGCCGCCGCGGTGGCACCCGCGCCGACCAGGCGGTGCAGCTGATCGAGAAACAGCCCGGGATCAGCGCCTCCGACGTCGCCAAGACGATGAAGATCAAGCCGAACTACCTGTACCGGGTGCTCGGCGACCTCGAGAAAGAGGGCCGGGTCAAAAAGGACGGGCGTCAGTACTACCCCGCGGGCTGAGCCGCGGGGTTACGTCGCGGCCGCCGGGCGGTCACCAGTTGTCGCTGTCGAGAGGCCGGCCCGGGGGAGCCGGCCTCTTTTTGTGTTCGGCCGTGGTTGGTCTGCCGGAGAGCCCGACCCAAGATGCGCATCGGAGCGGCGGGGTGCCTCCCCCGCTTGCTGGGTTTCTCGCCTGGATCGGGTACGGTCGCCCGAGATCGAGCGCCGGTGCGAGAGAGAGGACGCCGCTGCGCGGGGGAGGCACCCCGTCACTCTTCACTCTCGGTTCGAGCTCCCACAGACGCCCAAGGACGGAGAGACCGCTCCCCAGGCTGTGAGCTTCGGGCGAGCGGCGGAGGCTCGGAACGAACTCCGCCCCAGCCGTGGGGGCCTCGTCGAGCGGCCTGAGCCAGAACTCCAACCCGAGCAAGCTTTCAACGCGAGCCAGCCCGGGCTCCGAAACGTGTCGCGAGGGGGTCCGAGCGGCCCCTCCAAACACTCGAGCGGAGCCGAAGGCGGAGCGTTTTGGAGGGGCCGCTCGGACCCCCCTACCGCCCGCGCTAAACCAGCCCGAGCTGGCTGACCGCGTCGCGCTCCTCCTGCAGCTCCATCACGCTCGCGTCGATCCGCTCGCGGGAGAAGTCGGGGACGTCGAGGCCCTGGACGATCGACCACTCGCCGCCGCTGCACTGGCAGGGGAAGCCGCAGACGATGCCCTCGCCGATCCCGTAGGAGCCGTCGGCGGGAACGCCCATCGAGACCCAGTCGCCGTCCGCGGTGCCGAGCACCCAGTCGTGGACGTGGTCGATCGCCGCGTTGGCGGCCGAGGCGGCACTCGAGGCGCCGCGGGCGTCGATGATCTCGGCGCCGCGTTTCGCCACCCGGGGAATGAACTCGTCGCGAATGAAGGCTTCGTCGTCGACCTGGTCCCAGGCACTGTCGCCGTTGACCCTGGCGTTGATCAGGTCCGGGTACTGGGTCGGCGAGTGGTTGCCCCAGACGGTCATGTTGCTGACCGCGGTGACCGGCTGCCCGAGCTTGTTGGCGACCTGGGTGATCGCCCGGTTGTGGTCGAGGCGCATCATCGCCGTGAAGCGCTCGCGCGGCACGTCGGGCGCACTCGACATCGCGATCAGGCAGTTGGTGTTGGCCGGGTTGCCGACCACCAGCACCCTGACGTCATCGGCGGCGCCGGCGTTGATCGCTTCACCCTGCGGCTTGAAGATGCCGCCGTTGGCCTCGAGCAGGTCGGAGCGCTCCATGCCGGGGCCGCGCGGGCGGGCGCCGACCAGGAGGGCGACGCTGGTCCCCTCGAAGGCCCGCACCGGATCGTCGGTGATGTCGACCCGGCTCAGCAGCGGGAAGGCGCAGTCGTCGAGCTCCATCGCGGTCCCCTCCGCCGCCTTGATCGCGGCCGGGATCTCGAGCAGGCTGAGCTCGACCGGGGTGTCCTCGCCGAGCATCTGGCCGCTGGCGATCCGGAACAGCAGCGCGTAGCCGATCTGGCCGGCGGCGCCGGTGACGGTGACCTTGACGGGAGTGTTGCTGGGGCTCACGAAATCTTCTCCTCTGTTGTGAACTTCGCTCGCAGGAACCTCAAGCCATCGCCGACTGCAGGTTCTCGTCGATCGCGGCGAGGAACTCCTGGGTCGTCAGGTAGCTCTGGTCGCCACCGACCAGGAGCGCGAGGTCTTTGGTCATCTTGCCTTCCTCGACCGTCTCCACGCAGACCCGCTCCAGGGTCTCGGCGAAGCTCGAGACCTCGGGGGTCCCGTCCATCCGCCCGCGCGCCTGCAGGCCGCGGGTCCAGGCGAAGATCGAGGCGATCGGGTTGGTCGAAGTCGGGTTGCCCTGCTGGTGCTGGCGATAGTGGCGGGTGACGGTGCCGTGCGCGGCCTCCGCCTCGACCGTCTTGCCGTCGGCGGTCATCAGCACGCTGGTCATCAGCCCGAGGCTGCCGAAGCCCTGGGCGACGGTGTCGGACTGGACGTCGCCGTCGTAGTTTTTGCAGGCCCAGACGTAGCCGCCCTCCCACTTCATCGCGGCGGCGACCATGTCGTCGATCAGGCGGTGTTCGTAGGTGATGCCGGCGGCCTCGAAGTCGGCCTTGAACTCGGCCTCGTAAACCTCGGCGAAGATGTCTTTGAAGCGGCCGTCGTAGCGCTTGAGGATGGTGTTCTTGGTCGACATGTAGACCGGGAAGCCGCGGTCGAGGCCGTACCGCATCGAGGCCCGGGCGAAGTCGCGAATCGAGTCGTCGAGGTTGTACATCGACATCGCGATGCCGCCCCCGGGGAAGTCGTAGACGTCGAGCTCGATCGGCTCCGAGCCGTTCTTGGGGGTGTAGGTGAGGGTCAGCGAGCCCTCGCCGGGGACGACCAGGTCGGTCGCCCGGTACTGGTCGCCGAAGGCATGGCGGCCGATCACGATCGGCTTCGTCCAGCCCGGCACCAGCCGCGGCACGTTGGAGATCACGATCGGCTCGCGGAAGATCACCCCGCCGAGGATGTTGCGGATGGTCCCGTTCGGCGAGCGGTACATCTCCTTCAGGCCGAACTCCTCGACCCGCGCCTCGTCGGGGGTGATCGTCGCGCACTTGACGCCGACCCCGTGCCGCTTGATCGCTTCCGCGGCCTCGACCGTGATCCGGTCTTCGCTGGCGTCGCGGCTCTCGATCCCGAGGTCGAAGTAATCGAGCTCGAGGTCGAGGTACGGAAGGATCAGCTGCTCTTTGATGAACGACCAGATGATGCGAGTCATCTCGTCGCCGTCGAGCTCGACCACCGGATTCTTGACCTGGATCTTGTCCGCCACCGGGCGGCGATGCTATCTGGCCGGCGCGGCCGTCGGCGCCGCGGTGCCCGCAGTCAGGTTGACTGGCGCGTCAGCCAGTCGAACTGGCAGAATCCCCAACCGATGGCAACCGAGGCGCGCACAGCTTTCGGCACCCACGAGGTCGCCAACCAGCCGCCGCTGCTGGTCGACTACAACGTCTTCGAGGCCGACGCGGTCCTGGACGAGGCGGTGCGGCGCGAGGGGGCGGAGTGGGCGCGCGAGCGGATCGCGGCGGTCGGCGCCTACGCCGGCTCCGGCCGGGCGCAGGAGCTCGGCGCCGAGGCCAATGAGAACCCGCCGCGGCTGCGGACCCACGACCGCTACGGCAACCGGGTCGACGAGGTCGCCTTCCACCCCGCCTGGCACGAGCTGCTCGGCGCCGCGGTCGGCTTCGAGCTGCACAGCTCCCCCTGGCGCGAGCCGCGGCCGGGCGCGCACGTCGCCCGCGGCGCCGCCTTCATCTGCATGTCGCAGGCCGAGGCGGGGATCGGCTGCCCGATCTCGATGACCTACTCGGTGCTGCCGGCGCTGCGCGCCCAGCCCGAGCTCGCAGCGATCTGGGAGCCTCGCTTCCTCTCCGACCGCTACGACCCGGCCAACGCGCCGGCGGCGGAGAAGGCCGGGGCGCTGGCGGGGATGGGGATGACCGAGAAGCAGGGCGGCACCGACGTCCGCGCCAACACCACCGTGGCGCGGCCGGTCGACGGCGGCGGCCCCGGGGCCGAGTACGAGCTGACCGGGCACAAGTGGTTCATGTCGGCGCCGATGTGCGATGCCTTTCTCGTCCTCGCCCAGGCCGACGGCGGCCTCTCCTGCTTCCTCTTCCCCCGCTGGACCCCGGACGGGGAGCGCAACCGGTTCCGCCTGCAACGGCTGAAGGACAAGCTCGGCAACCGCTCCAACGCCTCCAGCGAGGTCGAGTTCGACGCCGCCTCCGCCTGGCTGGTCGGCGAGGAGGGCGCCGGGGTGCGGACGATCATCGAGATGGTCAACCACACCCGGCTCGACTGCGTGCTCGGCGGCGCCAGCGGGATCAGGGCCGGGGTCGCCCAGGCGATCAACCACACCTCACACCGCTCGGTCTTCGGCACGGTGCTGAGCGAGCAACCGCTGATGCGGAACGTCCTCGCCGATCTCGCCGTCGAGTCGGAGGCGGCGACGGTCTCGGCCCTGCGGCTGGCCCGCGCCTACGACGAGGCGATCGGCGGCGACGAGCGGGCACAGGACCTCAAGCGCGTCGCCAACGCCGTCCTCAAGTACTGGATCTGCAAGCGCTCGCCGATGCATGCCGGCGAGTGCCTCGAGTGCCTCGGCGGCAACGGCTACGTCGAGGAGTCGGGGATGCCGCGGCTGTTCCGCGAGAGCCCGCTGAACTCGATCTGGGAGGGCTCCGGCAACGTCCAGTGCCTCGACGTGCTGCGGGCGATGATCAGGGAGCCGGCGGCGCTGGAGGCGTTCTTCGGCGAGGTCGCCGAGGGCGCGGCGCGGGAGCCTCGGCTGGCCGCCTTCGCCGACTCGGTCCGGGCCGAGATCCCCGGTGAGGTGGCGACGATCGAGACCCGCGCCCGCCGCGTGGTCGAGCGGATGGCGCTGGCGCTGCAGGGTTCCCTGCTGGTCCGCTACGGCGACGAGGCGGTCGCCGAGGCCTTCGTCGCCTCGCGGCTGGCCGGCGACTGGGGGCAGGCCTTCGGCACCCTGCCCCCGGGTGTCGATTTCGCCCGCATCATCGATCGCCATTCCCCCGTCTCCTGACCCAGCGTCCCTGACCCAGCGCGCCTGACCAAGCAGTTCAAGGACGCAGGGAGCGCCGTGTGCTCTGCACACAAGCGACCGAGGACGCCGAAATGCGCCGGTCAGGCGCGCTGGGAGCGCCGTGTGCTCTGCACACAAGCGA
>JAFDWC010000052.1 GCA_018268655.1 Actinomycetota bacterium
CCGGCGGGTAGCGGGTCGCGGCGACCGCCTCGGCCGCCTGCTCGCCCGACTCCAGTTGCGGGACGATGATGCCCTGCGCGCCACTCTCCAGCGCTCGCAGGATCTCCTTCTCGTCGGTCCGCGAGACCCTGACGATCGGGGTGATCCCCCGTGCCTCGGCGGCCCGGATCATCCCCTCGATCGCTTCCGGCCCGCGCGGCGCGTGCTCGCTGTCGATGATCACGAAGTCGAACCCCGCCAGGGCCGCGATCTCGACCACCGCCGGATCGCCGAGGAAGACGAAGGTACCGAGGACCGTCTCCCCGTTTCGCAGCTTCGCCTTGGTCGAGTTGTTCAACTCACCTCACCGCCGCCGGACTCGGCCAGTGGCTCACCGTCTCCAGGGTCTCGTCGGTCGTCCAGACGCGGCCGAACCGCATCGCGATCTGGCGCAGGGTCGCTTCGTGCGCGACCTCGTCCAGCTCCGCCACCGCGTCCTCGACGACCACCACCTGGAAGCCCCGGTCCGAAGCATCTCGGGCCGTGGTCTCGACACACGAGCTGGTGGTGACGCCACCGATCACCAGGGTGTCGATTCCGGCGTTCCTGAGGACGATGTCGATCGCCGTGGTGCTGAACGCCGAGCGGCTTTTCTTGTTGATCACCAGCTCACCCTCCCGCGGCTCGAGCTGGGGCAGGCTGCGATGCTCGAAGCAACCGACGGGGTACACGGTGTTGTCACCATCGGGGCGCCGGCGCAACACCCGGACCAGATCGGAGCCGTCCGGGAGGTCGGGGCCATGGGTGACGTGCACGACGAGCCGGCCCGCGGCCCGGAACGCCTCGAGCAGCCGCGCACAGTTCGGAATCGCTACCTCCTCGAGACGACCGGTGTAATAGCTCCAGACGTCGGGGTGAGACTGGCGCAGCGCCGCCCCGAGCCCGTAATCGGGGTGGGCGTCGAAGTACTGCATGTCGATGGTGACCAGGGCGACCGACTCCGGCACGATCTCGAACTCCGCCGGCGCCAGGTCCGGCAGCGCCTTCATTTCGTCTCGCCAGCTCATCTTGCTCTCTCCTTCGTGTCGTCTTCAGCCGAGCGGGAACGCGATCGGCCGGATCGGCGCCCCGGTCGCCCCCCGGAACTTGATCGGCGCGAACAGGAAGGCGAATTCGTAGATTTCTTCCCGCGCGAGGTCCTCGAGCCAGAGGTTCTCGGCGATCGGAACCCCGCAGGTCGCGAGCAGGTAGCTGTGCACCGGAGCGGGATTGTCCGCGCGGGTGGACGGCGATTGCTCGGGCGCCATGCAGTCGGTCCCGACCATCACCGCCCCGGCCTCGGCGATCCGCTGGGCGCCCTCGAGGTTGAGGCCGGGAAACAGGTAGCCGGGGTTGAACCGCTCCGGGTCCGGCCAGAACCGCATCCGGCCGGTCCGGAAGACGACCGCGTCACCCGGCCTGATCTCGGTCTTGGAGAGGGCGAGCGCAAGCTCGACCTCGTCGGGCCCGATTCCGAACGAATCGGGGAGCGACTCGACGCCGAGCGCGCGCGGCACGTCGAGCAGGACGCCCCGGGTCACGACCGGTGGTGTGTTCTCCGGTCCGCACTTCTTCCAGCTGCGGCTGCCGAGCTCGGTCTCGGCGCGGTAGTCGTTCCAGATCGCGTCGCCATAGCCGAAGTGGTTGAGCGAGTCGATGTGCGTCCCGGTGTGTGTGTACATCGAGACCACGTCGCCGCTCAGCCCCCCGATCGACTTCGCGAAGTCGGACTCGGGGTCCTCGTTGACGGACCCGGCCGGGGTGTGGGTGAGGCACATCTGGAACGGCGGGTCGCCGTTGGCCGTGTAGGCCGGCATGCCGATGAAGAGGTCGACGGCGAGGTCGTACATGTCGCGGGCGTCGGCGGCGTCCATCACCGCCTCGCGCATGCTCGGCGTCACCGTGTTCAGCATCCCGAGCTGGTCGTCGGCGCCGAACGGGCTCTTCGTCGCCTGGCCGTACTCACCGATCCGCGCAGCGATCGTCGGGGGGTCCTCGGCTTTGGTCCCGCACATGTCCGGTCCTTCCTCAGGTTCTCGAGAACAGGCTCTTCACCCGACGCACGATTCCGTACCACATCGCCTTGAGGGCGAGGCGGAGGCCGCCGATCGGCTTCTGCGCGGGGCCGCTTCGGGTCGGCGCCGCAGCCTGGGGCCCGCCACCTCTTCCCGCCGCCGTCCCGCTGGCGCCCGCCTGCGGCTCGGGCTCCTCCAGCTTGCGGGCGAGATTGTTCGCGAATTCGCGCGTGATCTGTGCGGAGATGTCGGCGACGACACCACGCCCATACTGGGCCACCGCGCCCTGCAACGTCAACTCGGTGATGATCGTCACCTCGGTGCCGTCGTCGGTCGGCGCCAGGTAGGACTCGATCGTCGCCTCGGCGTTGCCGCGGCCGCGCTCCTCCTCGGCGTCCGCGGCGAGGACGACGCTTTTCTTCTCCTCGTCGACCTCCCTGCGCTCGACGTCGGCGAGGAACCGGAGCGCGATCGGGCCGACCTTGACCCCGACCACGGCCTTCCATTCATTCTCGCCGACCACCTCGGCGAGCTCCGCACCGGGCATGCAGGGCACGATCTCCGGCACGTCCTGCAGGAGGTCCCAGGTCTTCTCGGGCGAGGCGGGAACTTTGAACTGATCTTCTAGGCGCATTTAGACATCCTGTGATGGGAAGCGACGACGGCGATCAGCTGCACACTTTTCACGATGCAGTTGCCTGACATATAGCCGAAGATCGATTTGTCAGGTTGATGCCGATCATATCGATCGGCTGCGCCCCGGTCCAACCGACGCCGTTCTGCTCCGGCCGCCGCCCAGCTCAGGCAGAGTTCGCAGAACCTCGGTCAAACCCTCGATCGCGCGCAGGTCGCCGCCAGGAAGGAGACGGTCGATCGACGGCAGCGCGGCCGCCATCCCCGCGGTCAGCGGTTCGTAGCCGGCGCGACCGGCCAGCGGGTTGACCCAGAGGATCGCGTGGGCGGCACGCTTCAGCCACGCCATCTCGCGGCCGAGCAGGTCGGCGTCGCCGGTCTCCCAGCCGTCGGAGAGGATCACCGCGACGGCGCCGTTGGCGATCCGTTTCGAGCCCCAGTCGCGGTGCAGGGTCTGCAGGCTCTCCCCTATCCGCGTCCCCCCGGCCCAGTCGACCACGTTCTGCTGCGCCGCCTCCAGCGCCCGGTTCCAGTCGCGGCTGCGGAGCTCCGGCGTAACCCGGGTCAGCCTCGTCCCGAAGGTGAAGACCTCGACCTTCCTGCCGGCCTGGACGGCGGCCTGGGTCAGCAGCAGCATCACCCGCGCGTAGGGCTGCATCGAGCCGGAGATGTCGACCACGAAGAGGAGCCGGCGGGGGACCTGCCGCCGCTCGCGCCAGAGCCGCGCCACCGGGTAGCCGTCGGTCCGCATCGCCGCGCGCAGCGTCCGCCGTTTGTCGAACACGGTCCCGTCCTTGGCCGCGCGGAGGCGGCGCGAGCGGCGGGTCGGCAGCTGCTTCGCCATCTCACCGACCAGCCGCGCGGCCTGCCGGAGATCGTCCTCGCTGTAGCGGGCGAAGTCGAGCTGGCGCAGGCGCTCGAGGGAGGAGGAGCGCCGGCCCGCCGCATCCTCGTCCTCGTCCTCATCCTCGTCGCCTTCCTCGGACTGGTCGACGATCTCGCGCACCGCGACCGCGGCCTCGTCGTCGTCGGACGCGGGGAGCAGGTGCTGTTGCGACTCCTCTTCGCGGTCGAATCCCGCGAAGGCCTGGTCGAAGGCCGACAGATCCTCCTCCCTCGAGACCAGGGTGCAGCGCAGCACCCAGTAGAGGTCTTCCCGCGAGCCGACCCCGGCCTCGGCGAGAGCGCGGCAGGCATCCTCGACCCGGCCGGGGCCGACCGACGCCCCCCGGCGATGCAGCCGCCGCGCGAACCGCGTCACCTTGAGCAGGATCAGGTCGTCGACCAGGATCAGGTCGTCGGCCCGGCCCGGGCTCACGAGCGAGGGGCCGAGGTGTCGCGCGCCATCGCGACTCGCTGTTCGAGCTGGTCGTCGCGGACGCTGGTGACGTCTTCCTCGACCTTGAGGACGACCCCGAGCGTCGGCTCGACGACGTCGACCGAGAGTTCCTCCTGGTCCAGCGCGCAGAGCGCCTGCACCCAATCGAGGGTCTCGGAGATGCCCGGAGGCTTGACCAGGTTCTCCTCCCGCAGGGAGGCGACGAACGCCGCCGCCTGCGCCGCCAGCTTCTCGTGCGACTCGGGGAGGCGGGCGCGGACGATCTCCAGCTCGCGCTCCAACGACGGGTAGTCGATCCAGTGGTAGAGGCAGCGGCGCCGCAGCGCGTCGTGCAGCTCCCGGGTCCGGTTGGAGGTGAGGATCACGACCGGGCGCCGGCGCGCCCGGATCGTCCCGATCTCCGGGATCGTCACCTGGAAGTCGGAGAGCAGCTCCAGCAGAAAGGCCTCGAACTCGTCGTCGGCGCGGTCGATCTCGTCGATCAGCAGCACCGGCGGGCTCTCGTCCTCGTGGTCGATCGCCTCGAGCAGCGGCCTCCTGACGATGAAATCGGGGCCGAAGACGTCGCCGACCGCCGCCGCCGAGGAGGCCTCCTCGGCCTCGATCGCCCGGATGTAGAGCATCTGGCGAGCGTAGTTCCAGTCGTAGAGGGCGTGGGCGACGTCGATTCCCTCGTAGCACTGCAGCCGAATCAGCCGCGTCGATAGCACCGAGGCCAACGTCTTCGCGCACTCCGTCTTGCCGACCCCCGCCTGACCCTCCAGCAGCAACGGCTTGCCGAGGGTCAGGGCGACGGACAGCACCGTCGCCAGGCCCGGGTCGGCGAGGTACGCCTCGCCGCGCAGGAGGTCGGCGATCTCCGCCGGGTTCGCGGGGGCCTGCGTCTTCACCCGACCGAAGCGGCCGACCGCCCGTCCTCGAACGCGCCGGCGTCGCGCAGCTTCCGCCACAGCACGTTCGGCGTGATCGGCAGTTCGTCGACCTCGATTCCAAACGGCGCCAGCGCATCGACGATTGCGTTCGCAACCACCGCGGCCGGGGCCATCACCCCGGACTCCCCCATGCCCTTGAACCCACCCCGGATGTGGGGCGAGGGCGAGACGAGATGGTCGATCTCGTAGTCCGGCACGTCGTGGAAGGTCGGCATCAGGTAGTCCATGAAGGAGGATGTCATCGGCTGGCCCGCCTCGTCGTAGACCATCTCCTCGAGCAGCGCCCCGCCGATGCCCTGGGCGACGCCACCCTCGATCTGACCGCGGACGATGAGCGGGTTCACCATCGGTCCGCAGTCGTCGACGATGACATAGCGCTTCCAGTCCATCATCCCGGTCTGGATGTCGACGTCGACGACGCCGACGTGGCAGCCGTAGGCCCAACCGAACCCGGGCGGGTCGAAGACCTGCTGCGTCTGCAGCATCGGCTCCTCCCCCTCGGGCAGGCTGTGCGCGAGGTAGGCGATGCGCGCGACCTCCGGCATGGTCAGCCCGGAGTCGGGGACCCCGCGCACGCTGAGGTGGCCATCGGCGAACTCGACGTCGTCGGGGCTGGCCTCGAGCGTGTGGGCGGCGATCCGGATCATCTTCGCCTTCAGCTGCTCGGCGGCGTTCATCACCGCCGTCATCGCCAGGTTCGAGCGGCTGCCGCCGCTGCCGAAGCCGGTGTACGGGGTCTGCGACGTGTCGCCCCAGACCACTCGCACGTCGTCCATGTCGATCCCGAAGGAGTCGGCGGCGATCTGGGCCAGCGAGGTCTCGGTCCCCTGCCCGAGCGGGATCATCCCCGTGTAGACGGTCACCTTGCCGCCCGGGTCGATGCGGATCCGAGCGCCCTCGTACCCACTGGTGTCGTAGTTGATCATGCCGAGCATCGCCGACGGCCCGAAGCCGGTGCAGTGGACGTAGCAGCCGATGCCGAGGCCGCGGTAGATCCCCTGCTCGCGCAGCTTCGGCTGTTCCTCGCGGAGCTTCTCGTAGCCGACCATCTCCAGCGCCCGGCGCAGTGCCCCGGGGTAGTCGCCGGTGTCGTAGACGGCCATCCCGGTGGCGGTGGGGTACGGCATGTCCTCGGGCTGGATCTGGTTGCGGAACCTGAGCTCGGCCGGGTCGACACCCAGCTCCTTCGCCGCCTTGTCCATCAGGCGCTCCATCGGGAAGTTGGACTCGGGCCCGCCGAAGCCGCGGTAGGAGCCGGCGCGCGCTTTGTTGGTGAGGACGGCGATGATGTCGGCCGAGTAATTCTCGAACTTGTACTGGTTCGGGATCGTGTTGCCGGTCACCCACTGGGTGCCGATCCCGGAGCTCGGCACGCAGGAGCCGAGGTCGGCGACCGCGCGGCCGCGGACGCCCAGGATCCGGCCGTCCTCGTCGAGCGCCATCTCCCAGTCCTGGATCTGCTCGCGGGCATGCACGGTGGATTGGAAGTGCTCGCGCCGGTCCTCCATCCACTTGACGGGGCGGCCGAGCCGCCGCGTCGCCACGCAGGCCAGCAGGTCCTCCGCGTAGCGGTCCCACTTGGCGCCGAAGGCACCGCCGACGTTGGGCGTCATCACCCGAATCGCGTTGTCCGGCAGGTCGAGCGATTTCGCCAGCTCGGTTCGCAGCAGCGACGCCGCCTGCGACATCGACCAGAAGGTCAGGGTCTCGGTCAGCGCGTCCCAGCTCGCGACGACGCCGCGGGTCTCCATCGGCATCGCCGCGTGGCGGTTGATCTTGAAGTGGCCGTCGACCACGTGGGCGGCCTCGGCGAAGGCGGCATCGACGTCGCCGTTGCGGAAGGGGAAGAGCGCCGCGACGTTGTCGTCCCACTCGTCCCTGATCCGGGGCGAGTCGGGCTCGAGCGCCTTGATCGGATCGACGTTGGCCGGAAGCCGCTCGTACTTGACCCGGATCAGCTCACGGGCGTCCTCGGCGATCTGCTGGGTGTCGGCGACGACTACCGCGACCTCCTCGCCGACGTTGCGCACCCGGTCGGAGGCCAGGGCGGCGATCGAATCGTCCTTCAGGACCGGCGGCCTCCAGATCACCGGGAACGGCTTCAGCTCCTCGGGCAGGTCGGCCGCGGTGTAGACGGCGTGGACACCCGGCATCGCCCTGGCGGCGTCGGTGTCGATCGAGACGATCTTGGCGTGGGCCTGGGGGCTCCGAAGGACCACCATGTACAGCATTCCGGGCATCTCGATGTCGGCCATGTAGCGGCCGGCGCCGGCGGTCAGCGGCCGGTCCTCGCGACGCGGTACCGGCTTGCCGATCCAGGTGACTTTTCCTTGCTCGCTCATCTCTGCCTGCTCGCTCATCTGCTCGGGGTTGACGGTCAGCCGACGCTTGACGGCTCGGGTTCGGGATCGGAGGCCGGCGGCGCGGCGCCGCTCTCGGCGACGTCCATCACCGCGCGGACGATCGCCCGGTAACCGGTGCAGCGGCAGATGTTGCCGCCCATCCAGTCGACGACCTCCTCCTCGCTGGGGTGGGGGTTCTGCTGCAGCAGGTCCGCCGCCGCCATGATCATCCCCGGCGTGCAGAACCCGCACTGCAGGGCATGGTGCTTCGAGAAGGCGGCCTGCAGCGGATGCTGCGAGTCACCGTCCGGGGCCAGCCCCTCGATCGTGGTCACCTCGGCGCCGTCGGCGAGGGCGGCCAGCATCAGACACGACCGAACCGATTTGCCGTCGAGCCAGACCGTGCAGGCTCCGCACATGCCGTGCTCGCAGCCCAGGTGGGTGCCGGTGTAGCCGAGCTCGTTCCGCAGCGCGTCGGCCAGCGACAGCCGCGGTTCGACCTCCAGCTCGTGCTGCCGCCCGTTGACGCGCAGCGAGATCTTGCGTTCGCCCGTCATCTGTCAGTCCTCCTTGCTCCCGGCGCGGTCGCCGATCGCCTTGGCTAGAGCCCGCCTGGTCATCAGAGCAACGAGATGCCGGCGGTAGTCCTCGTCGGCGTGGATGTCGCCGACGGGCTGGATCTCGGTTTCGGCGGCGGCGGCCACGGCGCCGACCACGCTGTCGGTCGGAACCTCGCCGGTGAGAGCTCGCTCGGCCTCGGTGAGGCGCTGGGCGCAGCGCCCGGCCGTGCCGGCGATCGCCGCCTTCTCGATCGCGCCGGAAGCGCCGAAGGTGAGAGCCACCGCCACGGCGGCCAGGGCGAAGTCGCCCTTGCGGCGCGCCAGCTCCTCGAAAGCCTGGCTCGTGCTCTCGCCGGCGACGGGGACCCTGATCTCCAGCAGCAGCTCGTCCGGCTCGAGCGTGGTCGAGAACCAGGGCAGGATCAGATCGCTGACCGGAATCGTCCGGTTGCCGCGGACGCTGGCGACTTCCACCTCGGCGCCGAGGCAAAGCAGCGTCACCGGGTACTCCGCCGACGGATCGTTGTGGAGGAGCGAGCCGCCGACGGTCCCGCGATTGCGGATCGAGGGATGGGCGATCTCACGAGTCGCCTCGGCGAGCAGCGGCGCCGCGGCGGCGATCACCGGCGAGGCTTCGATCTCCTGCTGCCGGGTCATCGCGCCGATCGCCAGGACGCCGTCGTTCTCGCGGATGTAGGCGAGGTCCTCGAGTCCGTTGATGTCGATCAGCCGCTCCGGCGTGACGAGCCGGAAGTTCAGCATCGGCACCAGGCTCTGGCCGCCGGCGATCACCTTCGCGGAATCGCCGTGGTCGCTCAGCAGCGCAAGGGCCTCAGAAGCCGATTGGGGTGTGTCGAGGGCAAATTGGGCAGGTTTCATTCTCAGCTCTCCGTCGCCAGGTTCACACAGGGCGACGGCCCTGTATGCCACGATTGATAATACCCGACATTCGCAGGATGCTCAAGCATCCGGTCTTTCTCTCGAACGCTCAAGCAAGATTGGCCGGGAGCTCCTTCGAAGCGTGGATCGGGGCTTCGGTCTCCGCAAGCGGGCCACCGGAGCGGCCGGCGGCCGAAGCGAGGATCTCGCCGACGATCGACACCGCCGTCTCCTCCGGCGTGCGGGCGCCGACGTCCAGCCCACAGGGGGACGAGATCCGAGCCAGCTGCGCCTCCTCGACACCGGCCTCGCGCAGGCGCCGCGTTCGGTCGGCGTGGGTCTTGCGGCTCCCGAGCGCGCCGATGTATCCGGCGTCGGTCGCGAGGGCGGCGATCAGCGCCGGCTCGTCGAACTTGGGGTCGTGGGTGAAGACCAGGACGACGTCGCGCTCGTCGAGCGAACGGTCGGCGAGAAAGCTTTCCGGCCAGTCGACGACGACGTGGTCCGCGGCCGCGAAACGACTCGCTTCCGTGAACGGGCGGCGAGCGTCGCAAATCGTCACCTCGTAGCCCAGCTGCCGACCGAGGATCGCGACGGCGGCCGAGAAGTCGATGGCACCGAAGATGATCATCGAAGCCGGCGTCGCGAAGGCATGGAGGAAGACGCGCAGGTCGCTGCCCATCACTTCCCCCTCCGCCCCGTAGCTGCGGAGCGCGGAGACCGCGTGGGCGACGCATCCGCGCGCCTCCCGCTCGACCGCTTCGTCGAGTCGGGCGGCCACGCCGAAGCTGCCGACGAGGCTGTCGTCGACCAGCACGACCTGGGTGCCGGCCGCCTCGCCGTCGATCAGCGTCGCGATCAGCGCCGGGCGGTTCGCCTCGATCGCCCGCTCGGCGAGCTCGAGCGCCTCACGATCCTCCGGGCGGATCTCGTGGATGAAGACGTGAACCGTCCCGCCGCACATGAGGCCGACACCCACGGCCTGCGAATCGGAGACTCCGAAAGTGCGCAGCCGCGGCGGCTCGCCGCGGAGGACGGCGGAGGCCTCTTCGAACAGCGCTCCCTCGACGCAGCCTCCCGTCACCGAGCCCTCGATCCGGCCGCGGTCGTCGACCAGCATCGTTGCCCCCTCTTCGAACGGCGAGGAGCCCTCGGCCGCGACAAGCCTCGCCGCGACGACACGGCTCCCCTCCGCCATCCAGGCGAGGGCGACCTCGCTGGAGCGTTGGAGCTTCACCCTCCGTACCTCTTGACCCGCCCAAGAATCGACGTTTTAGACGCTCGGTTCAAACTGAGTGCTCCCATTCCCCATCGTCCCAGACGATTTGTCGGAGATTATAAGGCATCGCTTCCGCCAGGCCGAATTCGTCAATCTTCCGGCAAGGGCTCCAATCACTGCCGGGAATCTCTCGCCATCAACCTTGCGCGGCCCGGGCCGGTGACGATGTCCTCGGCGGCTCGCGCGCCCTGGATCAGCTCCTCGGTGGCCACCGACGCAAGCCCCCATCGGCCCAGCGGAAGCGAGCCGCTCCAGTCGTGAACCATGCGGCGGTGGGCGAATTTCCAGGTTCCGCCGCGGCGCTCGACCCGATCGACGTAGCGCCCGCACCAGACCTGGACGTCGCCGCCCTCGGCGGGCTTCTGGTAGGTGACGACCGTCGCCTCCGAGAAGGCGAGATCGCCTTCCACATCGACCAGATGATTTGAGACCGCATGCGTGGTCCAGGCGGTGTTCGCCAGCTTGGACTGGATCAGATGGGTGGCGAACTCCCAGGCCGGACCGCCGCCGGGGCCGTGATCGTCGATCGCGTCCTCCCAGAACGCCGCTTTGACCAGCTCCAGCTCGCAGCGGTCGACCCCGCGGCAATAGATCAGCAGCAGGTCCCGGATCTCCTGCTTGTCGGAAAGCTCCTGCAGCCTCGCATCCATCGCTCCACCTGTCCTTGTCGTTTCGTCGCCCGTTGGCGCGAGCCGCTCGAGCCCGAGGGCCGTCGCCGCTGACATTTACACGATCGGATCCCTCGACGCGGTCTGGACTTATTCCAGTGTTGAAAAGCAAGATCTAAGCGGATTGACAAATAGTGCCGGCCTGTTTAAATGTCCAACTAATCGCATCGTGATCGGCGCCGGAACTCTGCGGCGCTCGGATCTCTGGGAAATACGACTACGTGGGACGTAGAGGGCGACATCCAGATGACCTCGTGGCGCCGAAGGCGCTGATCGAGTCGGCTCTGAACGGTGTGCTGGGACTCCGTCGAGCTCGGTGACTTCGTCGAACCCGATGCGGCAGACGACGACATCCAATAGAGAGGACGACGATGAGTTCCCAAGCTGACGCCAGCCGGCCGCAAGCGCCCGACGGCGTGCACATGACCGATCCCGAGGTGTTCGAGAACCCGTATCCGCACTACGAGGCCCTGCAGCGCTCATGCCCGGTCTCGCACGACTCGGACGTGGGCTGGCTGGTGACGCGCTACGACGACCTGCGGTCGGCCGTGCTGAACACGAAAGACCTCTCGTCGAGCATCGCCGGTGCCGACGGGCCGCGCTACATGGGCGTCAGCCCGGAGCCGCTCTCGCCGGAGGTCGAAGAGATCATCGCCAAATACGAGCCGATGGAAAACGCGCTGTTCACGGCCGACCCGCCGGTGCACACGCGACACCGCGCGATCGTCACCAAGGCCCTCAACCCGCGACGCGTGCGCCAGCTCGAGGGCTACATGCGGGAGATCGCCGAAGAGCTCGTCGACGCCTTCATCGCCGACGGCCGCTGCGAGCTGAACAAGCAGTTCGCCGTGCCGCTGCCGCTGATCGTGATCTCCGACACGCTCGGGATCTCACGCGAGGATCTGGACGACTTCAAGTACTGGTCCGACTGCATGGTCGCCGGCGACCTCGACCCGATGGACAACGAGAAACGGGCTGAGGTCGGGCTCGCGGTGATCGAGTTCCAGAAGTACATGATCCCGCTGATCAACGAACGCCGCGAGGAGCCCCGCGACGACCTCCTCAGCGACCTCACCAACACCGAAATCGACGACGACGACAACGTCTCGGGCCCACGCCGTCTGAGCACGGCGGAGATCCTGCCGATCATCAGCCAGATCCTGCTGGCGGGCAACGAGACGACGACGAGCCTGATCGGCAACGGCCTGGTGATCCTGATCGAACAGCCCGAGCTGATGGCCGAACTGCGCTCGGACCACGACCTGATCCCGGACTTCATCGAGGAGGCGCTGCGGATGGAGTCCCCGGCGATGTGCTCGTACCGGGTGACGACGACCGAGGTCGAGATCGGTGGCCAGACGATCCCCGCCGGCGAGATGGTGGTCGGGCTGTTCGGGGCCGCCAACCAGGACGAGGAGGTCTTCGAGAACCCGCGGACCTTCGACATGAAACGCCCGAACCTGCGCCGGCACCTCGCCTTCGGCGCCGGGCCGCATTTCTGCCCGGGGGCCGAGATGGCCCGGGTCGAGGCGCGGGTCGCGTTCGAGGTCCTGTTCAACCGCCTCGACCAGATCCGCCTGGCGCCGGGTGCGGAGCTGCACCGCGATCCGACGTTCACGCTCCGCACCTACCACGAGATCCCGCTCGAGTTCGCCGCGAAGGGCGCCTGACCCGGGGGCCCCTTCACGGCACCGGCCGCTGCGACCCGAGGTCGCAGCGGCCGGTTGATTCAGCGTGACGGCGTCGGAGACGCCGGCTCGCTCAGACGACGGTGAAGCCGCCGTCGACGACCAGGTTCTCGCCGGTGATGAAGGCCGCCTCGTCGGAAGCCAGGAACAGGGCCGCCCTGGCGATGTCCTCGGGCTCACCCGCCCGCTGGATGATCTGGTGTTCGAGGCAGGACTCGATCGCGCCGGGCAGGTCTTTCATCCACTCCGTCGCCGGGGTGATGATCAGCCCGGGGCTGATCGAGTTGACCCGGATCCCGTCCGGCCCGCCCTCGCTGGCGAGCTCCCGGGTCATGCCGATGACGCCGTGCTTGGTGGCGGCGTGGGCGAAGCCACCCGGGGCCGAGCGGATCGAGATGATGCCCTGCATCGACGCCGTGTTGACGATCGCGCTCGGGCCACCCGCGGCGAGGTGGGGCCAGGCGGCGCGACAGGCGTAGAAGACGAGGTCGAGCTCGTTGCGGAGGATCCGGTGCCATTCCTCCTCGCTCATCTTCTTGATGCTGTTGAAGACGGCGCCCGCCGCGTTGTTGTAGAGGATGTCGATCCCGCCGTGCTCGCTCGCGGCGGAGTCCACCCACTCCTTGACGTCCTCGTACTTGCCGAGGTCGAGCGGCTGGGCCGAGGTCATCGTGCCGCCCGCGTCGCGGACCATCTGAACGGTCTCCTCGGCGCCCTCCACCTTGAGGTCGCAGCCGACGACAGTGGCGCCCTCGGCGGCGAACAGCTGCGCCGCGGCCCGTCCCTGGCCGCCGCCGGTGCCGGTGATCAGGGCGACCTTGCCCTGCAGTCGGCCGGCCATCAGCGGCACCGCCCGGCGCAGGCCTCGCGCCCCGACTCGTACTTCCCTCTCGGTCCCATCTTGCTCCTCTCGTCGCTCCCGATTTCCGGTGGCCTGTCGTCGGCCACAATCGGTCTGACAGTATACGCGCGCGAGAAGCTCTGGAATTCACATCACGCCGGAGTCGCGGCCTTCGCCTCAGACTTCCTCGAGGGCCCGCCGAACCGCGGTGAGGGCGGCCGAGTTCGCGGTCACGACCGGGATCCCCACCGCCCGCTCGAGCTCCTCGCGCACCTCGAGCGCGCGCAGGTTGGTGCAGGCGACCGCCAGCGCTTCCGCGCCCGGCGCCAGTGCCAGCGGCGCCGCATCGAGAATCGCCTCCGGCTCGACCCTGCCGACCTCGGCGTTGTCGCCGATCTCGAGGCCGTGGGCGCCGAGAACCTCGAAGCCTTCGCCGGCAAAGCCGCGGATCACAGCCTCGGCCAGCTCCGCGGCGTACGGGCTCAGCACCGCGATCCGGCTGGCGTCGAGCTCCCGCAGGCGGTTGCCGAGGCTGTCGGCGACCCCGACCACCCGGGTGCCGGTCAGGCCGACCAGCCGGGACCGCAGCCTCGCATCGCCATCGGGCCCGAGCAGCGCCGCCGCCGAGGTGCAGCCGAAGACGGTGACGTCGGGGGCCAGGGTGCCGAGGTCCCGCGCCGCCGGCGCCGCGTGGCGATCGAGCATCTCGAACTCGCCCGCCGGCGTGACCGGGTCGGCGAGGTACATGCGGGCGGCGTGCACGCTCGCGACGCCGGCCAGCTCGCGCTGGAAATCCGGCTCCATCACGGTGTTGGAGGAGGGCACGATGAGGCCGACCCGCATCGTCATCTCTCTCAGGGGACCAAGGCGGTGAGGTCCCCGGCACCGGTCAGCGCGGGATCTCCCACCGTTCCTCGTGCGCGTCCCGGTAGTCGAGGCGGAACCAGCGGGGGTGTCCGTGGACTGTTTGGCCGCCGTCGATGCTGATGCTCTCGCCGTTGATGAAGGCGGCTTCGCTCGAGCAGAGGAAGCAGACGAGAGCGGCGACGTCGTCGGGCTTGCCGAGCCGGCCGACGGGGGTCTCGGAGAGCAGCACGTCGCGGTGCTCGGGGTTGCCGAGCGCGATCCCGGTCATCGCCGTCTCGACCACCCCCGGCATGATCCCGTTGACGCGGATGCGGTGGGTTCCGAGCTCTGCCGCCATCCCGGTCACCATCATCTTCAGCGCCGCCTTCGTCGTGCAGTACGCGAGCAGCTGATCGCTGTGGACGATCGCGCCCGAGGACTCGCTGACGACGATCGCGCCGCCGCCCTCGTCGCCGGCCATCTGGCGCGCCGTCGCCTGGCAGACGTGGAAGGTGCCGCTGAGGTTGACGTCGACGTGCCGGTGCCAGGCGCGCTCGGAGATCTCCAGGAACGGCGCGAACTGCCCGTAGCCGGCGTTGGCGAAGAGCGCGTCGATGCGGCCGGCGCCCTCCCAGGCCGCGGCGACCGCCTCGTCGACCCGCGCCCGGTCGGTCTGGTCGACTCCGAACGTCCAGACGGCCGCGCCGGCTTCCTCGCAGGCGGCGCGGGTACCGTCGAGCAGCTCCTCCTTGCGGTCGAAGAGGACCAGACTGGCGCCCTCGCGCGCCATCCGCAGCGCCGACTGGGCACCGATTTCGCCGCCGGCGCCGGTGACCAGAGCCGTCTTCCCCCCGAAGCGATCGCTGCTCACGCGCCCAGCCCCATCGAGCGGCCGACGATCAGCTTCTGGATCTCGGAGGCGCCGCCGCCGATCTCCAGATACTTGGCGTCGCGGTAGTGGCGGGCGACCGGGTACTCGTTGGTGTAGCCGTAGCCGCCGAAGATCTGGACCCCCTCGCGGGTCGCGGTGACGTACTCGCGGGTGGCGTGGAGCTTGGCCAGCGAGGCGTCGACGTCCGCCGGCCGGCCGTCGTCGACGGCGACCGCGGCGCGACAGGCCAGCAGGTCGCCGGCCTCGAGCGCCAGCCGCATCTCGACCAGCTTGTCGAGGATCAGCTGGTTGTGGCCGAGCGGGCGGCCGAAGGTCTCGCGCGCGCCGGCGTGCTCGAGCGCCAGCTCGAGCACGTTCGCGGTCGCGCCGACGCAGATCGCGGCCAGCAGCAACCGCTCTCCGGCAAGCCCGGGACGGAGGGCGCTCCACCCCTCGTCGAGCGGGCCGAGGACGTCGCGCTCGGGGACCCGGACGTCCTCGAGGAAGACCTCGCAGAGGTCGAGCGCCTTCAGCCCGAGCTTGGAGAGCGGGCGCACGGTGACGCCCTCGGCGCGGGGGTCGATCAGGAGCAGCGAGATCCCCTGGCGCGGGTTGTCGCCGGCGGGCTGGGTGCGAACGGCGGTGACGATGACGTCGGCGACCGCGGCGCCGGTGATGAAGACCTTCTGGCCGTCGACGACGAACCCGCCGTCGGAGCTGCGAGCCGCGGTGCGGAGCGCCGCCGCGTCGGAACCCGCTCCGGGCTCGGTCAGCGCAAAGGCGACCAGCGCCTCGCCGGCGACGATCCGGGGCATCCACTCGGCCTGCTGGCGCTCGTCGCCGAGCCGGGAGAACGCCTCCGCACCGAGCACCCAGAGTGAGTAGTAGGCCTGGGCAAGCGCCAGCGAGTGACGGCCGAGGGCCCGCAGAACCACGACCAGGTCCATCATCGAGCCGCCCGACCCGCCGTGCTGCTCCGGCACCGGCAGGCCGGCCCAGCCCGCCTCCGCCAGAGCGCGCATCGCCTCTGCCGGATAGCGCCCCTCGGCGTCCCAGCCGGCGACGGCGTCCGGACTGGCATGGCGACGGCAGAGTTCGTCGATCGCCTCGGCCATCTGCCGTTGCTCGTCCGAGTCGAAACGGAGCTTGTACGCAGAGCCTGCGGCGAGGTTGGCTTGTTTGGCCATAGCGCTCAAATCGGTACGGACATTATCAGCAAATCAGATGTCCGACAGTTTGCGTTTTGCTTGCCTCACGGGCCCGACGGCTTCGCAAAACGTCACGTTAGAGAAGAGACCATGGCAGCTGCTGCGCCCGAACGGCGCGGACGACGCCCGGCGAGCGCTTGACCCTCGCCAGCGCGGGGTGCGAGCATGGCCCGGCGATCCGGACAAGAGGAGGAGTCGATGTCCCGTCTGCCGGTAGGAAGGCCGTCCGCGGCGATGGCCGTCGCCCTCGTCGCGCTGGTCGCCGCGATCAGCGGCACGGCCTGGGCGGCAACCCAGATCGACGGCAGGACGATCGCCAAGAACTCCGAGCCCGGCAACCGGATCAAGCAACGCTCGCTGCCCGCCAACCGGCTGAAGCCGCACAGCCTGACCGGCGCGGAGATCAACCTCGGCGGGCTCGGCACGGTTCCGGCCGCCTCCCACGCTGCCACCGCCGACCACGCCGCGACAGCGGAACAGGCTGGCTCCGCGGCGCTCGCGGGGGAAGCGGCCAAGATCGGCGGCCTCTCGGTGCTCAAGTTCTCCCGAACCGGCGCCGTCCCCTCTGCCTCCCCCGTCACCTTGGCCAATGTCGGCGGGCTGAAGCTCACCTACAGCTGCCTCCCGTCGTTTCCGGACACTCTCATCTTCGCCGCCGTAACCACCGTCAACGGCGCCGAGCTCTGGCTGACGCGCACCGCGGCCGGCGGCGCCAGCATCGAACTGCAGCAGCCGTTCAACGTCGGCGAAACGTTCCTGTTGACCGGCTTCGTCGCCACCGGCGTCTACACCGCTCCCGACGGCCAGGTCGTCACTTTCACCTACCGCAACACCCTCCACTGCGCCGAAGGAGTCGCCGGCACCGCGGTCGGCGGCTAGCCGGTTGATTCCACGGCGAGGGTGGCTGGGGGCGCGCCCGATCGAGCGTCCCTGCGAAATGCGTTTGGGGCGGGTGCGTCATCCGGGGCGGGCCTGGTCGTGGAATCAGCCATCTAGCCGGATGGCGCCGGATGGCTGGCCTGCCGTGCGACGGCCACCCATCGCTCTGTGCCAGACGATCGTCATCCGGGTCGCGGCGAGGCAACCGCTTTCGCGTGGACGGCGGCGGCGACCGAATCGGCGAGGCTCTTGGTGTGGGCGAGCGCGGCTTCGATGAAGTCGCCTTCGCGCTGGCCGAGGACGGCGCCGATCATGGTCACGGTGCGGCCGCCGAGGTGGACCCGTTTGGCGAACAGAAGGCAGCCGCCGGCGGCTTCGTCGGAGCCGGTCTTGATCCCGACGAAGCCTTCGCCGCCGACCAGCTCGTTGAAGTTGGCGACTTCCCCGGCGACCGGCAGGACGGCCGAGGGCATGGCGACGATTTCGGCGAAGGTCGGGTCCGCCATCGCCGCCCGGCCGAGCTTCAGCTGGTCGGCGGCGGTCGACACGGTGCTGTCCTCGAAGCCGCTCGGATCGGTGTAGTGGGTGCTCCCCATCCCCAGTTCGGCCGCGGCTTCGTTCATCTCGGCGGCGAATGCTTCGATGCTGCCCGCCTCGTGGATCGCGAGCAGGGCGGCGACGTTGTTGGCCGAGGGCAGCAGCAGCGCCTCGAGAGCCTGGCGCTCGCTCAGCACCTCGCCGGCTTCCACCGCCACCACCGACTGGTCGAGGGCGATCCGCCGGTGCAGGTCTTCGACGTCGCC
>JAFDWC010000053.1 GCA_018268655.1 Actinomycetota bacterium
TCGGCGCCCTCGAGGTCGCCGCGCAGCATTTCGCGGGCGGTCACCTGCTTGGCGCGGAGCGGGTCGCGGCGCTCTATTTCCAATCCAACGCACCCTTTCGCCAGACGTAGACGAAGGCGACCAGGAGGAGGACGACGAAGGTGAGGAGCTCGACGAGGACGAAGACGCTGTGGGCCCCGTGCATGATCACCCCGACCGGATAGACGAAGACGACCTCGATGTCGAAGAGGATGAAGAGCATCGCGATCAGGTAGAAGCTGACGCCGAAGCGCAGGTTCTTGGCGGGGGCGACGGGGATCCCGGACTCGTACGGCTCGAGCTGGCGGCGCGAAGCGCTGGTCGCGCGGGCAGGCCTCTTCGGCCCGATCAGGTGATTGAGAAAGGCGAATACGCCGCCGACGGTCAGGCCGAGGACCGCAAAGACGAGGATAGGGAGGTAGCTCTTAAGCAATTTGGGGGATCTGCCGTGCGTTTGGCCCGCGCGTGTTTCAACGCCTGAGCGCCCGCAGCCGCTGTTATACACCTACCTTGTGACAAGTTGCTACATAGTGATTTTCCGCATCAGCAAGCGGAATCCCGACCCCTTTAGGCGGATTTAACCCGTGATCGGCATCCACATCGCCGTCGGCATGTGCCTGATCGGCCTCAACCTCGCCGCCGGCCTGCTCGGCGGAATCGCCTGGTTCCGGAAGCGACCCTCGATCCCCTTCTGGTACCTGCTGCGGGCAGCTCAGGTCTCGGTCTTCGTCCAGGCCCTGCTCGGTGGCCTGCTGGTGGTGACCGGCCACGAACCGAAGGAAGAGCTCCACTACCTCTACGGAATCCTCCCCCTCTTCGTCTCCTTCATCGCCGAGGGCGCCCGCTTCGGGGCGGCCGAACGCGAGCTCGGCGACGTCGACCCCGAATCGATCTCCGAGCCAGAACGCGAAACCTTCGTCGCCGCGATCCTGCGCCGCGAGATGGGGATCATGACCGTGAGCTGCTGGGTCATCTTCTTCCTCGCCCTGCGGGCGGCGACCACCAGCGGGCTTTAGGGGTGGCGACGGGGGGCGGGCGTCGAGGTCTCCTCCCCGGGCTGCTTCGCAGGAGTTCCCGGGGAGGAGACCTCGACGCCCGCCCTCATCGATGCCGATGCGGCTGGCGGCCTCGGCCCGGGGGCTCGATCACTGCTTGGGCAAGGTCGACTCCCGCTTCTCGATGCGGAAGACGGGGTGGTCGGGGGCGATGCGGCGCAGCTCGGCGTCGGGGGAGTCGGGGCCTACTCCGGCGAAGAAGGCGCCGACCTCCCACTTCCACTTCCGCAGGTAGGCGCGGAGGATCGGCGGCTTCTCGTCGTCGCCGACCTCGGCGACGGAGAACTCCTCGCTGCCGCGGCCGCGCAGGCGGCCCCTGCCGCTGACGCGAATGTTGCGGACCCACTGGGTGTGGCCGCGGGGCGAGACCAGGTAGCGCTGGCCGTCGAGGGCGAGCGGGTTGACCGGCGTCTGCCGCCACTCGCCGCTCTTGCGGCCCTGGACTTCGAGCACCCGCGAGCCGGCGATGCCGAGCCCGGCCCTGCTCAGCGCCGCGACAAGCGGGTTGAAGAGGTGCTTCGTGACCCAGCCCGGTTCCTGGAAGTGCGGCCCCTCGGCCATAGCCGTCATCTTCCCACGCCCCCCGCCGGGCTGTTCCTTATGTCGGAATAGTCCACAAAAGGAACAGCTCGAGCGAGTAGGGTCGCGGCATGCTCGACCACGTCGGCCTCGAGGTCAGCGATTTCGACCGCAGCAGGTCCTTCTACGAAGCGGCGCTGGCGCCGCTCGGAATCTCGCTGGTGATGGCACCGATGCCGCAGGCGGCCGGCTTCGGCTCCGAGCTCGGCGGCGTCGTCAAGCCCTACTTCTGGATCATGGCCCGCGGCCGGCCACCGGTCTCCGGCGCCCACGTCGCCCTCGCCGCCGCCGATCGCGACGCGGTCGACGCTTTCCACGCCGCCGCGCTCGCCGCCGGTGGCAGCGACAACGGCGCTCCCGGCCCCCGTCCGATCTACCATCCGGGCTATTACGGCGGCTTCGTCCTCGACCCCGACGGCAACAACATCGAGGCCGTCTGCCACCGCCCGCCGGACTGAGCGGACGGGCTGGCCCCGTCACTCAATATGATGCGCGCCGCGTGCGTGCAGCTCTCGTCATAGCGCTGGTGATCGCCGCGGCCCTTGGGCTGACGGCTTGCGGATTCGGCACGGAAGGGGTCTCCGTTCCCAAGAACAGCCCCGACCGCGAAGGCGCCGAGCTGTTCGCGACCCACTGCGCCGGCTGCCACACCCTCGGCGCGGCGGGCACGCAGGGCACCGGCAACCGCGGCCAGCGGGCCCAGGGGCCGAGCCTGAACGAACGCGAAGAGAGCAAGGAAGACGTCCTCTACGCGATCCAGAACGGCGGCTTCTCCGGGGCGATCATGCCGCAGAACATCGTCGTCGGCGAAGAAGCCGAACAGGTCGCGGAATTCGTCGCGAAATACGCCGGGCAAGCGGCCACCGAAGCGGCGCGGCCCGGCCAGAAGTCCCCCTGAGCGGGGCCGGATGCTCGACCTGAGACTGATCCGCTCCGAGCCCGAGCGGGTGAAGGCCGCGCTCGCGCGCCGCGGCGCCGGTGAGCAGGTCGACGAGCTGCTGGCGCTGGACGCGCGGCGGCGGGAGCTGCTGCCGACGCTCGAGCAGGCGCAGGCGGAGCGGAACGCGCTCTCGAAGCAGATCGGCGCCGCCAAAGCGGCGGGCGAGGAGGCCGAGGCGGAGCGGCTGATGGCCCGGGTCGGTGAGCTGAAGGGGACGATCGAGGCCGGCAAGGCCGAGCTCGAGCAGGCCGAGGGCGACCTGCAGAGGCTGCTGGTCTCGCTGCCCAACCTCCCCGACCCCGACTCCCCGGACGGGATGACCGAGGAGGACGCGGTGGTGGTGCGCGAGGTCGGGACGCCGCCTGCCTTCGCCTTCGAGCCGCGCGACCACCTCGAGCTCGGCTCCGAGCTCGGCCTGATCGACATCGCCTCGGCCGCGCGCCTCTCCGGCTCCCGCTTCGCCTACCTCAAGGGCGACCTGGTCCTGGTCGAGCTGGCGCTGGTCCGGTTCGCGATCGAGCTGGTCCGCGAGGAGGGCCACGAGCCGGTGGTGCCGCCGGTCCTGGTCCGCGAGGAGGCGCTGGAGGGGACCGGCTTCCTCCCCGGCGACCGCGACCAGATCTACGAGATCGAGAAGGACGAGCTCTTCCTCACCGGTACCTCGGAGGTGGCGCTGGCAGGCCTCCACGCCGACCAGATCCTCGAGGCCGACTCGCTGCCGCTCCGCTACAGCGGCTTCTCGACCTGCTTCCGGCGCGAGGCCGGCGCCGCCGGCCGCGACACCCGCGGCATCTTCCGCGTTCACCAGTTCGACAAGGTCGAGATGTTCTCGTTCGTCGAGCCCGACGCCTCCGCCGCCGAGCACGAGCGGCTGCTGGCGATCGAGGAGCGGATCCTGACCACGCTCGAGATCCCCTACCGGGTGGTCAACGTCGCCGCCGGCGACCTCGGCGCCCCGGCGGCCAAGAAGTACGACTGCGAGGCCTGGATCCCGAGCCAGGGCCGCTACCGGGAGCTCACCTCCTGCTCGAATACGACCGACTACCAGGCCCGGAGGCTCGGCGCCCGGTACCGCCCGGAGGAGGGCGCCGCGCCGCTCCCCGTCCACACTTTGAACGGCACCGCCTGCGCCGTCGGCCGCACGATCATCGCCCTAATCGAGAACCGCCAGGAGCGCGACGGGAGTTTCACCCTGCCTCCGGCTTTGCACCAACTGGGCGCTCCTGACAGAATTTCCGCTCGATGAGCTCCGCTGTGAGGGAAGCCAAGCGGGTGGTTCTCTGCGACGACCACGAGATCGTCCGCGAGGCGATCAAGGCGCGCATGGCCAACTCGACCACGGTTGAGATCGTCGGTGAGGCCGGTAACGGCCGCGACGTCGTCGATGTCGTCAAAGAGCTCGAGCCCGACGTCCTGATCATCGACGTCGAGTTGCCCAAGCGCGACGGCATCGAGGCGACCAAGGAGGTGCTGCGGGCGCGGCCGCGGACCAAGGTGATCATCTTCACCGCTCACGCCCAGCCGGACCTGCTGGCGCTGGCCTTGCGGGCTGGCGCCTCCGGCTACGTGCTGAAGTCGGCGCCGTCGGAGGACATCGCCCGCGCGGTCAAAGCCGTGACCGGAGGCGGCACCTTCCTCGGCGGCGATTTCGCCGGCGGCAAGCCCTCGGAGGTCGAGAAGCTGCTCGAGCTCTCGGCCCGCGAGCGGCAGATCCTCGAGCTGCTGGCGGAGGGGCTGCGGGTGAAAGAGATCGCCGAGCGGCTCCAGCTCAGCCCGGCGACCGTCCACACCCACGTCCGCAACGCGATCGCCAAGCTCGAGGTCGACACCCGAACCGAGGCGGTCGCGCTGGCGGTGAAGTTCAGCTACCTGGGTGCTGGGGGGACTGCGTGAACTCCAGCGCGCAGCCGTTGATGCAGTAGCGCTGGCCGCCGCGATCGGCCGGACCGTCCTCGAAGACGTGACCGAGGTGGGCGCCGCAGGTCTTGCAGATGACCTCGGTGCGCTGCATGAAGAGGCTGGTGTCCTGGCGCAGCTCGACGTGCTCGAGGTTGGCGGGCTCGGTGAAGCTGGGCCAGCCGGTGCCCGATTCGAACTTGGTGCCCGAGGAGAAGAGCTCGGTCCCGCAGCAGACGCAGGTGTAGGTCCCCTCGCCCTTCTCGTCCCAGTACGGCCCGGTGAAGGCACGCTCGGTGCCGGCGTTGCGGGTCACCTCGAACTGCTCCGGGGTCAGCTGCTCGCGCCACTCCTGCTCGGTTTTCTCGACTTTCGTTGCCAATCTCCCACCTTCTCCTTTCGTCGCTGCATCCAGGGTACGCGACCTTTCTTACGGGCATGTGACGAAGCCGCCGGAGCCATCTTCCTAGGATGGCCCCCGTGCCCGACTCCTTTTTCCTGGCCGACGGCGACCGCTTCGTCGCCACCGAGCTGACCCGCGGCCCGTGGGACCCCGGCGCCCAGCACGCCGGCCCGCCCTCGGCGCTGATCGGCCGCGCGCTCGAACGGCTCCCGGACGGCGAGGGGATGCGGCTGGCCCGGTTGACCGTCGAGATCCTCGGGCCGGTGCCGATCGGCACGGTCGCGATCGAGGCCCGGGTCGCCCGCCCCGGCCGCCGCGTGCAGATGGTCGAAGCCGAGCTCGAGGTCGGCGGCGAGACGCGGATCCGGGCGCGCGGCTGGCGCCTGCGCGAAGCCGCGCTGGAGCTGCCGGCGGCGGCGATCGTCGCCGACCCGCCACCGCCACCGCCGGAGCAGGCGAGCGGAGGCGACTTCTTCCCCACCGACCACGAGCACGGCTACCACACCGGGATGGAGACACGGTTCGCCGAGGGCGGTTGGGTCGAGTCCGGCCCGGCCCGGGCCTGGCTGCGGATGCGGTACCCGCTGATCGCCGGCGAGGAGCCGACGCCGCTGGAGCGGACGCTGATCGCCGCCGACATCGGCAACGGGATCAGCTCCGCGCTCGACTTCCGCCGCTGGATCTTCATCAACGTCGACCTCACCGTCCAGCTCGAGCGGCTTCCGGTGGGCGAGTGGGTCTGCATCGACGCCGTCACCCGCCCCCACCCGGACGCGATCGGCGCCTCCGACTCCGTCCTCTACGACCGCCAGGGCCGGATCGGCCGCGCCCTGCAGACGCTGGTCTTCAGCGAGCGGCCCGAGCCCTTCCAGGCGTAGGCGGCCCCTCCAGCCTCGCTGCAGCCGTGGGTGTCGCTACTGCGACATCGAACGCTGCAGCGCGTAGATCGTCGCCGCCGAGCCGACCGCGATCGCGCTGGCGAGGACGAAGGCGGCCTCGTAGCTGACCAGCGCCGCGGCGAGGCCGGCGAGCGGGGCGCCGATCCCGATCCCGAGGTCGAAGAAGGCGGTGAAGGTGCCGAGGGCGGCGCCGCGGGCGGATTCGCTCACCCGCCCGACCACGATCAGCATCAGCGAGGGGTTGAGTACGGAGAAGCCGCAGCCCATCGCGACGGCGCCGAGCAGGGCCACCGGCAGGCTCCCGGCGACGGCGATCGCCAGCAGCCCGGCGGCCTCGGCCAGGGTGGCGCCGACCGCGACCCGGGCGGGGCCGACCCGGTCCGGGAGGTCGCCGAGGACGAGGCGGGCGAGGACGATCGCCCCGGCGAAGGCGGCGAAGACGACGGCGCCGCCGCTGACCCCGCGCTTTTCGAGCAGGAGGACGACGAAGGAGGCGACCGTCGCGTAGCCGATCGCCGCGAGGCTGACCGCGATCCCCGGCCGCACCGCCTCCGGCGCCACCAACGGGTGCGGCTCGGCCTGCGCGCGCGGCACGAACGGATCGCCGACGAAGGCGCCGGCGACGGCGCCGACCAACGGCAGCACCGCCGCCAGCAGCCAGACCTCGTCGTAACCGGCGGTGCTGTGGATGACGCTGCCGAGCAGCGGCCCGACGCTGAGGCCGCCCCAGACCGCGAGCCCGTAGAGGCCGAGCACGCGGCCGCGCCGGGCCGGCGGCGCCAGGTCGACGATCCAGGCCGAGCCGGCGGTGTAGACGGCCCCCTCGCCGGCGCCGAGCACGAGGCGGGCGAAGATCAGCCCGGCGAGGCCGAGCGGCGCCAGGTAGAGGAAGCCGCCGGCGCTGAGCAGCAACGAGCCGCCAAGCGCCGTCCACTTGCGGCCGCGGCGGTCGGCGAAGCGTCCCGCGACCGGGCGCAGCAGCAGCCCGGAGATCGCGTAGCAGCCGATCACCACCCCGACCGCGAAGTCGCCGTAGCCGAGCGGCCCTTTGACGTAGCCGGGCAGGACCGGCAGCACGGCGCCGACCGCGACCAGGCCACAGAAGGTGTGGGCGAAGACGCCGGCGAAGGCGAGGCCGGGGCGCCGCGGCGCCGGCGCGGCGGCGCTCACCGCAGCAGCGCCGCGAGGTCCGGGAGGACGAAGTCGGGCTGCGGATCGGCCGTGGCCAGATCCTCGGAGCCGGCACCGTCCTCGCCGCTGGTGCCGCTGAGGACGAGGATCGTCGCCAGCCCGGCGGCGTGGCCGCCGGCGACGTCGGAGGAGAGGCGGTCGCCGACCATCGCCACCCGCTCGGCGCCGGGGATCGCCGCCAGCGCCAGCTCGAACAGGTGGCGCTCCGGCTTGCCGGCGATCTCCGCCCTCCTGCCGGCGGCGGTCTCGACCGCGGCCAGGACCGCGCCGGTTCCCGGCCACTCGCCTTCGGGCGTCGGCAGGGTCGGGTCGCGGCTGGTCGCGAACAGCGCCGCCCCGGCGTCGAGCGCGCGCTTCGAGGCGAGCAGCTCGGCGTAATCGAAGTCGCGGTGGCCGGAGACCACGACCGCGGCCGCGGCCGGCGCCTCCTCGACCTCGACGACCCGCGCCCCCTCCGCTTTGACCAGCCCCTTCAGCGCCGGCGCCCCGATCACGAAGACCGGCCCGCCCTCCCCCGCCGCCGCGGCCGCCAGGCGGGCGACGGCGATGCCGGCGGTGAGGATCCGCTCCGGCCCCACCACGACCCCCAGCGCGGCCAGCCGCTCGGCGTAGGCCGCCGGCTCCCGCCCGGGGTTGTTGGTGACGAAGACGAGCTCCTTGCCGGCCGCCAGCAGCGCCGCCAGCGCCTCGGGCGATCCCGGCACCGGCTCACGTCCGATCCAGACGACCCCGTCGAGGTCGACCAGGAACCCGTCGAAGTCGTCGCTGAGCGGCACGGCGGCAGGGTATTCGTCCGGCCGCTCGCAGCCGGCCCCCACTCTCGATACGGTGGACCCCTAGATGGCGGGCGCGAACGGACAGGTCGTCGTCGCCGACCAGCTCAGCCGGCGCTACGGGACGGGCGCCGCGGCGGTCGACGCGCTGGTCGACGTCAGCACCGGCTTCGACCGCGACCGCTTCACCGCGATCATGGGGCCCTCGGGGTCGGGCAAGTCGACGCTGATGCACATCCTCGCCGGCCTCGACCGGCCGACCACCGGCACGGTCGAGCTCGACGGGGTCGAGATCACCGCCCTCGACGACGGCGAGCTGACCCAGCTGCGGCGCGACAAGCTCGGCTTCGTCTTCCAGTTCTTCAACCTGCTGCCGGTCCTCACCGCCGAGGAGAACCTGGTCCTGCCGCTCTCGATCGCCGGTCGCAAGCCCGACCGCGAGTGGGTCGAGCAGCTGATCCGGACCGTCGGCCTCGAGGAGCGGCGCAGCCACCGTCCCGCCGAGCTCTCCGGCGGCCAGCAGCAGCGGGTCGCGGTGGCTCGTGCGCTCGTCTCCAAGCCAGCGGTCGTCTTCGCCGACGAGCCGACCGGCAACCTCGACTCGAAGGCGAGCGAGGACGTCCTGCAGCTGCTGCGGCGGGCCGTCGACGAGTTCGGCCAGACGGTGGTGATGGTCACCCACGACCCGGCCGCCGCCGCCCACGCGGACCGACTGATCACCCTCCGCGACGGCCGCATCGTCCACGACGCCGCCCCGGGCTCGGCTGACGACGTGATCGAGTTGATGAAGCAGCTTGACTAGCCTCGCCCTCAAGAGCCTCTGGGCTCGCAAGGTCCGAGCCCTGACGACCACCTTCGCGGTGGTGCTCGGGATCGCCTTCGTCGCCGGCACCTACGTCCTCACCGACACCATCCTCGCCGCCTTCGACGAAATCTTCGCCGAGTCGCTGAAGGGAACCAGCGTCGTCGTCACCGCGAAGAACCCGGTCGAACAGGAAAACAGCGAAGTGCCGACGATCAGCGCCGGCCTGCTGCCGCGGATCCAGCGCACGCCGGGGGTCGAGCTGGCGGCCGGGGCGATCTTCACGCCGGGCGCGTTCTTCGACTCCGAAGGCGACAAGATCGGCAGCAAATTCTCCCCCAAGTTCATCTCCTCGACCCTGCCGGGGAAGCTCGAGTCGCTCACCTACGTCGACGGCCACCGTCCCCGCGGCCCGACCGAAGCCTCGATCGACAAGGGGGCGGCGGAAAGCTCGGGGCTCCAGCTCGGCGAAAAGATCGGCCTCGTCTCCGCCGGCAGGCTGCGGCAGTTCGAGCTGGTCGGCTTCACCAGGCTCGGCGGCGCCTCCTTCGGCGGCGCCTCGATCGCCCAGGTGACGCTGCCGACCGCGCAGGCCTTGACCCACAAGCGGGGCCGCTTCGACCAGATCTCGGTCGCCGCCGAACCCGGCGTCTCGCCGGCGGCTCTGAAACGGCGGATCGCGGCTCAGATGCCGGCCAGCGTCCGGGTCGAGACCGCCGGCGAAAACGCCAGCCGCCAGTCGGAAAAAATCGACGAAAGCCTCGGCTTCTTCCAGACCTTCCTGCTCGTCTTCGGCTTCATCGCCGTCTTCGTCGGCTCGTTCCTGATCTTCAACACCTTCTCGATCACGGTCGCCCAGCGGATCAGCGAATTCGGGATGCTGCGGACGCTCGGCGCCTCGCGCCGCCAGATCCTCACCTCGGTCATGGTCGAAGCCGTGGCGATCGGGCTGATCGGCGCCCTGCTCGGGATCGCCGGCGGCTTCGTCGTCGCGCTCGGGCTCAACGCGCTGTTCGAAGCGCTCGGGATCGACCTGCCGACGACCTCGCTCGTGCTCGAGGCCCGAACCGTGATCGTCGCCCTCCTGGTCGGCGTCCTGGTCACCGTCGTCGCCGCCTTCATGCCCGCCCTGCGCTCGACCCGGGTGCCGCCGATCGCCGCCCTGCACGCCTTCTCGCCGCCGCCCAGCAGGCGCCGGCGCCGGGTCGCGGTCGTGATCTCGATCCTGCTGGCGGCGCTCGGCCTCTTCCTCCTGGTCTCCGGCTTGACCAAGGGCGGCGGCGCCGGCAGCCGCGCGGCGCTGGTCGGCGGCGGCGCCCTGCTGATCGTGATCGGCGGCTCCTTCTACACGCCGAAGCTGGTGCCGCCGATCTCCAACCTCGCCGGCTGGCCGCTGCAGAGGCTGCGCGGGCTGACCGGGCGGCTGGCGCGCGAGAACGCCCAGCGCAACACCAGCCGCACCGCGATCACCGCCGCGGCGCTGATGATCGGCGTCGCCCTGGTCGCCTTCGTCACCGTCTTCGCCGCCGGGCTGAAGAGCACCGTCGCCCAGGTCGTCGACGAAAACTTCGCCGGCGGCGGCCTGGTGATACAGAACACCGACGGTTTCTCGCCGATTCCCGCGGGGGTCGCCGGCGCCGCCGAACAGGTGCCGGGGGTCGAATCGGTGCAGTCGATCCGCAGCTCGAAGGCGAAGCTGGTCGGCGGCGAAGACGTCCAGGTGGCGGCGCCGACGCCGGAAATCGAAATGGCGGTGAGCCTGACCTGGAAGGCCGGCGGGCCAACGGCGCTGCGCAATCTCGGCGACGGCGAAGCGATCGTCTCCGACAGCTTTGCCAGCGCCAACGGCCTCGCGGTCGGCGACAGCTTCCGGCTCCTCACCGCGCGCGACGCCAGGCCGCAGTTCAAGGTCGCGGGCGAGTTCGAATCGAAGCTCGGGGTGCTCGGCGACGTCCTCGTTACCCAGCCGGTGATGGCCCGCGCCTTCGGCCAGCGCCAGGACACCAGCGCCTTCGTCCTGGTCGAACCCGGGGCCGACGCCGCCACCGTCCAGGCGATCCTCAGCAAAGGGATCGAAATCGCCTTCCCGATCGCCGAAGTCCTCAACCAGGGCGAACTGAAGGAAGACCGCGAAACGCAGATCGGCCAGCTGGTCAACCTCTTCTATGGCCTGCTGGCGCTGGCGGTGCTGATCTCGCTGTTCGGGATCGCCAACACGCTGGCGCTCTCGATCCACGAACGGACCCGGGAGCTGGGGATGCTGCGGGCGATCGGGATGTCGCGGCGGCAGGTGCGGACGATGATCCGCTACGAGTCGGTGATCACGGCGCTGATCGGGGCGGTCCTCGGCCTCGTCCTCGGGGTGATCTTCGCGACCCTGATCGCGCAGCCGCTGAAGGGCGAAGGCTTCACCCTCTCCTACCCGGTCGGCTCGCTGATCGGCCTCCTGCTCCTGGCCGCGATCTTCGGCGTCCTCGCCGCGGTCCTGCCGGCCCGCCGCGCCGCCCGCCTCGACGTGCTCGAGTCGCTGCAGTACGAGTAAGGAGTGGCGGCGCGCCCGATCCGACCTGGTAAGATTACGTCTTACCATGAGGACGAGAGTATCCAGCAAGGGTCAGATCGTGCTGCCGGCAGAGCTGCGCCGGCGCGACCGCATCCTGCCCGGTCAAGAGTTCGAGGTGGAGCGAGTCGCCGCCGACGAGTACCGGCTGGTGCGACTCTCGCCGCCGCCGAACGAGGGCCTGGTCGATTGGCTGCTCGCCTGCCCTGAGAAGGGCTACTTCGTCCCGATCGAGTCCGAGTCGACCGAGACCCTGTGAGCGTCCTCGTCGACGCCAACGTTCTCTCGGAGGCGACGAGGCCGGAGCCCGACCCCCGGGTCGTCAGCTGGCTGCGCCGACACGAGCGCGAGATCGTGATCGACCCCGTCGTCCTCGGCGAGGTTCGGTTCGGGATCCTGCTGCTCCCGCGCGGGGACAGGCGAGCCAGGCTGGAGCGCTGGTTCGAGGATGGGATCCGCAGGATCCACTGCCTCACCTGGGAGGCCGGGAACGGGCTGCGCTGGGCCGAGCTGCTGGCCGACCTCCGTCGTCGCGGCCGGCCGATGTCGGTCAAAGACAGCCTGATCGCCGCCAGCGCGCTCTCCCACGATCTTCCGATCGCCACCCTCAACCGGGGCGATTTCGAGCCGGCCCGGGTGCGAATCATCGACCCCGCCGCCTGATGCGCCGTCTCCTCCCCGACCCCGGCGAGACGACGGTCGAGCAGCAGCTCGACGGTTACCGGCCGTGGGAGGAAGCGGGCGGGGAGCGGCCGCACCTGGCGATGAACTTCGCCGCGACGGTCGACGGCCGGGCGACGATCGACGGCCGCTCCGGCAAGATCGGCTCCGCCACCGACACCGCGATGCTGGTCGGGCTCCGCACCCGCTTCGACGCGGTCATGATCGGCGCCGGCACGATGCGGGCCGAGCGCTACGGGCGCGTCGTCGGCGACCAGGCGAAGCGCGAACGGCGCGAGCGGCTCGGCCTCCCCCACGACCCGCTGGTGGTGATCGTCAGCGGCCGCCTCGACCTGCCCTGGGACGCGCCGCTGTTCAGCGACGGCAGCCGGGTGCTGATCTTCACCGCCGCCGAGGAGGAGCCGCCGGCGCTGGCGAGCTCGGTCCGGGTGGTCCGCCACCAGGGCGGGATCGACCTCACCGCGGCGCTCCGCCACCTGCGCCAGGAGCGCGGCGTGCGGTCGCTGCTCTGCGAGGGCGGGCCGCGGCTGCACTCGCAGCTGTGGTCGCTGGGCCTGGTCGACGAGCTGTTCCTGACCGTGGCCCCGAAGCTGACCGGGGCCGGGCCCTCGATCCTCGAGGGCGAGCTGCCGGGGGTCGCCGATCTCGAGCTCGAGTGGCTGCTGGCGGAGGGAAGCGAGCTGTTCGGCCGCTACCGGCGGCGCTGAGGCAGGCCCAACCGGGGGCCGACCGGAGGGGGTCGGCGGCCGGTTCGATCAAATAGCGTGGGCGGACCGAGCCGACGAGGAGGAGCCGATGGATTTCACCCCCAGCCCCGAGGTGGCGACGCTGCGCGAGCGCCTGCTCGACTTCATCGAAGCAGAGGTGTACCCGCGCGAGCGCGAGCTGATGGCGGCCCTCGACGAGGAGGTCGCGCCGGGCGTCCCCTACCCGGCGAACCTGGTCGCGGTTCGGGAGAAGGCGAAGGGCGAGGGGCTGTGGAACCTGTTCATGCCCGACCAGCGCTACGGGCCGGGCCTGAAGAACTGGGAGTACGGGCTGCTCTGCGAGGAGATGGGCCGCAGCCCGATGGTGGCGCCGATGGCGTTCAACTGCGCCGCCCCGGACACCGGCAACATGGAGATCCTCGCCGAGCACGGGACCGCCGAGCAGGTCGAGCGCTGGCTCGAGCCACTGCTCGAAGGCCGGATCCGCTCCTGCTTCTCGATGACCGAGCCGGAGGTGTCGGGGTCGGACCCGACCCTGCTGCAGGCGCGGGGGCGGCTCGACGGCGACGAGTGGGTGATCGATGGCCACAAGTGGTTCACCACCGGCGCGGTTGGGGCCGAGCTGGCGATCGCGATGGTCGTCACCGACCCCGAGGCGCCGCCCCACGCCCGAGCCTCGATGATCTGCGTGCCGACCGACGCGCCCGGCTTCGAGCTGGTGCGGCCGATCTCGGTGATGGGCCACGACGGCGGGCCCGGCCACTGCGAGATCCGCTACACCGAGTGCCGGGTCCCGGCCGCCAACCTCCTCGGCGAGCGCGGCGCCGGCTTCGCGATCGCCCAGCACCGGCTCGGCCCGGGGCGGATCCACCACTGCATGCGGGCGATCGGCACCGCCGAGCGGGCGCTGGAGATGATGTGCCGGCGCGCCAACGAGCGGGTCGCCTTCGGCGGCCCGCTGGCCGACAAGCAGTTCGTCCAGGAGGCGATCGCCACCTCGCGGATGGAGATCGACCAGGCCCGCCTGCTCACCCTCTACGCCGCCTGGAAGATGGACACCGAGGGCAAGCGCGCCGCCCGCCAGGCGATCTCGGCGATCAAGGTCGTCGCCGCCAACATGGTGATGGACGTGCTCGACCGGGCGATCCAGGTCCACGGCAGCCTCGGGATGACCGACGACACCCCGCTCGCCGCCCTCTGGCGCTTCAGCCGCATGCTGCGCCTCGCCGACGGCCCCGACGAGGTCCACAAGATGGTCCTCGCCCGCCGCGAGCTCAACCGCTGGGCGAAGCGGGCCGAAGCCGAGGCCAGCGGCGAGCCGCTCGACCCGCGCCACCCGGCCCGGATGGTCTGAGCCCGGCACGCCGGGCCGTTCCTCACGCCGGGATCGTCCGGATGAGGAACAGCCCGGGCCGCGGCCGGCTCGGGGTCTGGTGGGGTCAGCCGACTAACCCAGGCAGACGGCCTGGACGCTGAGGGTCGCCGGTGTCGCGTTGCCGTTGAAGGCACGGACGAAGGCGGTGGTCCCGAGGTAGAACTGCGCTTCGATCGTATTTTTGTTGTTCGGAGCGCTCCACGCCTCGCCGATCCCGATCAGCTTTTCGCCGCTCTGGCACTGGGAGCTCGCCAGACCGACCGTGCCGGCGGCGATTTCGTTGTTCGTCGTGCGAACGTTGATGGCGCCCAGTTTCGCCGCGGTCACCGCGCCGTCGGCGATGTTCGCGGTGGCAACAGCGTTGTTCGCCAGCTTGCCGGCGGTGACCGCGCCCGCCGCGAGCTTTTCCGCGATGACCGAGCCGGCCGCCAGTTTTTCTGCGGTGACGGCGGCTTTGTTGATCTTCGGTGTCGTAACCGCGTTGTTGGCGATCGCGTTGGCGGTGACGCCGTTGTTGGCGAGCTGCTGGGCGCCGATCGTGTTGGCGGCGATCTTTTCCGCCGAGACCGCGCCGTTGCGAAGGCGGTTGGTCGTCACCGCGTTCTGGGCCAGCTTGCCGGCCTGGACCGCTTCGTGGGCGATCTTTCCTGTGCGGACGGCGTTCTGCTGGATCTGGTTCGGGCCGACCGAGTTCTTGGCCAGCTGGTTGGCGGCAAACGCTGTCGCGCCTCCGATCGCAAAGAAGACGGCGACCGTCGACATCACGTTCGCGTAGGTGAGGCGCTTGCGAATTCGTTTCACGGGAGCTCCTTGGGAAACCGGGCCAGCTGGGCCCGGTTATGGGGGGAACGAAATTGCCTCCGACCCTCCCACCGGTCGCCCGGGAGGTCAATCGGGGCGGGGCCCCGCGGGCGCCCCGTTCAGGCCCGGGCGCTCACCGCTGCTCGGCGCGCTCGGCCGCTTCGGCCAGCCGTTCGACCAGCACCTTGAGGGCGTGGATGCCCTCGTCCACCTCGCCGTAACCGCCGCCGAGATAGCGGGCATAGACGCCCTCGAGGATGATCGCGAGCTTCCAGTAGCCGAGCGCCAGGTAGTAGTCGAGGCCGGTGGTGTCGCGGCCGCTGCGCTCGGCGTAGCGGGCCGCGAGATCGGCCCGGCTCGGGAAACCGGGAGCGAGGTTGGCGGGGTCGCCCAGCCGCAGCTGCTCCTCCCCCGGTTCCGGCCAGTAGGCCATCAGGGTGCCGAGGTCGGCGAGCGGGTCGCCGAGCGTGCAGAGCTCCCAGTCGACCACCGCCGCGACCTCGCCGCTCGGGGCGAGGATCATGTTGTCGAGCCGGTAGTCGCCGTGGACGATCGTCGCCGGCCCCTGCGGCGGAATCCGCGCGGCGAGGCGATCGTGGACGCGGTCGACGGTCGCCAGCTCGCGGGTCTTCGACTTCTGCCACTGGCCCTGCCAGCGGCGCAGCTGGCGAGCGACGTAATCCTCCTTGCGGCCGAGGTCGCCGAGCCCGGCGGCGTCGGGGTCGACAGCGTGGATCGTCGCCAGGGTGTCGGCGACCCGCATCCCGATCGCCCGCCGCTGCTCGTGCTCGGGGAAGATCTCGGCGTCGGCCATGCGGCGCAGGACCGGGCCCTCGACGAACCCCATCGCGTAGAAGGGGGCGCCGATCACCGCCTCGTCCTCGCAGAGCCCGACCAGCGGCGGCACCGGCACCGCGCTGGCGGCGAGCGCGGCGACGACGCGGTGCTCGCGGCCCATGTCGTGGGCCGAGCCGAGCCGCTTGCCGAGCGGCGGCCGCCGCAGCGCCCAGCGCCGGCCGGCGGCGTCCTCGACCCGGTAGGTGAGGTTGGAGAGGCCGCCGGCGATCCGCTCGAAGGAGAGCGGCGGCGTCATCGCGGCGGCGTTGGCGGCGAACCAGGCTTCGAGACCGTCGCGCTGCAAGCCCTCCGGAACCGTGGCGGGGCTGTCCCCCGGCGCTGTAGCCTCGTCCCCCATAGCGGCGAAAGGATATTCAGGATCACCTCGCCGGCTCAGTCCGTCGCTGGCGAACCGCTTGCGAATCGGCTTCGCGATCTGCTTCGCCCTGCTCACGGCGATGGCTGTGATCGGCGTCGCCCGCTTCATCTCCGAGCGCCAGAACTACGAGAACGGGGTCGAGCGCTCCTACCAGATCGAGATGGCGGCCCGGGTCCGGATCGCCGAAGGCCGCGGCGGCGCCGCCGACCGCGCGATCGTCGCCCAGCAGAACCAGCGTCGCCAGGAACTGCAGGATCGGATCTCCAACGACACCCGCGACACCGCGCTGCTGGTCGCCGCCGGACTGCTGGCCGGCCTCACCGGCGCCCTGCTCCTGTTCAGCGGCCTGATCTCCTCGATGCGGAGACCGCTGGAGGAGCTGGTCGACGCAGCGGGGCGCCTGGCCGGCGGCGACCTCAAGGCCCGGGTCGAGGTCGGCGGCCTCTCGGAGACGGCGGCGCTCGGGTCCGCCTTCAACGAGATGGCGGAGCAGCTCGAGCGCGACGCCAACCAGCGCGAAGCCCTGGACCGGCTCAGGGACGAGTTCGTGCTGACCGCCTCGCACGAGCTGCGCAGCCCGCTGACCTCGGTCCAGGGCTTTGCCGAGCTGCTGATGCTCGAACGCGAGAGCCTCACCTCGCGCCAGGTCGAGACGGTCGAGGTGATCCTCGAAAACAGCCGCCACCTGGTGCGGCTGCTCAACGACCTGCTCGACCTCGCCCGCTCAGACGCCGGCCGCCTGGCGATCCGTCCGCAGCCGACCAAGCTGGCGCCGCTGATCGAGGAGTCGGTACGGCTGATGCGCGCCCAGACCGACGCCGCCAAGCAGTCGCTGACCGCCAGAATCGCCGAAGACCTGCCCGCGGTCGAAGCCGAGCCGGACCGAATCCGCCAAGTTCTTGTGAATTTGCTTACGAATGCGCATGAGTATTCCCCCGAAGGTGCGTCTATCGAGGTAATGGCCCGGGTAGGCAATGCCGACGTGGAGATAGCAGTGCGCGACAACGGACCAGGCATACCCCCAGATCAGCTCGAGCACATCTTCGAGCGCTTCGTGCGCGGCGAAGCCGGCTTGACCCAGCGCGTCGGCGGCACCGGGCTCGGGCTGGCGATCTCGAAGTCGCTGGTCGAGCTGCACGGCGGCCAACTCGCGGTCGAGTCGACCGTCGGCGTCGGCTCGACCTTCAGCTTCACCCTGCCACTGGCGCCGGTCCCGGCCCCGCGCGCGGTGAAACGGGCGACGGCGGAGAGCCACTGATGGCCAACGTCCTAGTAGCCGACGACTCGGAGACGATCCTGCTGCTGATGCAGACCCGGCTCGAGCTGGCCGGGCACGTCGTCGCGACCGCCGCCGACGGCCAGGAGGTGATCGAACTGGTCAACGCCGACTCCGAGGGCCGGCTCGACGTGCTCCTGCTCGACGCGATGATGCCGCGAAAATCCGGGATCGACGCCCTCCGCGAGCTGCGCGACGCCGGCGTCGACATCCCGGCGCTGATCGTCAGCGCCCACCAGAACCCGACCGACGCCGACGCCCCCACCGACCTCGAGATCGCCGGCTACGTGACCAAGCCGATCGACTTCGAGAGGTTGCTGGGCGAGATCGACGCCTTGACGCGGGTCGCTTGAGGGACCAGGGTCTTGCGAGGGAGGGTCCTCGGGGTCCCCTCCCAAAACGCTCCGCCTTCCGGCTCCGCTGGAGTGTTTTGGGAGGGGACCCCGACGCCCCTC
>JAFDWC010000054.1 GCA_018268655.1 Actinomycetota bacterium
ATCATCCGGAGCGTCGCCCGAAGGGCGCGCGACTGAATTCACGGGGAGGAGTGCCGAGGGCCCCGCCGCGCAAGACCCTGGTCCCTCGGCGTCCCTCGCGGCGGGCGTTCCGCGAGACGGGCGTCCCTCGCACCCACCCCTCACCCAAACCTTCCAGTCACATAGTCCCGCGTCCGCGGATCCCGCGGCTGCCCGAAGATCCGCTCGGTGTCATCGAACTCGATCAGCGTCCCGACCGGCTTCTCGCCCCCGGTCTCGAGGCTGAAGAACGCGGTGCGGTCGGCGACCCGGGCCGCCTGCTGCATGTTGTGGGTGACGATGACGATCGTGAAGCGGCCTTTGAGGCTGTGCATCAGGTCCTCGATCGCGCCGGTGGCGATCGGGTCGAGCGCCGAGGCAGGCTCGTCGAGCAGCAGCACGTCGGGCTCGATCGCGATCGCGCGGGCGATGCAGAGCCGCTGCTGCTGGCCGCCGGAGAGTCCCAGGGCCGAGTCCTTGAGCCGGTCCTTGACCTCGTCCCAGAGGGCCGCCCCGCGCAGGGCCCGCTCGACCCGCTCCGAGAGCCCCGAGCGCAGGCCGAGGTTGCGCGGGGCCCAGGCGATGTTGTCGTAGATCGACTTCGGGAACGGGTTCGGTTTCTGGAAGACCATCCCGATCCGCCGCCGCACCTCGACCTGGTCGACGTTGCCGCCGTAGATGTCGTGGCCGTGGTAGCGGATCTCGCCCTCGAGCCGGAACCCCGGAACCGAGTCGTTCATCCGGTTGAGGCTGCGCAGGAAGGTGGTCTTGCCGCAGCCGGAGGGGCCGATCAGGGCCGTGATCTCGCCCCGCCGGATTGCCAGGTCGACCCCGGCGAGGGCCTGCTTGGCGCCGTAGAAGACCGAGACACCGCGGGAGTCGAAGACGACCTCGGGGGCGACGTCCCAGTGGGCCTCGGCGCTGCCGGTGGCGACGTCGGCGATGGCGACGGTGCCGCTGCCGCTCGGCGACGCCCCCGGCTCATTGCTGCGAATGCGGACGCGAGAGGGAGGGACGTTCACGAGGACCGCTTCCCTTTGCTGCGCGCCAGCAGCGCCCGGGCCCCCAGGCTGGCGAAGAGGATGAAGGAGATCAGGAGCAGCGACAGCCCCCAGGCTTCGGTGAAGCCGGCGGGGTTCGCTTCTTCGGAGAGAGTGTAGATCCGGGTCGGGCTGTTGGCGATCGCTTCGAACGGGTTGAGGGAGACGTGGTCGATCGGGCCGATCGAGGAGACGAGGAGCACCGGCGCGGTCTCGCCGGCGGCGCGCGCCACCGAGAGGATCGTCACCGTCAGGATCCCGCCCAGGGCGCTGGGGAGGATCACCGACAGCACGGTCCGCCAGCGGGCGACGCCGAGCGCGTCGGCGGCTTCGCTCTGGCCCTTCGGGATCAGCCGCAGCACCCCCTGGGTGCCACGGGCGATCAGCGGCAGCATGATGATCGAGAGCGCGACTCCGGCGGCGTAGGCCGACTGGCCGAGGCCGAAGGTGCCTTTGACGCTGACCAGCAGGGTGAAGATGAAGAGGCCGATGATGATCGCCGGCAGCCCGTTCATCACGTCCATCGTCAGCGAGACCAAGGCTGCTGTGCGCCCGCCCGCGTACTCGGTCAGGAAGAGGCCGATCAGGATCCCGATCGGGGTCGCGATCAGGGTCCCGATCGCGACGATGATCGCGCTGCCGACCAGCGCCGGCGCCACCCCGACCGGCGCCGACTTGGTGATGAAGTCCCAGCTGATCGCGCCGGCGCCGCGGGCGATGACGCTGTAGACGACGATGACGAGGACGGCGATCGCGGCGATCGCGGCGGCCGTCGCCAGCTGCTCGGTCAGCCTGCTGAAGAGCTGGCGCCGGCGCAGGTTGCCGCTCGGGGTCAGCGGCGCCGCCGGATCGTAGGAACGCGAGCGCTCCTCATGGCCGAGCGTCTCGAGCTGGGAGCTCACCGCAGCGAGCCCCCGGCGTAGCTGAACCGGCGGCCGATCCAGGCGGCGATCAGGTTCGAGGCGATCCCGATCACGAGCAGGATCACGCCGCAGTAGTAGAGCGAGGCGATGTGCAGTTCGGTCAGCGCGCCGGGAAACTGGTTGGCGATTCGCGCCGCCAGCGTGTCGCCGGTCTTGAACAGGTCGATGTGGATTTCCGAGCCAGCGCCAATCACCTGGGCGACGGCGATCGCCTCGCCGAGGGCGCGGCCGAGCCCGAGCAACGAGGCGGCGAGGACCCCGGAGGCCGTGGTCGGCAGGACGACGCCGCGGATCACCTCCCAGCGGGTGGCGCCGAGGGCGCTGGCGCCGTCCTGCATCTCGCGGGGAACCGAGCTGAAGAGGTCGCGCGAGACCGAGGAGATGATCGGGACGATCATGATCGTCAGGATCAGGCTCGCGGTGAAGACGCTGGAACCCGTCGTTTCCGGGCTGCCGAAGAGCGGGATGAAGCCGAGGACGCTGTGCAGGGCCGGCTCGACGGTCGACTTGACGAACGGCGCCAGGACCAGGATCCCCCAGAAGCCGAGGATCACGCTGGGGATCGCGGCGAGCATTTCGACCAGCGGCGAGACGACACCGCGCACCGCCCTCGGCGCCAGCAGGCTGAGGTAGACGCCGATCGAGATCGCCACCGGGGCGCCGATCAGCAGCGCGAAGAAGGAGCTGAGCAGGGTTCCGTAGATCAGCGAGCCGGCGCCGAAGACGCTGAACTGGGGCGTCGGTTTCCATTCGGTGCTGGTGAGGAAGCCGAGGCCGTACTTGTCGATAGCCGGCTGGGCGCCCTGGACGACTTCATAGGCGATGGCGACGATGACGACGGCGCCGAGCACGGCCGCGCCGGCGCAGAGCGCGTACATCGTCAGGTCGCCGAAGCGGTCGCCGCGCTTGCGCCAGCTGCGCCGCCGGCGGGCTACGGGCGTGACCGCCGGAGTGGCCGCGGAGCTCATGCGCGCCAATGTAATCGAGCCGTGCCGGAATCCTTACCCGCCCACTTCGATTTTCACAGAATTGACACAACTCACACACGCCGACCCCGGTGAGCCACTCTCCTCACCCTGCTGTCACAACTCTGTAATACAACTGTTACACGGCGTTTTTCACGGGATTGACACAACGCCATAACGTGGTGGAGCGAGTCTTGCGGGCGTAATTCTCATTCGAAAGGACTCACTCTCTTGATTCGCAACAGGTTGCTAGGCGTTGTCGTTGCGCTTGCCGTGACCGCCGGGAGCATGGCCTCCGTCGGCACCGCCGCCGCGTCCGCCGAAGGGCTGACCGGCGCCGGCTCGACCCTGGTCGCGCCGCTGATGGCCAACTGGATCAACGGCTTCGAAATCAAAGAAGGCATCCCGGTCAAATACTCCGCGGTCGGCTCCGGCACGGGAATCGCCCAGATCACCGCCCGCACCGTCGACTTCGGCGCCTCGGACGCGCCGATGACCCCGGAACAGGCCGCGGCCTGCAACGGCTGCGTGCAGATTCCCTGGGCCCTCTCGGCAACCGGCATCGGCTTCAACATCCCGGGAGTCAGGAAACTCAACCTGTCCGGCAAGATCCTCGCCGGCATCTACTTCGGCCGGATCACGAAGTGGAACGACCCGAAGATCAAGAAGATGAATCCGAAGGCAAAGCTGCCGAACCTGACCATCACCCCGGTCTTCCGCAGCGACGGCTCCGGTGACACCTACGCCTTCACCAACTACCTCTCGAAGATCAGCCCGGCGTGGAAAAGCGAAGTCGGCTACGCGACCACGGTCGGGTTCAAAGCCGGCGTCGGCGCCAAAGGCAACTCGGGCATCACCGCGACGGTGGTCAAGACCCCGGGTGCGATCGGCTACATCTCCGCGTCCTACCTGATCGCCGCCGGCATCGGCGCCGCCGCGATCGAAAACAAGGCCGGCAATTTCGAGCTGCCGAACCTGAAGAACATCGAAGAAGCCGCCTCGCAGGTCAAGTCGGTTCCTCCGAGCAACGAACTGAACATCACGAACACGCCGTCGAAGGCGAAGCTCGCCTACCCGATCTCGACCTTCACCTACGTGATCGTGCCGCACAACGCCCCGCTGAAGGGGCCGGTGCAGCAGTTCGTCAACTACGCGATCACCCTCGGCCAGAAATACGGGGCCGCGCTCGACTTCGCGCCGCTGCCGAAGGTCGTCCTCAAGGCCGCCAAGAGGTCGGTCGCCTCGCTCTGAGCGAGTCCCCGGCGCCGCGGGCGCCGGCTGCTAGCGAAGTGCCACAGGGCCCTGCGGGGCCCTGTGTCGTTCAGCGACTAGGCGAAGGCCTGGGCGGCGCGTCGCCGCAGGTCGGCGTTGAGGAGGCCGGTGACCTCGCTCGGGCGCTCACCGGCGGCCGGGACCGCGGCGCCGATCAGGCCGTCGGCGCGGAAGCCGTAAAGGGGGGCGGCGAAGCCGAGCTCGCGGATCTTGCGGACCAGCCGCACCGCGTCCTTGGTCTCGGCGCCGGGGCCGCAGAGGATGATCGCGGTCGGGTCGAGCGCCTGCAGCGCGCGCTCGAGCCGCTCGTCGCCGAGCTCGTTGGAGAGGACGAGGACGCGGAAGCCGGCGCGGCGAAGGGCGAGGTCGAGGGCCTGGGTGTGGACGGCCTCGGCATCCTGGCCGCGGCTCGAGTCGAGCAGGAGGATGCCGGCCGGCCGCGAGGCGGCGGAGGCGAGGCGGCGGGCGCCGTGCAGCCAGCCGGTCGCCCAGCGGACCGCGAACTCGAGCTCGGCCTCGCTGTCGGGGTCGGCGGCGAGCCGGTCGACCGCCGGCAGCAGCAGCTCCTCGACCGTCCGCTCCAGCGGCCGCACCGCCAGGCTCTCCTCGATCGCGCGGTCGGCGGCCGACTCGTCGAAGCTCTCGAAGGCGCTCTGGAGGCTGCCGTCGGAGGCCGGCGCCGCCTGCCGCTGGCGCGCCAGCTCGATCGCCGAGGAGATGTTTCCGGTCTCGGCGAGAGCGTCGCGCAGTGTCTGCAGCTCGACCAGCTCGTAGTTGCGGTGGTTGCCCACGGTCCGGCGCGGGGTCGGGTAGCCGTAGCGGCGCTCCCAGCTGCGCAGGGTGTTGGGGCTGACGCCGAGAACTTCGGCGGCGGCGTTGGTCCGGATTCCGGGCATGGCCGAATCTTGCCAGTGCCGCGCCAGGTTTACGCAGGTTATGGACGGATTTCGGAAATCTGTCAGCGATCTTGCAAAGCGCCGACGCCGATCGGCTGCCCGACCGCGCGGGCCCGCCACAGGGCCCCGTCGGCCTTGTGCAGGAGGGCGTCGGCGTCGCTGCCGTGATCGGGACAGGCGACAACGCCGGCGGCGACGTCGATCCGCAACCCGCCCGCCTGCTCGAGCTCGTCGAGCAGGCCGAGCAGCCGTTCCGCCATCTGCACCCCTTCGACCGAGCCGATGTTCGGGGCGAGGACGCAGACCGCGTCCTCCTCGAGCCGGAAGGCTTCGTCGACGATCCGGATGCTGTCGCGGAGGGCGGCGCCGAGGATCGCCAGCGCCGTCTCGCGGCTGCCGTCGATGTCGCGGGCGCCGGGGCCGGAGGCGTCGAAGACGGCGATCGCGAAGGGATGGTCGTAGCGGCGGTTGGTCTCGATCAGCTGTTCGAGGCGGCGCCGCATGTGGCCGGGCCGGTAGAGGCTCGGCAGCTCTTCCGGCGGCGACCAGGGGACCGGCTCGGGCGGGACGCCGGCGTAGGCGGCGTCGACCGCGGTCGCGGTGACCGAGCCGAACTCGGATGCGAGCCGGGTGGCGGCGGCCGCGAACTGCTCGTGGCCGAGGCCGCCGAGCTCCTCGCGCAGGGCGCTGAGCAGCGCCACGTGCTTGGCCGAGACCTCACGCGCCAGCCGGCCGGCCGGCGACCCGAGCGCCTCGCCACCGTCCTTCCCGCCTGCCCCGTCGACCGTCACCGGGCGACCTTGACCGACGGTCCGGACGCAGGAAATCCAAAAACCTGCAATTTGCGCGCCGACACGTGTCCAGGACGGACGTTCGCAGAAAAGTATCTGGGCTACGGCGCCACTTCTGCGCAGTTGTCCCCGCTATGCGGGGACAACTGGACCGAGGTCAGTTGAGGCTGCGGCGGCCGGCGAGGGCCTTGCCGAGGGTGACCTCGTCGGCGTGCTCGAGGTCGGCCCCGACCGGGAGGCCGCTGGCGAGGCGGGTCACCTCGACCCCGGAGCCGCGCAGCCGTTCAGCGATGTCGAGCGCGGTCGCCTCGCCGGTCGTCGTCGGGTTGGTCGCGAGGACGACCTCGCTGACCCCGCCGCGCTGGACGCGGGCGATCAGCTCGGCGATCTTCAGGTCCTCGGCGTCGATCCCGTCGATCGGCGAGAGCGCCCCGCCGAGCACGTGGTAGAGCCCGCGGTATTCGTGGGTGCGCTCGATCGGGATCACGTCGGCGGGCTCCTCGACCACGCAGATCGTCGCCCGGTCGCGGTCGTGGTCGGCGCAGATCCTGCACAGCGGCCCCTCGGCGAGGTTGAAGCACTCCTCGCAGAGGCCGACCTTCTCCTTCACTTCGCGGATCGCCTCGCCCAGCGCCAGCGCCTCCTCGTCGGGGGCGCGGAGGAGGTGGAAGGCGAGCCGCTGCGCGGTGCGGCGGCCGATCCCCGGCAGCCGCGAGAGCTCGGCGACCAGGCGCGCGAGCGGGGCCGGGCCTTCGGCGCTCATTCAGGGATCCCCCCGGCGGGACGAGCGGGCTGGCTCAACCGCCGAGCATCCCGCCCAGGCCGCCGCCGAGCCCGCCGGTGATCCCGCCCATTTTCGAGCCGGCCAGCTCCTGCGCCGCCCGCAGGCCCTCGTTGACGGCCGCCTGGACCAGCTCCTGCAGCATCTCGGCGTCCTCGGGGTCGATCGCCTCCGGGTCGATGACGATCTCGCGCAGGGTCAGGTCGCCGCCCATCGTCACCTTGACCATGCCGCCGCCAGCGCTGGCCTCGACGGTTTCGTCCTTCAGCTTCTCCTGCGCTTCGAGCATCTGCGACTGCATCTGCTGCGCCTGTTTCATCAGGGCGTTCACGTCGAACCCCCCGGGACCTCCACCTCGGGCCACCTAACCAACCTCCTCTGCGCCGAACTCGCTCTTGACCTTCTGCAAGATCGCATCCTCGTCGATCTCCTCGCTCCCCGGCGCCGGCACGTCCGGCGGCGGCGCCTCCTCGTCGAGGGTCACGTACGTCGGTTTCAGGGCGGCTCCGATCACGGCCTCGAAGGCCGCGGCCACCGCCTGGCGCCGCTCCGGCGCCTCCGCCTTGCGTTTGTTGAAGGACGCGTCCGCCGGAAACCCGATCTCCGGGCCCGTCTCCCCCATCGCCACCGGCCGCGCCCCCTCGAAGGTCGCCGCCAGCGCCGGCGCCGTCTTCGCCAGCTCGTCCAAGACCGACGGCCAAACCCGAGCCAGCTCCCCCAGATCGAGGTCCGCGACAGCCACACCCGCGCTCGGTGGCTCCACCTCGGCCTCCGGCGCCCCCTCCGGCTCGGCCTGGACCTGCGGCGACTCAGGCCGCGACTCCGGCCGGAACCCTGGCCCCGCCTCCGCAGCTTCCGCGACCGGTGGGGGCGCCTCATCCTCCAGCGGCGGACGTTCGTAGTCGTGCCCGTCCGGCTGGGCACGGTCTGAGCTGTGCTCGTCCGTCTGGACGGGGTCTGATGCGGGTGGCGACGGGGAGGGATCCTCGGCCGGCAAGGCCGAGGAGGTCTCACCGGAGACAGGACCCGCATCCGGCACCGCCCCGTCCCGCGCCGGCAGCGCCTCGTCCCGCGCCGGCGACCCTTCGCCACCAACCGGAAGCCCATGCTCCAACCTCTCGACCCTGCGCAGCAGTCCCTCGGTCGAAGGATCCAAATCCGGCCTAGCCGCCTTCAGCAAGGCGATCTCGACCGCCAGCCGGGCCTCGTCCCCCTCGCGAATCGCCGTCAGCGCATCCGCCAGCTCGTCGATCGTCCGCACCAGCGCCGCCGCCCCGATCGCCCCGGCCTGCGCGCGCAACCGCTCCGTGTCCGTCGCCGTCACCACGAACGAGGCCGGCACCTCGCCGGTCGTCTGGGTGATCAGCAGGTGCCGCAGGTGGGCCAGCAGGTCGCGGGCGAACTGCGACGGGTCGCGCCCGGAGCGCGCCATCCGCTCGACCCCGAGCAGGACCCCCCGCGGGTCCTCGGCGGCGACCGCGTCGACCGCCTCGAACAGCAGCTCGGCGTCGGCCGCTCCCAGCATCTCCAGCACCGAATCGAGCTCGACCGGGCTGCCGCCGAAGGCGACCAGCTGGTCGAGCGTGCCGAGAGCGTCGCGGAAGCTGCCGGAAGCCGAACGGGCGATCATCGCCACGGCGCCGTCCTCGACCTCGATCGACTCGGCGGCGGCGACCCGCCGCAGCACCTCGGAGATCTGCTCGAGCGAGGGCCGCTGGAAGTCGAAGCGCTGGCAGCGGTCGGCAATGGTCGGCATCACCTTGTGGGCCTCGGTGGTGGCGAGGACGAAGACGGTCCGCGGCGGCGGCTCCTCGAGCGTCTTCAGAAAGGCGTTCCAGGCCTCCTTGGTCAGCATGTGCGCCTCGTCGAGGATGTAGACCTTCCAGTGGCCACCGGCCGGGGCGTAGGCGACCCGCTCGCGGAGGTCGCGGACGTCGTCGACCGAGCGGTTGGAGGCGGCGTCCATCTCGATCACGTCGATCGAGGTGCCGGCGGCGATCGTCCGGCAGGACTCGCATTCCCCGCAGGGGGTCACGGTCGGGCCCCCGCGCTCGCAGTTGAGCGAGCGGGCGAGGATCTTCGCCATCGAGGTCTTGCCGGTGCCGCGCGAGCCGACGAAGAGGTAGGCGTGGTGGACCTTGTCCCCCTCGACCGCGTTGCGAAGCGTTCGCACCACGTGCTGCTGGCCGACCACCTCCCCGAAGGAGCCCGGGCGGTGGCGGCGGTAGAGCGAAGTCGACTCGGCCATCAATCCGAGTGTATCCACGGGCCGGTACCGTGCCGCCGATGCCGCCGGCGGTCCGCAAATGGTTGACGCCCGCCGCCTGGGTGGCGGCGGTGAGCGCGGTGCTGCTGCTGATCTTCCCGCTCGGCTTCCCCAACTACGACACCATCTACGCGCTGGTCTGGGGGCGCGAACTCGCCCATCTCGACAGCCCCGATTACGGCGCCGCCCTCCCCCCCACGCCGCACCCGCTGACCGACCTGATCGGCGCCGTCACCTCGCCCTTCGGCGAAGCGCCGATCACGGTGACGATGATCATCGCCTACCTGGCGATCGGGCTGATCGCCTTCTTCGTCTACCGGCTCGGGGAGAGCTGGTTCGACCGCCCGATCGGCATCGTCGCGGCGCTCTTCGTGCTGACCCGCGCCCCCTTCCTCTCGAACGGGCTGCGCGGCTACATCGACCTCCCCTACATCGCCCTCTGCCTCGGCGCCCTGCTGGTCGAGACGAAGCGCCCGCGGGCCGGCTGGCCGGTCCTGGCGCTGCTCGTCCCGGCCGGGCTGCTGCGCCCCGAGGCCTGGGGCTTCGCGATCGTCTATTGGCTATACCTCGCGTTCGAGATCGGTCGCCCCCCGTCCCGGGCTGTTCCTTATGCCGGAATAGTCGACAAAACGAACAGCTCGGCGGTGCTGTGGCGCTGGCGGGGCTGGGAGCTCGGGTGGCGGCGAGAGCGCTCGGCCCGCGAGCTCGCCTGGCTGGCCGTCCTCGCCGTCCTCGGGCCCGTCCTCTGGATCCTCTTCGACGCCGTCACCACCGGCGACCCGATGTACTCGCTGACCGGCACCCAGGCCACGGTCGAAACGCTCGAACGCAAGACCGGCCCTGTCGACCTCGTCCTCTACGGCCCGCGGGCGCTCGGGGAAGTGATGCAGTGGCCGGGCATGGTCGGGGCGCTCGGCGGCGTCGTCCTCGGCTTCGCCTTCCTGCGCCGGCGCTCGGCCCTCGGGATCGCGGCGGTGCTCCTCTCGCTGCTCGCCTTCGGCCTCCTCGCCTGCGCCGGGCTCGCGATCATCGCCCGCTACACGATGCTCGCCGCCGCCCTGCTGGCGATCTTCGTCGCCCTCGCCCTGCTCGGCTGGCGGCTGCTCGCGCCCGACCACCGCTGGCGCCGCCGCTGGCAGCTGTTCGCCGGCGTCGTCGCCCTGATGTTCGTGATCTGGCTGCCGAACCAGTGGAACCTCGACTCCAAGGTCAACAGCGACCTCACCAACCAGGCGAAGATCGAGGGCGACCTCACCGCCCTGGTCGATGCCGGCGCCTTCGAGCCGCTCTGCGGACCGATCGCTGTCCCCAACCACCGCGCCGTCCCCCGCCTCGCCTTCGGCCTCGGGATCGAGCCGACGCAGATCGTCAGCGCCAGCGAGGAAGGCGTGCCGGAACGGGGCTACGTCGTCGTCCCGACCAGCAAGTTCGTGATCGAAAACTTCATCCTCGACCCCAACGACAAGACCCGGATCTCACTACAGCCGCCGCCGGGGTTCGAAGAAGAAGTCGCCAGCAATGACTCCTGGCGGGTCTTTCGACACTGCTGATTCGGGGAGAGCGCGCCGGCGGACGCGCCCTCCCGCGGCTCGCCTATTTCCGCTTCGGGCCGACCTGGGTGGTCAGCGTCACCTGCGGTTCGCCGGAGCCGATCGTCACCGCCTGAACTTTGAATTTGAGGTTGCCCTTGCTGAGGCCGCCGACTTCGACCACGAGGAAGGTCGAGCTGCCGCGGCGTTTGATCTTCAATTTGCGCGGCTTCGGCGTTTTGGCGCTCGGCCGCGGCGCGACCGCGATCGGTCTGCCGTGCTGGACCAGGCTGATCCCCGAGAGCTTGAACTTGTCGAGCGGGCTGGCCCAGGTGAGGGCGATCTGGACCGTCTTCGTCGAGCCGCCGACCGAGACGACGTGGACCTTGCTCTTGCCCTGGGCGAGCTTGTCGGTGAAGGTTCGCGGCGGCGTCTGACAGGTCAGTTCGGCGCCGATCGAGTTCATCACCGCCTGCAGCTGGCTGGAGTCGCTGAGCGGGTAGTAGTGACCGCCGGTTTCGGACGCGATCCGTTCCAGCCGGGCCTGGTCTTCCGGCGCCGCCAGCCCTTCGCTGAAGCCGATCACGTAGGTCGGCACGTTGTGGACCAGGTGGCCGTTGTTGTATTCGCCGACGTTGTGGCCGCCGTCGGTGAGGAAGATCCGCGCCTGGGCGGTCGGGTTTTCGGCATCGGAGGCAGCGAAGGCTGCGTTGTAGTCGGTGCCGCCGTTGTTGGCCTGGATCGCCACGCCCAGCGCTTTTTTCATCGCCGCCGCGTTGGCGCCGACCGGCTCCGGTTTGAACACCGAATCGGCCGAGGGTTCTTCGAAGAAGCCGGAGCCGAACTCGACCGCGCCGAGCGTGGTGCTCGCCGGCAGGGTGTCGATCAGCAGGTCCATTCCCTGGACCCTGAGCTTGTTCGAGTCGGTGATCGCCATCGACCCCGAGTCGTCGATGATCGCCTCGATGTTCGTCTTCGGCGTGCAGCTCGCGGCTGCTGCACCGGCCGTGAGCGGCCCGAGCAGGGCCAGCAGCGCGCTCATCACCGCCACCCCGATCGTCGCCCGCATCCAGCTTCGCTTCTTCATCTCGATCTCCCCACTTGGTCTGCCAGCGGTTTAGACGCCGAGATCGTAAGCCGCTGTGCGGGGAATGTGGCGACGAATTCGCCTCCCTGGACGTTTCGCCTAATGAAAGGTCGAGCCGCCATGCTCGGCGGCCTCGATCGCGGCGTGGGTGGCCGCCGCCAGGTCGGGGTCGGCGAGGTCGACCGCCGGCGGCAGCTCGACGTGGAGATCGTTGGCCGGGTCGAGCCGTGCCCGCAGCCCACTCGAGCGCGAGTCGAGGACGTGGCCGCCGCGAGTGCGGTCGGCGCTGAGGAAGTGCAGGTGGTAGCCGGCGATCTCGATTCCCTCGACGTGGGCCGGGAAGCGGAAGCCGACCATCGTCCCCGCGAGGTCGGCGAGATCGAAGACGCGCTGGTCGGCGACGACCTCGGCGAGGCACGGTAGGGCGGCCGCTGGCGCGGCACAGAGCGGGCTCGGACCTGCTCGAAGCAGCCGTCGAGGCGGACCGCGCAGGAGGACGCCCCGGCCGGGATCAGCGCGTCGAGGGCGGCGAGCAGAGCGTCGTGGTCGAGCCCCGGGCCGAGGGTCGCCTCGACCGTCGGCGCGAAGTTGGTGACGACCGCGAACGGGGTCCGCTCGCCCGGGCCGACCTCGCCCACCCGGCCGTCGACGTCGGCCCGGTAGAAATGGCCGTCGAGGGCGATCATCTCGCCGTCGAGCCCGTTCAGCGTCCCCAGCCCGAAGTCGCCGTGCTCGGCCAGCTCGGCGAAGCGGAGGTCGCCCTCGAAGGCGCCCTCGAGCAGGGCCCCGATCGTCCAGGCCTGGAAGAGGACGTGCGCGCCCGCTCCCGGTGCAGCTCCGACCGCCGCAGCGACTCGACGTGCAGCGACCTGATCCAGCGCTCGTCCAGCACCGGCGGCATCCTCCCAGACGGCCCGAGCGGCGGCCTGGCTAGTGTGCTCGGCGTGGGAGCGATCGAACTCCGAGGGGTGGTCAAGAGCTTCGGCCCGATCCGCGCGGTCGACGGCCTCGACCTCGACGTGCCGGAGGGGATCTGCCTCGGCCTGCTCGGCCCCAACGGCGCCGGCAAGTCGACGACGATGCGGCTGCTGACCGGGCAGGCGATCGCCGACGCCGGCGAGCTGAGGGTGCTCGGCCACGAGCTGCCGCGGCAGTCGAAGGAAGCGCGGGCACTGATGGGCGTCGTCCCCCAGCTCGACAACCTCGACATCGACGTAACCGTCGAGGACAACCTCGCCGTCTACGCGCGCCTCTACCGGGTCCGGGACGTCGGCGCCGCGGTCGACAAAGCGCTCGACATCGCCCGCCTCCGCGACCGCCGCCGCGACGCGGTCGAGAAGCTCTCCGGCGGGATGCGGCGGCGGCTGCTGCTCGCGCGCGGCCTCGTCCACGAGCCGCGGCTGGTCCTCCTCGACGAGCCGACGGTCGGGCTCGACCCGCAGATCCGGACCGAGCTGTGGACTCTGATCGGGGCGCTGAAAGCGCGCGGGACGACGATCCTGATGTCGACCCACTACATCGAGGAGGCCGAACGGCTCGCCGACGAGGTCGCGGTCATGCACGAGGGAAAGGTGATCAGCCGCGGCAGCCCCAGCGAGCTGATCGCCACCCACGCCGGCCGCCAGACCGCCGAGGTCTACGCGCCGCCGCAGCGGCTGGCCGAGCTGCGGGCCGAGGCCGAGGCGGCGGGCCTGCGGGTGCGGGCGGCCGGGCCGGCGATCGCAATCGTCGGCTCCGAGCGGGCCGAGAACGGCACCGTCCCCGCCGACGCGGTGGTGCGGGCGGCGACGCTCGAGGATGTCTTCGTGCTGCTGACCGGTGAGGAGGCCGAGTGAGCTCCGCCGCCGAGCCGGTGCCGTCGTCGCAGCCCGGCGCGGCGCCACCGCCGCGGACGATGCGCCGGCTCGAACCGGCGGCGATCGCCGGGGTGATGAGCCGCGAGCTGGCCAACTTCCGCACCTACTGGCGCGGGACCACCTTCTCGAGCGTGCTCGAACCGCTCGTCTACCTGCTCGCCTTCGGGCTCGGGCTCGGTGCCACCCTGGTCGACGAAGTCGAAGGCGTCCCCTACATCCAGTTCGTCGGCACCGGCATGGTCGCCACCGCGGTGATCTTCTCCAGTGCCCTGCCGGCGATGTTCGGCACCTTCGTCAAGCACCGCTTCCAGAACACCTACGAAGCGATCCTGGCGGCGCCGGTCGACGTCGACGAGCTGGTCACCGCGGAGATGCTCTGGATCGCCGCCCGCTCCGCCGTCTACGGCTGCGTGCCGCTCATCGTCACCTTCTTCTGGGGCCTGCCGCCGGCGCCGGGGATGCTGCTCGTCCCCCTCTTCGCCTTCGTCACCGCGCTCGGCTTCGCCGGCTTCGGGATCACCACCGCGGCGATCGTCGCCAAGATCGACCAGTTCAACTACGTGACGGCGCTGTTCATCACCCCCCTCTTCCTCGTCGCCGGCACCTTCTTCCCGATCAACGGCCTGCCCGAGTTCTTCCAGGTGATCGCCCAGGCCAACCCGCTGCACCAGCTGGTCGAACTGGTCCGCGGCGGCGCCTTCGGCTTCGAATGGTGGGACCTCGCCCGGTTCGCCTTCCTCGTCGCCTTCGCCGCCGTCACCTGGCGGATCGCGATCACCCGGTTGCGCGCGCGGCTGATTCAGTAGGCCGCTGAGCGCGCCCCGTGAGAGGTTGCCTTTCCAGTCGAATAGCGACGGAAAAGGCAACCTCGACGAAGTCGAACGGACCGTGCACCCGCCTCTGAAGCGAGGTCACCGGGCGTGTCCGTCGTTTATGGCTCAGGCCGGGCTCGCCTGCGGCACCCGCGGCATCCGCTTAAGGCTGCTTCCTTCCGGACCTGACCTGGTTCGCGTGCCCACGTCGCGCAGGACCCGGCCGTCAACGCCGCCGCGACGCACTGACCCCGACGGCCAGCCCCTCGGAACGGGAATTCGGCCCCGCTAGAGCGGATTGCGGGTTACAGGGCACCGCTGATTCCCCGCCTAGCACGGTCCGTACCCGATCCTATTAGCAATGGGCGTCCGGCGATTGCCCGGGGGTCCGACCGAACGTACGATGCCGCGGTGAGCGCCCTCCCCCTCGCCGCGGTCCAGGTCGACACCGGCTCCTTCTTCGCGATCGTCGTCGTCGCCGCGATCGCGGCGATCATCGCTTCCCTGGTGCCGAAGCCGTGGGCGCCGCCGGTCGTCGTCCTCGAGCTGATCCTCGGCATCCTGATCGGCCCACAGGTCCTCCAGATCGCCCACATCGACCGCTTCACCGAATTCTTCTCGGACCTCGGGCTGGGGATGCTGTTCTTCTTCGCCGGCTACGAGATCGACTTCCAGCGGATCAAGGGGCGGCCGTTGCAACTCGGCGCCTTCGGCTGGCTGCTCTCGGTCGGCCTCGCCTTCGGGATCGGCGCGATCCTCGCCGGCGCCAACGTGATCATCTCCTACCTCTACGCGGGGGCGGCGATGTCGACGACCGCGATCGGCACCCTGATCCCGATCCTCCGCGACAACGGTGAGCTGAAGACCCGCTTCGGCACCTTCCTGCTGGCCGCCGGCGGCGCCGGCGAGTTCGGCCCGATCCTCCTCGTCACCCTCTTCCTCTCGGCCGAGAGCGCCGTCCACGAGAGCGTGATCCTGATCGCCTTCGTGCTGCTCGCGGTGGCGGTCGCGCTGCTCTCGGTGCGCGCCGCGGGGCGCGGCTGGAACGCGCTCGAACAGACCTTCGAGGCATCGAGCCAGCTCGCCGTCAGGGTGACGGTGGTGCTCGTCTTCGGCCTCGTCCTGCTCGCCGGCCAGCTCGGCCTCGACGTCCTCATCGGCGGCTTCGTCGCCGGCCTGATCACCCGCACCGCACTCAAGGGGCACGAGCTGACCGTCTTCGAGTCGAAGCTGACCGCGGTCGGGTTCGGCTTCTTCGTCCCCTTCTTCTTCGTCACCAGTGGCATCGCCTTCGACCTCGCCGCCCTCGGCTCGGCCAAGGCGCTCGCCAAGCTGGCGATGTTCTTCCTCCTCTTCCTGATCGTCCGCGGCGCCCCGGCGCTGTTGCTTTACCGCCACGTGCTCGACCGCCGCGACCGGCTGGCTCTCGCCTTCTACTCGGCGACGGCGCTGCCGCTGGTGGTGGCGATCACGACGATCGCGATCGACGCCGGTCAGATGCGCGCCTCGACCGCCGCCGGTCTCGTCGGTGCCGCGATGCTCTCGACCCTGGTCTTCCCGTTCGTCGGCCTCGCCCTGCGCAAACTCGAGGAGCGGGCGGAGGGCGAAGCCGGGCCGAGCGGCCCCTCACCGGAAGGTGAGGGGCCGCTGCCCGAGCCTCAGCCCGCGGTCTGAAGCGCTCAGCGCCGGATCAGCTTCAGGCTCTTGTAGACGGTGGCCTTCGCCTTCCCGGCCTTTACCGTCTCCTTGAAGAGCAGCTTGCCGCGCTTGGCGACGGCGCCCCTCTGCGTCTGCTTCACCTTCAGCACGAACTGCTTGCTCTTGCCCTTGGCGATCTTCGCGGTGCGCGAGGTGGTCGCCGTCTTGCCCTTCTTCAGCATGCCCTGGACCGTGACCTTGCAGGCGGCTCCGACCTTCGCCGGGCACTTGGCCTTGACGTAGAGCTTGCTGCCCTTGACCGTGGCGGGTCCCGCCAGGCTCGACTTGATCAGGCCTTCGAGCCTTGCGTCGGTGAGGCCTCCGCTACCCGCGTTGCCTCCATTGCCTCCGTTACCGCCGCCACCGTTGTTGCCGCCACCACCTTCGCTCGAGGAGACGGTGAGCGAGACGTTGTCGAAGCGGAGGTCGCCTTCGGCGGCGAGGCCGAGTTTCGCGGTCGACGCAACCTCGGTCTGGATTTCAACCGCGTAGGTGTGGCCGGCGGCGACGCTGACCGCCGCGTCTTTACCGACGAACGTCGAGGTCAGACTGGAGAGCGGCTCTTCGAGCGCGATCGACTGCGTGCCCGTCGTCCGGTCGAGCAGGACCACGCTGTACTTGCCCGTCGGCAGCAGTTCCACCAGGCCGTTGCTGGGGACGAACTGGCGCTCCAAATGGAGCGTCGCCGACCCGGCCGCGGACACCGCGAAGTCGGGCGAGCGGAAGTCGACCTTCGAGTCGAAGGTCGAGAGCAGGTTGACGATCGCTTTCGTGTGAGCGTCGAACGAACCGGCCGGATTGCCGGCGGTCCCGTCGTATGCGCCCTGGTTTTCGCAGAGCAGGCCGAGTTCGACGACGAGCAGTTTGCATTCCTTGTTGACGGTCGCCCAGCCTTCGGCGCCACCGCTGAATGCACCCCCGCCGGGCGGGTACACCGTCGTCGCCGCCCGGGCCGAGCCGGCGGCGAAGGTCAGGATCAGGAGGACCAGAGCCCCAGCCCCGAGGGTCCACCTCAATCGATTGTCGAGCGCTCCAGTCACGTTGCTCCTTCCGAGATTGCCTTGCAGAACGCCCATCACTTTTCGGTAGGGGCGAATTGCGACCTGAAGCCCCCATACCGAACGCATACGGCTTTGGACGGAGAGCCGAGCGGCTAACCGCACGTGCGTCCGTCGTAAGATCAAGCGGCCCGGGCGCGTAGCTCAGTGGAAGAGCGCTCGCTTCACACGCGAGAGGTCGCTGGTTCGAA
>JAFDWC010000055.1 GCA_018268655.1 Actinomycetota bacterium
CCGGCAGCAGCTCGAACACGGGCGCTCCGCCGGGGAGGGGGTCGGGGGACCCTCCTCTCTCGGCCTGTCGGCTCGCCGTATTCGGCTGGCGCCCCGCTCGAGCTCCCAGCCTCAGCCGCAAAACGTTCGGAGGGTCCCCCGACCCCCTCCCGAGGTGAGTCTGTCTAGCTCCCCGGCCTCGAAGCTCGGAAGCTCAGAGCAAAGGGGGACGTCCGCAGCTCGCTCGCTAGCTTCGAGAGGTTGCGAGTCCTCAGCGGTTTCGTAGGGAGCGGTGGGGTGCCCCTCCCGAAAACACTCAAGCGGAGCCGCAGGCGGAGCGTTTTCGGGAGGGGCACGCCGGCGCTCCCCCCGCAAAACCCTGACCCCTCGCGATCCCTCGCAGCCCTACCGACCGAACCTGTCGCCGATTTCCCCGAAGCTCGCCCCTTCTTCGCCCATCGCCCGATAGCCGCCGTAGGCGATCCCGGCCGCCGCCACGAGGCTGACGAAGATCCAGAACTCGGGGCTGACTTCAAACGAGAAGCCGGGCGTCGAGCCGCTCGCCCCGGGTGGGTCGATGATCCGGTAGAGGATCAGCAGGAAGGAGAGGCCGCCGAGGATCGCGACGATCGAGTTGGCGGAGATCGGCGGCTCGTAGCGGGAGTCCGTGAGGCGCAGGGTGACGACGAAGAGGGCGACGAGGATCGCGATCACGAGGACGATCGGGATCCAGTCGAGCGCGTCCCAGGCGTTGACGCCTTCGCTCGCGCCGCGGGTCCCGATCCTGACTTCGGCCGAGAACCAGTCGAAGAACATGAAGACGAAGAGGACGATCGCCGAGGCGCCGGCGATCTTCTCCCCCTGGCTCAGCTTGGTCAGGTCCATGGGCTGAGGATTCGAGGCGCCGGGCCGATCTCCTACGCCCCGGGCGCCCGCGCCCGGGCCGCCTGCAGCGTGTTCGCCAGCAGCATCGCGATCGTCATCGGGCCGACCCCGCCGGGGACCGGCGTGATCGCGGAGGCCACGGCGGCCGCCGCCTCGAAGTCGACGTCGCCGGCCAGGCCGTCCTCGAGCCGGTTGACGCCGACGTCGATCACCACCGCGCCGGGCTTGACCGCGTCGGCTCCGAGCAGCCGCGGCACCCCGACCGCGGCGACGAGGACGTCGGCGCGGCGGCAGACGGCGGCCAGGTCCCGGGTCCGCGAGTGACAGGTCGTCACCGTCGCGTTGGCCAGCAGCAGCAGCCGCGCCACCGGCACCCCGACCAGCTTCGAGCGGCCGACCACGACGGCCTCCGCCCCCTCCAGCTCGACCCCCTCGTGGGCGAGCAGCTCCATCACCCCGTTCGGCGTGCAGGGGACCAGTCCCGGCTCGCCGTGGGCGAGCAGGCCGGCGTTCTGCGGGGTGAGGCCGTCGACGTCCTTGCTCGGCTCGATCGCCGCCACCACCGCGTTCTCGTCGATCTGATCGGGAACCGGCAGCTGGCAGAGGATGCCGTCGACGTCGTCGTCCTCGCCGAGCTCGCGGACCAGCGCCAGCAGCTCGGCCTCACCCGTCGCGGCGTCGAGCCCGTGGTGGACCGAGCGCATCCCGACCTCTTCGCAGGCTTCGCCCTTTTTGCGGATGTAGATCTGGGAGGCCGGGTCCTCGCCGACCAGGATCGTCGCCAGCAGTGGCGTCCGCCCCGCCGACTCCGCGTAGGCGGCGACTTCGCCCCTGACCCGCGCCCGGACCGCCGCCGCCACCGCCTTGCCGTCGATCACCCGCGCCGCCACGGCTACCGCTTCCGGATCGGGGCGTAGTCGGCCATCAGCTTGCGCTCGCTGCCGTCGCCGGAGAAGCGGACGACGATCACGCCGCCCGGCTCGACCCCGGTCACGACCCCGTCGCCGAAGCTGGCGTGGACGACGTCGTCGCCGGTCTGCAGGGCCAGCGCCGGCCCCGGGTCGACCGCTTCCGCCGGGCCCGCCCCGGCGAAGGTCGAGTCCCAGCTGGTCATCCCCGCCGGCGGGCCGCCGTGGCGTTCGGTCAGCTCCGCGGGCAGCTCGTCGATGAAGCGCGAGGGCAGGTTGCGCTCGGCTCGGCCGAACAGCCGCCGCTCCCGCGCCCAGGTCATGTAGAGCCGCCGTTCTGCCCGGGTGATGGCGACGTAACAGAGCCGCCGCTCCTCTTCTTCCGCTCCCTCTTCGAGCGCCCGCATGTGGGGGAAGGCGCCATCCTCGCAGCCGACCACGAAGACCGTGTCGTACTCGAGCCCCTTGGCATTGTGGAGGGTCATCAGCGTCACCAGTTCCTCGGCGGCGCCTTCGAGCCCGTCCTGCTCGGTGTAGAGCGAGATCGTCTGCAGGTACTCCTCCAGCGGCTCGACCTCGCTCTCCCCCTCGCGTTCGCGCTCGAGGTCGAACTCGGCGGCGCCCGCGACCAGCGCCTCGAGGTTCTCGGCCCGCCCTTCCGCCTCGACCGTGCGCTCGGCCGCCAGCGCTTCCAGGTAGCCCGTCTCGTTCAGCACCCGCTCGAGGATCTGGGCGACGGCGGCCCCCTCGACCCGGTCGCGCAGGGCGTCCATCGTCTCGTAGAAACGCCCGACCGACTTGATCGCCGCGGCGCTCAGCCCCGGCACCTCCTCGGCCCGTTCCATCACCTCCCAGATCGGCAGCCCGGTGGTGTTCGCGTAGGCGGCGAGCCGGCCCTGGGTGGTGTTGCCGATCCCCCGCCGCGGCGAGTTGACGACCCGCGAGAAGGAGACCTGGTCGGCCGGGTTGACGAGCAGGCTGAGGTAGGCGACCGCGTCCTTGATCTCGGCCCGCTCGTAGAACTTGGTGCCGCCGATCACCTGGTAGGAGACGTCGTAGCGGTTGAGCGTGTCCTCGAGCACCCGACTCATCGCGTTGGTCCGGTAGAAGATCGCGACCTCGGAGCGCTTCAGGCCCTCCTCCTCGGCCAGCCGCTCGATCTCCCCCGCCACCCAGCGCGCCTCCTCGTGCTCGTCGCCGAGCTCGTTCAGCTGCACCGGCTCGCCGCCCGACTCTTCGGTCCAGAGCTCCTTCGGCCGCCGCTGCCGGTTGCGGTCGACGACCGCGTTGGCGGCCGAAAGGATCGTCTGGGTCGAGCGGTAGTTCTGCTCGAGCTTGACCATCTCCGCCTCCGGGAAATCCTGCTCGAAGTCGAGGATGTTGCGGATGTCGGCGTGGCGGAAGCCGTAGATCGACTGGTCCTCGTCGCCGACCACCATCAGGTTGCCGTGCTCGGCGGCGAGCAGCTGCAGCAGCCGGTACTGGGCGTGGTTGGTGTCCTGGTACTCGTCGACGAGGACGTGGCGGAAGGTGTTGCGCCAACGCCCGCGGACCTCCTCGAACAGCTCGAGTGCGTTGACGGCCCGGACCAGGAGGTCGTCGAAGTCCATCGCGTTCGCTTCCAGCATCCGCTTCTCGTAGAGCGGGAAGACCTCGGCGACCACCTCCTCGAAGCCGCCGACCTGCAGTTCGCCGTAGCCGGTGGGGTCGATCAGCTGGTTCTTGGCGCCGGAGATCTTGTTCTGGACCGCCCGCGGCGGGTAGCGCTTGGGGTCGACGTTGAGCTCGCCGAGGCAGCGTTTGAGCATCCGCATCGAGTCGCTCTGGTCGTAGATCGTGAAGCCGCGCGAGTAGCCGAGCCGCTCGGCGTCGGCGCGCAGCATCCGCGCGCACGCGGAGTGGAAGGTCGTCACCCACATCGCCCGCACCGAGCGGCCGACCAGGGCGCCGACCCGCTCCCGCATCTCCGCCGCCGCCTTGTTGGTGAAGGTGATCGCGAGGATCTCGCCGGGGCGGGCGGCACCGGTGGCGAGCAGGTAGGCGATCCGGTGGGTGAGGACCCGGGTCTTGCCAGAGCCGGCGCCGGCGAGGACCAGCAGCGCCCCCTCGGTGTGCTCGACCGCCTCCCGCTGCGGCGGATTCAGCCCGGCCAGCAGGCGCTCGACGCGGTCCGCGCCGGGCTCGGTGGGTGCGCCGGGGGAGGGCTGCTCGCCGTCGGCTGGGAGCTCGAACTCGCTCTGAAGCATCGGCTCCCGAGCATAGACACGAGCGCGGCGGGCTCCGCGCTGGCGCTTTTCTCCCCTGCGTAGGGGACTAAAGCGCCAACGGTCGGGTCAGCCGCCGGCGGAGGAGCGGCCTGTGCGGGGCTGGATCTCCGCCGCCGGGCCCTCGCCGTTCTCGCGGCCGTCGAGCTCGGAGAGCCGGCGCTCGAGCTCGCCGATCCGCTCCGAGAGCGACTTGATCGCCTCGGCGATCGGGTCCGGCAGGTGGATCCAGTCGGCGTCGGGGCCTTCCGGGCGGCGGCCTTCGACCCGGACCGTGTGGCCGGGGTTTCCGACCACGGTGGAGCGCGGCGGCACGTCCTCGACGACGACGGTGTTGGCGCCGATCTTGGCGCCGTCGCCGACCGCGATCGGGCCCAGCAGCTTGGCGCCGGAGCCGACGGTGACGTTGTCGCCGACGGTCGGGTGGCGCTTGCCGCGCTGGAACCCGGTGCCGCCCAGGGTCACCCCCTGGTAGAGGGTGACGAAATCGCCGATCACCGCGGTCTCGCCGATCACCACGCCGGCGCCGTGGTCGATGAAGAACGACTCGCCGATCTCCGCCGCCGGGTGGATCTCGACCCCGGTGACGGCGCGACTGACGTAGGCGATCGCCCGCGGCAGCAGCGGCACCCGCGCCTCGAGCAGGGCGTGGGCGGCGCGGTGGGCGAGCAATGCCTGCACCCCGGCCCAGCTGGTCAGGATCTCGAAGCTGGAGACGTCCTGGGCAGCGGGGTCGCGCTGCCGGGCGGCGGCGACGTCGGCGCGCACCTCGCGGGCCAGCTCGCTCCAGCGGCTCATGGTGAGAAGAAGGGTAGGGACATGTAGCGCTCGCCCGAGTCGCAGACGACGGTGACGACCCGCTTCCCGGCCAGCTCCGGCCGCGCCGCGACCTGCAGCGCCGCCTGCAGGTTGGCCCCGGAGGAGATCCCGGCCAGGATCCCCTCTTCGCTGGCCAGCAGTCGCGCCGTCTCCAGCGCCTCCTCGTCGCCGACCGCGATCACCTCGTCGATCACCGCCCGGTCGAGCACCTCGGGCACGAAGCCGGCCCCGATCCCCTGGATTTTGTGTGGGCCCGGGGGGCCGCCGGAGAGGACCGGCGAGCTCGCCGGCTCGACCGCCACCACCAGCGCCTCCGGTGCCCGTTCCTTCAGCATCCGCCCCACCCCGGTGATCGTGCCGCCGGTCCCGACCCCGGTGACGAAGGCGCCGACCTCGCCGTCGGTGTCGGCCCAGATCTCCTCGGCGGTGGTGCGCTGGTGGGCATCCGGGTTGGCGGGGTTGGAGAACTGCATCGGCATGAACGCCTTGCGCTGCTCGCGGATCTCCTCCGCCAGGGCGACCGCCTCGTTCATCCCGCCCAGCGAGGGCGTCTCCCTCACCTCGGCGCCGTAGGCGCGCAGCAGCTTCGCCCGCTCGCGGCTCATCCCCTCGGGCAGGGTGAGGATCAGCTCGTAGCCCCGCGCCGCGCAGACCATCGCCAGCGCGATCCCGGTGTTGCCGCTGGTCGGCTCGACCACGACCGAGCGCCCGGGCCGGAGCAGCCCCTCCTCCTCGGCGGCGTCGATCATCGCCACCCCGATCCGGTCCTTGACCGAGCCACCCGGGCTGAAGTACTCGAGCTTGGCGCAGACATCGCCGCCGACCTCCCGCCCAAAGCGGTCGAGGAGGACCAGCGGCGTCCCTCCGACCACCGCGGAAGCCTCTGCTCCGATCCTCATCGGCGCCAGTCTAGACGCGCTCGCCGGACCGGATCAGCCCCTCAGCTCGAGCCGGTAAAGCAGGTGCGGCAGGCCGGCGTGGCTGACTTCGCCGCTGGAGCGCATGCCGAGCTTCTCCGCCACCCGGCGCGAGGCGAGGTTGGCGGGCAGCACCAGGGCCACTAGCTCCTCGAGCCCAACGGCGCGACCCAGCTCGGTCCCCGCCGCCGCGGCGCCGGTCGCCAGCCCGAGCCCCTGCCAGCGCGGCTTCACGGTCCAGGCGAGCTCGGTGACCAGTTCGGCGCCGATCGAGGTCCGGTGCAGCCCGACCCGGCCGACCAGCTCGCCCTCCGCCGCGACCAGCACCCACGGCCCGAAGCCGGCGTCGCGCCAGTGGCGGAGGTCGTCGGCGAGCATCCCGGCGAGGTCGGAGCGGCTGAACGGCGGCAGCGGCTCGGGCCGCAGCCAGGCGGAGACGGCGGGGTCGGTGAACAGCTCCTCGTAGCCGGACTCGTCGCCTGGCTGCGGCTGGCGGATCAGGACGCCGCCGCCGAGCTGACGCTCGCCGGCCACCGCGCTAGGCGGACGAGGCGGAGTACGCCGCGGCCTGCCGCTGCAGCCGCGAGGCGAACTCCTCCATCCGCTCCTTCAGCTGCTCGGCGATGAACGGTCCGAAGCCGCCCATCCGCCCCCACAGCTCCAGCGCCGAGCGCTTGCCGCCGGCATCGGCGCCGGCGATCGAGACCTTGATCCCCACCGGCCAGCGTCCCAGCAGCAACCGCGGCGACTCGCGGACGACGAGGGCGCCGTCTTCGTCCTCGAGGCACTTCCAGCCGAGCTCGGCGACTGCCTCGAGAACGATCTCGCGCGCCGCCTCGGGCGGCGCCGCGATTTCGAGGTCCTGGTGACGATCGGACATCTGGCGGGACTCTAGATCACCGGGTCGGTCGGCAGGCGAAGGTCAGCTGAGGCCTCAGATGAAGTACATCCCGGAGCCGGCCTCTTCGGCCTCGCGGCGGGCGACTTCGGCGATCGTCGTCTGGGCGAACACCTTGCGCAGCGCGGTGACGCCCTCCGCCCAGATCCCCCCCGCCTCGTCGGCCTCGGTGCCGATCTTGCCGTCGAGGGTCTGGACCACCTCGAGCACGGTGATCTCTTCCGGCGGCCGCGAGAGCGTGTAGCCGCCGCGCATCCCCCGGTGGCTGGTCAGCAGACCGCCGCGGCGCAGGGTCGAGAACAGCTGCTCGAGGAACTGCTCGGGGATCTCCCGCCGCTCCGCCAGCTCCTTGATCGGCACCGGCCGATCGCCGGAGCGAGCCAGCTCGGCGAGGGCGACGACCGCATAGCGCGACTTCGAGGTAACCGAGATCACACCCGGCTTTCTACCGCACCCCCCGGCGAGGCACTAGGATCGATCGCAGGGGGCCGCGGAGGATGCGACCGGCGCCTTACCCGTAAATTCGATTGATCGGAAGCAGTCCTGAGCGATCGCCCAAACTGCCTAGTGATCGACGGACACCCGCTCGTCCGCCTCGGCGTCCGCGAAGTCCTGCAAGACGATTTCGAGGTCCTCGAGAGCGAGAGCCGGGAAGAGGGCCTCGATCTCCTGCGTGACATCGGCGACTTCGACGTCGCCATCGTCGACATGCGCTGGCGCCTCAACGGCGGCGGCACCCCGTCGATCTCCGGCCAGGAGACGATCCGCTCGATGCACCGGGTCGCACCCGCGCTCGGCATCGTCGCCCACGGCGAGAGCCACGAGCGCCACCATGCCACGGCCGCGATCCAGGCCGGGGCCAGCGCCTATGTCGCCCGCACCGCCAGCCCCGAGGAGCTGCGCAGGGCGGTCGCGGCGGCGGCCGCGCAGGAGAGCTTCCTCGACCCCGGCCTGCCGCCGAAAGGCAGCCGCGGCAAGCTGACCCGGCGCCAGCGCCAGATCCTGCAGCTGCTCGCCGACGGCGAGTCGTCCACCTTCGCCGCCCGCGCCCTCGGCCTCTCCGAGGAGACGGTGAAGACCCACACCAAGAACGCCCTCGCCCGTCTCGGCGCCCGCAACCGCACCCACGCGGTCGCGATCGGCCTGCGCGAGCACCTGCTCGACTAGATCCAGCCGCGGTCGCGGGCCAGGAGCACGGCCTGGGCGCGGTCGACCGCCCCGATCTTGCCGTAGACGTTGTGGAGGTGGGTGCGGATGGTCGAGACCGAGAGCTGCATTTCGCTGGCGATCTGCTTGTAGACCATGCCCTCGGAGAGGTGGCGGAGGACGTCGAGCTCGCGGGCCGAGAGCGGGCAGGGCTCGCTGATCCGGGAGGCGTCCTGGCGCGGCAGCGGCAGCTCGTAGAGGAGGTCGCGAACCTGCTCGCGGCCGAGGCCGCAGCCCTCCGCCGCGGCGTGCAGGCGCTCCGGCGCGATCGCCTCGCCCTGGGAGTAGTGGGCGATCATGTCGGCGGTGGCGACCATCGCGGCGAGGCCGTCGGCGTCCTCGGCGTGGTGGCGCTCGATCGCGACGGCGATCCGGCTCGGCAGGTTCCAGCGGCGGGCGAGGACGCCGCCGACCAGGGTGTGATCGATCCCGAGCTGGTCGCGTTCGTCGCGGAGGCGCTGCTCGGGGGTGCGGTTGATCGAGTCGAAGTAGACCTTGTAGCCCGGGTGCAGGCGGGAGATGACGAGGCGGCCGACGTCGTGCAGCAATGCCGCCACCGCCAGCTCGTCGCGTTCGACCCAGCCGACGACCCGGCCGATCTGGTCGGCGGCGCGCTGGGTGGCGAGGGCGTGGACGCGGAAGCGCTCCGGCTTCAGCTCCCAGCCGCCGTTGGATTCGAAGAAGTCGAAGCTGGGGGCGGTGCCGGCGATCGCGAGGACGCCGGAGGGCTTCAGCACCTCCACCGCCTCGGGGATGCCGGCGACCCCGCCGGCGACGAGACCGCTGCGGTTGGCGAAGCGGAGCACCGAGATCGTCAGCGAGACGTCGCACTCGACCGCCTCGACCAGTTCGGAGACCCGCGGCTGGTCGCCGGTGGCGGCTTCGATCACCCGCTCGCGGGACTCGACCAGGACCGGGAAGCGCTCGACCGCCTCGAAGGCGTCGGCGAGGCGGCTGCCGGGCGCGGCGGCGGCGCCTTTCTGGGTGCCGGAATCGCCGCGGCGCACCGCGTCCACGCGCGCCTCCACTTCCTCCGCGTCGAGCTTGCCCAACTTCGGGCTGGAGATTGCTGCCATGCCCCCTCATCGGCAGCGGGGGACGGATGGTTTAGCCGGACGTATCCCCCGCCGCAAGGGGGTTCTCGATCATTCGTCCAGTTTCGCTGAGCGAAGGCGTACCAGAGCCTCGTCGATCCGCGCCAAACTGTCGGCGCGGCCCAGGGCGGCGAGCGACTCGAAGATCCCCGGTGAGACCGAGCTGCCGGTGATCGCGACCCTGATCGGCTGGTAGAGACGTCCCGGTTTCAGCTCGAACCTCTCCAGGACCGGCGCCAGCGCCGCCTCGATCGGCTCCGGCGCGAACGGCTCGACGTCGCCGAGCGCCTCGCGGGCGGCCGCGAGCGGCTCCTCCACCCCCGGCCTCATCACCTTCTGCCAGGACTTGGGGTCGTCGACCGGCGGCTCGAAGAGGAAGCGGATCAGCGGCCAGACCTCGTCCAGGGTCTGCGCTTTCTCCTGGGCGATCGCGCAGGCCTCGCGCAGGCGCTCGTCGGGCTCGCGGCCGAGGTGGCGGGCGACCGCGGCGACGTAGTCCTCGAGCGGCAGCTCCCGCATGTAGCGGCCGTTGAGCCAGCGCAGCTTCTTCTCGTCGAAGATCGCCGCCGCCTTGCCGACGTCGTCGACCCGGAAGCGCCGCACCAGCTCAGCCGTCGGCATCAGGGTGGTGTCGTCGTCGGTCCCCCAGCCGAGCAGCGCCAGGTAGTTGCGGACCGCCGCCGGCAGGTAGCCGGCCTCGCGCAGCTCCTGCACCGAGGCGGCGCCGTGGCGCTTGGAGAGCTTCTTACCGTCGGGGCCGTGCAGCAGCGGCAGGTGGGCGTAGCGGGGAGCCTCGTGCCCGAGGGCCGCCAGCACCAGCAGCTGCTTCGGCGTGTTCGAGAGGTGGTCATCGCCCCGCACCACCTCGGTTATCCCCATCTCGGCGTCGTCGACCGCGACCGCGAAGTTGTAGAGGACGGTGCCGTCGCCGCGGGCGATCACGAAGTCGTCGTAGCTGGCGTTGGGGAAGGCGACCGGGCCGTGGATCAGGTCCTCGACCACCGTCTCCCCCGCGTCGGGGACGCGCAGCCGCACCGCCGCTCCCGGCTCGTCGCTGGGGGTCCCGCGGTAGCCGGCCCCCGCTCCGCGCTCGGCCTTCCAGGCCTCGACGTCCTTGGCAGTCGCGGCGTCGCGGTAGGCGGCACCGGACTCGAGCAGCCGCGCCAGCGCCCGCCGGTGGCGCTCGGCGCGTCCGAACTGCGAGACCGGCCCCTCGTCCCAGTCGAGCTCCAGCCACTCCAGCGCGTCGACGATCTGTTCCCAGTTCTCCTCGGTGGAGCGCTCGCGATCGGTGTCCTCGATCCGCAGCACCAGCTCGCCGCCGTCGTGGCGGGCGGCGAGCCAGTTGTAGAGGGCCGTGCGGGCGCCGCCGATGTGGAGGGCGCCGGTCGGCGAGGGAGCGAAGCGGAGGCGCGGCGGCCGGGCGGCGGTCATCGCCGCGGATGCTTCCAGATGCGGGGCTCTCGCCGCCGGGCGCCACCGTGACCGCGACTCCGGGCGCGGCGATAGGTTGATCCATTCGATGGTGGGAACCGATCCTCGTCGCCGATCGCGCCGCTGGCTGGCGGCGCTCGCCGTGCTCGGCTGCGCCTTGGTCGCCGCGCCCAGCGCCGGCGCGACGGCAACCAGGCTCGGCGCCGGCGTCTACGCAACCGCGATCGCCAGCACCGGGCAGGGCCTCTGGTTCGGCGGCTCCAGCTACGTCGGCGGCTACGACGTCGTCGGCCGGATCGCGCCCGACGGCACGCTGACCGAATACCGACTGCCGCCGGGGCGGACCCCGACCCGCGAACTGACCGGCATCGCCGCCGGGCCCGCCGGCAACCTCTGGCTCAGCTCGAACGAAGGCAAGCTGCTGCGGGTGACGCCGACCGGGACCGCCGCCGAAGTCCCGGTCCCGCTCGCCGGCAACCAGGCGATCGTCCTCGGCCCCGACGGGGCCCTGCGCTTCTCATCCCGCCAGGGCGCGCTCGGCCGCACCAACGCGAGCGGCGAAAGCTCGGTCGTCGGGCTGCCCGCCGGCAGCGAACCGCAGGGGGTGACGGTCGGCCCCGACGGGGCGATCTGGATCGCCGAGCGCGGCGCCGACGCGATCGCCCGCGTCAGCGGCGAAGGCGCGGTCTCACAGTTCCCCCTCCCCCATCCCGCGAGCCGACCGGCGGCGATCGCCACCGGGCCCGACGGAAATCTCTGGTTCAGCGAGGAAGGGGCGCCGCGGATCGGCCGGATCACCCCGGGCGGCGCGATCACCGAGTTCAAGGTCCCCGGCCGCGACGGCACCAGGCTGATCGCGAACGGCCCCGCCGGCGACCTCTGGTACTCGCAGGGCAACCAGGTCGGCTCGATCACGACCAGCGGCGCCAGCGGCGAACCGACCTGCATCGAGCCCGAATGCCGGACCACGATCGACGCGATCGCGGCCGGGCCGAACGGCGAACTCCTGCTCGCCACCGGGGTCCGCGAAACCACCCCCGGCGGCGACGTCTCGGCCCCCGAGCTCGGCCTCGCCGGCGCGATCGAAACCTTCGTCCCACCGCCGCTGGCGACGACGATCACCGCGGCGCCGAAGTTCCTCGGCGGCCGGGTCGTCGCGGTGCCGCTGGCCTGCCACGGCGGGCTCGCCGGCGATACCTGCGGCGGCCACGTGCGGCTGCGGTCGGGTGCCAGGTTCGCCGGCGGCGGTGGCTATCGGCTCGCCCCGATGACCGGCGAACGGCTCCGCGTCACGCTCGGCGACTGGGCCGCGCGTGCCCTCGCCCGCCGCGGCAAGCTGCGGCTGCGGGTCAGCGTCTTCAACGCCGGCGGCAGCGGCGCCGCCCGCACCGTCGTCCTGCGCGCGCGCCGGCACCGCTGAACCGTCGCGGGCGCGCGGGGCCACGGACCCCAGGTCGCCCATAGGATGCGCCGGCGATGTGGATCGGCTGCCACGTATCGACCTCCGGCGGGCTCGCCAAAGCTGTCGAGCGCGGCCAAGAACGGGGCTGCGAAGCGATCCAGATCTTCCACCAGAGCCCGCGAATGTGGCGGCCTACCAATTACGGGCCCGAGGACTTCGCCGAGTTCCGCGAGCGGATGGAAGCCTCCCCGATCGAAGCGGTGATCATCCACGCCGTCTACCTGATCAACTGCGCCAGCAAAGACAGGGAGCTGCGGCGGAAGTCGCTGACCTCGCTCAGCCATGCCCTCGCGATCGGCGACGGGATCGGCGCCAGCGGCGTCGTCCTCCACCCCGGCGCCCAGAAAGGCGAGCCGCACGGCCCCTCGATGAAGCGTGCCGGCAAGGTGATCGCCGAGGCGCTCGAGCGGACCGACTCCTGCCGCCTCCTGCTCGAGCAGACCGCCGGCCACAAAGGCCTGCTCGGCCGGAACTTCGACGAGACCGCGGAGCTGATCGAGCTGGCCGGCAGCGGCGAGCGGCTCGGCCTCTGCCTCGACTCCTGCCACATGTTCGTCCAGGGCTACGACATCACCGACGATGCCCACCTCGCGGCCGTCCTCGACGAAGCCGACGAGAAGGTCGGGGTCGAGCGCCTCGGCGCCATCCACGTCAACGACGCCGCCGCCCCGCTCGGCTCCTGCCGCGACCGCCACGCCAACATCGGCAAAGGCGAGATGGGCAAGCGCGGCCTCTCCGCCTTCCTCTCCGAGCCCCGCTTCGAGGGCCTGCCGGCAACCCTGGAGACGCCGGGGCCGGAAAAGAAGGGCACCAGCAAGGCGGAAGTGACGACGGCCAAGCGGCTGCGCCGCGAAGGCCTCAAACGCCGCGGCGCCTGACTACCGGCCGTCCCGGAAGCACGGGCCGTCCCGGAAAACGGCAGGCGACAAGGGCCGGCCCCCCGACCGGCCCTTGCTCTCCCGCCGTCTTCGTCTATTTGAGGTGGACACCGGAGATCGCGCGCGAAATGACCAGGCGCTGGATCTCTGAAGTGCCCTCGAAAATCGTGTAGATCTTGGAATCTCGGTGCATGCGCTCGACCGGGAACTCCCTGGTGTAGCCGTTGCCGCCGAGGATCTGGATCGCCCGCTCGGTCGCCCAGACCGCGACCTCGCCGGCCTTCAGCTTCGACATCGAGCCCTCGGCGTTCTCGAATTTATGTCCCGTCCTGCCCATCCAGGCGGCCCGCCAAACCAGCAGCCGAGCAGCGTCGATCTCGAGCTTCATGTCGGCCAGGGTGAAGGCGACCGACTGGTTCTCGACGATCGGGCGGCCGAACTGTTCCCGCTCTTTGGCGTACCCGAGCGCGTACTCGTAGGCGGCGCGGGCGATCCCGAGCGCCTGGGCGCCGACCACGGGCCGGCTCGCCTCGAAGGTCTGCATCGCCGCCTGGCCCTTGCCGCTCTTGCCCTCGCGGACCCGTGCCAGGCGCTCGTCGAGCTTCTCTTTGCCGCCGAGCAGGCAGGAACCGGGAACGCGGCAGTCGTCGAGGTGGACGTCGGCGGTGTGGGAGGCGCGGAGGCCGTGCTTCTTGACCTTGGCGCCCATCGTGCAGCCGGGCGTGCCGGGCGGGACCACGAAGGCGGCGTGACCGCGCGAGCCGAGCGCGCGGTCGACCGTGGCGATGACGACGTGGACGTTGGCGATGCCGCCGTTGGTCGCCCAGGCCTTCTGGCCGTTGATCACCCACTCGTCCTTGGCCTGGTCGTATCTGGCACTGGTCCGGATCGCCGAGACGTCGGAGCCGGCGTCGGGCTCCGAGGCGCAGAAAGCGGCGAGCTTGACGTCCTCCGGCGTGCCGAAGCACTGAGGAATCCACTCGCCGATCTGCTCCCCGGTTCCCTGCCCGAAGATCGCGGCGACCCCGAGCGTCGTGCCCATGATCGCCATGCCGATGCCGCCGTCGCCCCAGAACAGCTCCTCGTTGGCGATCGGCAGCGTCAGCCCGGTCGGGTCCGCCCAGAACTGGGCCAGCCCTTCGAAGCTGTAGAGGCCGATCCTGGCGGCCTCCTCGATCACCGGCCAGGGCGTTTCCTCGCGCTCGTCCCACTCGTGGGCGGCCGGACGGACGACGCCCTCGGCGAAGCCGTGGACCCACTCCTGGATGTCCTTCTGGTCCTGGTTCAGGTCCAGGGTGAAGGCCGCCTGGTTGCTCTGGGCCTCACCGCTGTCGGCGGTCACCGCGGCCAGCGCGTCGGCAGCGCTGGCATCGTCGACCGTGGCGGCATCCGAGGACATGAGCCGCAGTATTACATGAAATCGTGTCGTCTTCTAGGGAAGCCTCGGCTTCCCGGTCGCTCAGACGTCGCGCAGGTCGAAGGCGCGCAGCCCCTCGGCGCCGGTGTCGGTGCAGTCGAAGAAGCGGCGGTTGACGCAGTCATAGGACTCGCCTTCGCCCGCGTAGGCGCGCTCGACCGAGAACTGGCAGTGCGGCAGCGACTCGCCTGTCATCTTGACCCCACCGAAGCCGCCGGGCTGCAGGACCGCCTCCAGGTCGATCTCGGCACTGAAGACTTCCTGCATGCAGCCGACGTACTGGTTGCCGGTGAGGCGGTCGACGTAGCTGTAGAGGAAGCGGCAGCCGAGCTCGACACAGCCCCGCGGCTCGACCATCTTGTCGCAGAAGGACCGGCATTGCCGGCACTCGCCGATCTCGGTGCGGGTAACGCTCATGGGTGAAGTCTAGAGAGCGGGGATCGCATGGCCAAGCGGGTTGAGACGGACTCTCAGGGGCATGGGAACAGGTAAAGGTACGGGTCGGGGCGGTCGGGAATCGGGTCTGCGGGGCTAGGGACGGGGGTTGGGCGTGAGGGGCGTCGAAGCGCACGACTCGCCACCCGCCTTTGTCTAAGGCTGACAAGGGACGAATCCCCTGCGTAGCTCGGCGAGCGACGGGCGCACTCGGGTGCGGTTGTCCCCGCTATGCGGGGACAACCGCACCGAAGTCAGCTACCAGCCCCATGCCTTGCCAGCTTCAAGAGAGAGTTGGGGCGCTTTGTCCCTGGTCAGCTCCAGAGAGAGCCGACCAGCCCCCGTCCCTTGCCAGCTCTAAGAGAGATGGGGTGGCCCGAACCCTGGGGCGCGTGCGCTTCGTCAGGGAGGGATGGGGTGCCCCTTCCGAAAACACTCAAGCGGAGCCGAAGGCGGAGTGTTTTCGGAAGGGGCACGCCGTCGCTCCCGCTCGCAAACCCTGGTCCCGCGGAGGAGAACCCCCGCCTACGCCGCCATCGCGGCGCCGCCCAGCAGCTGATCGATCTCCTGCCGCAGGCTCGCCGACGGCTGGACCCGGTACTGGCTCCCGAACCGCAGCGTCCTCGGGCCCTCGCTGGTGTGCATCACCAGGTGCACGTCGGTCTCCCCTTTGTGGTCCTCGAACAATGACTTCAGCTCGTCGACCAGGCCCGGCTCGGCGAGCTTGCGGCAGTCGAGCAGGGCGAACTCGAACGGGCCGCCGGGCAGCGGGGTCACGTTCTTCGCCGCTGCCGCCGCCGCGATCTCCTCGCCGTCGGGTTCGAAGCGCTGCGCCTCCTGCACCACCAGCTTGGTCTCGCCGCGGTCCTTGTGGTCGACCCGGCCGCGGACGAGGACGATCGCGTCGGGGGCGATCACCTGCGCGCTCTCGGCCTCATCGGCCTTGAAGACCAGCATCTCGACCTGCCCCTCGACGTCGTCGAGCGTGGCGAACATCATCTGGCTGCCGCTCTTGGTGCGGATCTTCTTGCAATCGACGACGATCCCACCGACCGTCACCCAGGCGCCGTCCGGTTTGCCCTCGAGCGCCGAGATCGGGCAATCGACCCGGGCCCGCAGCGCCAGCCCGACTTCCGTCAACGGGTGCGAGGAGAGGTAGGTGCCGAGCGTCTCCTTCTCCATCGCCAGCAGCTCGGCACGGTCGAACTCGGCGGCCGAGATCGGCGGTCGGTGCTGCGAGACCTGCGCCGCGGCGGACTCTCCCGCACCAGCGTCGTCGCCGAAGTCGAAGATCGAGCCCTGACCGAGCTGGGCGTCCTCCTGCGCCTTCTGCCCCGCCGACTGCGCCGCCGGCAGGATCTCCAGCATGCCCCTGCGGGTCGCCCCGGTCGAGTCGAGGGCGCCGCATTTGATCAGGCATTCGATCGCCCTTTTGTTGACCGCCCGCGAATCGACCCGCTCGCAGAAGTCCCAGATCGAGGCGATCGGCTTGTCCTCCCGGGCCCGCAGGATCGCCTCGACCGCCGAGTGGCCGACGTTCTTGACCGCGTCGAGGCCGAAGCGGATCGCGTTTTCGGAGACGACGAAGCTGTGGTCGGAGGAGTTGACGTCCGGCGGCAGCACGTCGATCCCCATCTCCGCGCAGCGGTTGACGAAGAAGGGCACCTTGTCTTTGGTGTTCATCACCGACGAGATCACCGCCGCCATGTACTCCGCCGGGTAGTTCGCCTTGAGGTAAGCCGTGCGATAGGCGATCAGCCCGTAGCAGGCGGCGTGCGACTTGTTGAACGAGTAGTCGGCGGCGGCTTCGTTCAGTTTCCAGAGGTCGGCGGCGACGCTGGCGGCCGTGTTCGACTCGGACAGCCCCCTCAGGAACTGGTCCTTCATCGTCGCCATCAGGTCGCGCTTCTTCTTGCCGATCGCCTTGCGCAGATCGTCCGCCTCGGTGCCGGAGAAGCCGGCCATCTGGCGGGCGATCGACATCAGCTGCTCCTGGTAGATGACGCAGCCGTGCGTCTCCTCGGTGATCGCCCGCATCCGCGGGTCCGGGTAGCGCACGCTCGAGGGGTCTTTCTTGCCCTTCGCGTAGGCGGGGATGTAGGCCATCGCGCCGGGGCGGTAGAGGGCGACCAGCGCCACCAGGTCGGCGAATTCGGTCGGCTTGACCTTGCGCAGGGCGTCGCGCATCCCCTCCGACTCGAACTGGAAGACCGCGGTCGAGTCGCCGTTGGCCAGCATCGAGTACGTCTTGGCGTCGTCGATCGGGATCGCGTCCATCTCGACCTCCTCGCCGCGTGAGCGGCGAATGATGTCGATCGCGTCCTCGATCACGTCGAGGTTGCGGAGGCCGAGGAAGTCCATCTTCAGCAGCCCGATCTCCTCGATCGGCCCCATCGAGTACTGGGTCACGATCTTGAACTGGCGCTC
>JAFDWC010000056.1 GCA_018268655.1 Actinomycetota bacterium
CCCAGATCGCCGTCCTCCCGGCTCCTGCCAGGGAACGAATCCCTGCCGTAGCTCGGCAAGCGCCGGCCGCACTCCCGGTGCGGTTGTCCCCGCTATGCGGGGACAACCGCACGGAAGTCGCCGACCAGCTCCCGTCCCTTGTCAGCTCAAGAGAGTTGGGGCGCTTTGTCGCTTGTCAGCTCTACCGAGAGCCGAGGCGCTTTGTCCCTTGTCAGCTTCAAGAGAGTTGGGGGGGTGATCCCGTCCCTCGGCGTTGAACGGGAGCTTTCCGTAGCGGGGTACTCGGCACTCCTCCCCGGGAATGTCGCGAAGCGGCGGAAATGCAATCCGATATCTGCGCCCCCTGAAAGGGGGCGCTCCATCATCGGAGCGGAGCCCCTGAAAGGGGCGAGCGACGAAATTCACGGGGAGGAGTGCCGAGGGCCCCGCCGCGCAAGACCCTGGCCCCTCGCCCGAATCCCCGCCCCGCCCCGCAAGACCCTGGGTCCCTCGCCCGAATCCCCGCCCCGCCCCGCCCCGCCAACCCCCGGTCCCTAGCCCGAATCCCCCGCCCCGACCAACCCATTGGCCCGCCCAAAGTCCGTCCCCGACGCAACCACCCGCTCCCCCGTATGCCGGATGTGCCGTTCGATCGCCTGCCGCGCTTTCTTCGCCTTCCCGGCCGCGATCAGCTCGATCACTTCGGCGTGCTCCGCGTTGACGTCCTCGCGGTTCTGCACGCCCTTGCCGCCGCTCCACATCCGCACGTAGCGTTCCGAGCGCAGCCGCAGCTGTTCGACCAGCTCGAGGCCGGTCTCGTCGCCGCTGGCCTTGAGGATGACCGCGTGGAATTCGTTGTTGAGGCGGAGCCAGGTGGTGTGGCTCGAGGCCGACTTCATCTCCTCGTTCTTCGCCCGCAGCCGGCCGAGGTCCGCCTCGGTCAGCTTGGGGACGGCGCGCTCGGTCATGTGGCCCTCGACCAGCGCCCGGTAGTCGTAGACCTCGGCGATCCGGCTCAGCGAGAGCGAGCGGACGACGGCCACGTGGTGGGCCCTCGACTGGATCAGCCCCTCCGCCATCAGGTGCCGCATCGCCTCCCGGACGGGGACCCGGGAGACGCCGAGGCGCTCGGCGATCGCCGCCTGTTTCAGCACCGCACCGTCGGGCAGGCTGCCGCTCTGGATCGCCTCGCGGAGCGCGTCGGCGACGTAGTCGGCGGTGATCTTCCGCCCCCGCATCGGAGCGTCGAGCTTGATCACAGAGAGATCGGTGGAATCCATCATCAGCTTTTGCGCTCCAAGCGCCGGCCGGCGGAGGCCCACTGAGCTCGCATCTCAGTGGATCGAACCGCTCACCGGCAACTCCGATCGTATCCTGGCGCGCAGCTTCGCGAACTCCCGGCGCATCCCGTAACTCACCGCACCCACCGGGTTTCCGTCGAACAGGGCGAGGGCGGCGAACTCCCCGGCCCCGACCTCGCCCGCCGCGAGCTCGAAGGAATCGGCCAGCGCCGGCAGCCCGACCACCTGCAGCCTGGTGCCGAAATGGTCCGACCAGACGCTCGGCAGGGAGACGAACGGCTCGGCATCGGCGCCGGCGAGGACGGCGGCGCCGACCGCGTCGCCCTGCTCGATCGCGTTCGCCCAGTGCTCGATCCGCATCGGCCGCCCGGCGAAGAGCGGGTTCGGCCAGCGGGCGACGTCGCCGGCGGCGTAGACGTCCTCGACCCCGACCGCGCGCAGCTCGGCGTCGCAGACGACGCCGTTCTCGAGCTCCAGCCCCGAGCCCTCGAGCCAGCCGACGTTGGGCGCGGCGCCGACCGCGACCACGGCCAGCGAGGCGGCGATCGTCGTCCCCTCGTCGAGGGTGGCGAGGACCCCGTCCGGGCGCCGCTCGAGGCTGGCGACGGTGTGCTCCTCGTACAGCTCGACGCCGTTCGCCGCCAGCATCGCGGCGGCGGCGCGGCTGACCAGGTGGCCGGCGGCGACCAGCGGCGGGTCGAGGGTGACGACCGAGACCGCGACCCCGCGGGCGCGCGCGGCCGAGGCGACCTCGACGCCGATGAAGCCGCTGCCGACGATCAGCAGCCGCTCCGCCCGGTCGAGCGCCGCCGCCAGCTTCAGCGCGTCCTCGATCGTCCGCACCTCGAGCACCCGCTCGCCGTCGGGCTCGAGGCCCGGCAGCCGCCGCGGCCCGCTGCCGGTGGCGACGATCAGCGAGTCGTAGCCGACTTCCTCGCCGGCCGCGGTGCGGACCCGCTTCGCCACCGGGTCGAGGCCGAGCGCGCGCTCGCCGAGCAGCCAGCGAGCGTCGAGCCCGTCGGCGACCGGCAGCAGCACCTCCTCCGCCCCCTTCTCGCCGAGCAGCACCTCCTTCGAGAGCGGTGGCCGGTCGTAGGGCATCGAGCGCTCCTCGCCGAGGATCGCCAGCTCGCCGTCGTAGCCGCCTTCGCGCACCGCTTCGGCCGCCCGCAGGCCGGCCAGCGAGGCGCCGACGATCAGGATCACGCCGCCTCCGCCCCCCGCGTCACCAGGTAGTGGGCGGCGATCTCGTCGGGGTTGGTGAACCAGACCTCGTCGCGGCGGGCGGTCATGTGCTCGAGCGCTCTCACCAGGTGGCGGGCCCGGTAGGGCTGGCCGCTGAGGAAGGGGTGGATCCCGAAGCCCATCACCCGCGGCCGCTCCTCCCCCTCCTCGAGCATCTGGTCGAACTGGTCGATCAGCGCCCCGGCGAAGTCGGGCGCGCTCTGGCCCTGGATCACAAACGACGGCAGGTCGTTGAGCTCGGTCGAGTAGGGCACCGAGAGCAGCGACCCGTCGGGCACCTTCAGCGGCACCGGCTCGTCGTCGATCCCCCAGTTGAGGCTGTAGTCGTAGCCGACCTCGGCCAGGATCTGGTTGGTGTTGGCGCTCTCGGTCAGGGCCGGGCCGAGCCAGCCGCGCGGCCGCGAGCCGGTCGCCCGCTCGATCCGCTCGCTCACCCCCTCGATGTAGGCGCGCTCGGCGTCGTGGTCCATGCCGACGATCCAGGTCGAGTTGTCGCCGCCGTGGCCGACCCAGGTCCAGCCCCGCTTCACCCCCTCCTCGACCACCTCCGGGTAGCGGTCGCAGACCTCGCTGTTGAGCAGCGCCGTCGCCTTCAGGTCGAAGCGGTCGAAGATCTCCATCAGGCGGAAGATCCCGACCCGGGGGCCGTAGTCGCGCCAGCCGTAGTTGGTCGGGTCGGGCACCAGCTCGGCGGTGAACTGGGCGAGGCTGAGCGCCGGCCGCCCCCAGGCGTAGTGCTCGATCGAGATCCCGCAGTAGACGGCGATCTTCTTGCCCTCGGGCAACTCGAACTTGGGGCGGCGGACGATCGCCGAGTAGTCGTAGACGGGGTTGGGCTCCATGCTCTCCTCCGGTTGGGGTCTAGACGCGGCTGGCGGCGGCGACGGCGTTCACCTGCTCGTCGATCACCGCGAGGATCTCCCTGCTGTTGTCCTCGAACATCATGAAATGGCCGTTGCCGACGATGCCGCGGTCGCCGAGCCAGACGAGCTCTACCTCGGCTCCCCAGGAACGCAGCAGATCGACCGTCGAGCGCTCGATCTCGAGCGTGTGGGCGGGGTCCTCGGTGCCGGCGAGGAGCCGGATCGGCAGCTCCCCGAAGCCGCTGGTGTCGGCGACCGGCGGCAGCCCCGGCAGCACCCCCATCCGCTGCAGCAGCATCTTCGGCGGGAAGGGGACGAAGCCGGCCCGCATCGCGTCGACCCTGTCCATCGGGAAGCGGGTGCTGCCGCCGATCCCCTGGCGGTAGACGTAGTCGTCCTCGTAGAGGTAGCCGCGCCCGCGGTCGATCGTGAACTCGGCGCCCGAGTCCTCGAAGCGGACCCGGATCACGCTGCCGTCCTCGCCGAGCACGGTCGAGCGCGACTGGATGTTGCCGGGGAAGGAGGCGGCGATCGAGACGACGCCGGCGACCAGGTCGGAGTCGTGCTCGACCAGCTGCCAGGTCGTCGCGCCCCCCATCGAGTGCGGGATCACGACCACCGGCTTGGCGATCACCTCGCGCAGGAGGCGGCGGTAGCCGGCGACGATGTCGGCGTACTCGAGGTCGATCACGTTGCGGTTGCCCGAGCGCCCGCAGCCGGGCCAGTCGGTGACCCAGACCTCGTGCCCGCGGGCGGCCAGCTGGTCGGCCCAGCCCGGGCCACCGTCGAGGTCGCCGCGGAAGCAGGCCCCGGTGGCGCCGCCACCGTGGATCATCAGCACCGCCGGCGCCTCGCCGCCCTCGCCGAGGACCTCGTAGTAGGTGCCCGTGGACGGCTCATTGCCGCATCGCATATCGCTCCTTCCTCCGCTCCCGGGGGTGGAAACTGTATTCACTATCTCGGAGGCCGTCAAGGCCCCCTAGCCGCCGTCGGCGACCGCCGCCTGCTCCCGGGCGCGCCCGTAGGCGACCAGACGCTCGCCGGTGTGGCGGACGTGCGCTTCGACCGCCGCCCTCGCCCCCGGGGCGTCGCCGAGCTCGATCAGGCGGACGATCTCGTCGTGCTCGCGGCCCGCCTCCTCGGGCCGGTGCAGCTCGCCGGGGCCGCTCCACATGCGGACGTAGCGGCGCGAGCGCGAGCGCAGCCACTCGATCAGCTCGAACCCGGTTTCGTCGCCGCCGACCGCGAGGATGACGTCGTGGAACTCGCCGTTGGCCTTCAGCCAGCGCTCGTGGTCGGCGATCTCCCGCATCTGCTCGTTCTTCGACCGCAGGGAGCTGATCGCGGCGGCGTCGATCAGCGGCACCGCGCGCTCGGTGATGTAGCCCTCGAGCAACGCCCGGTGGTCGAAGAGCTCGCCGATCCGCTCCGGCGACAGCGTCCGCACGACGGCGACGTGGTGCGCCTGCCACTGGATCAGTCCCTCCGCCAGCAGCTGCCGCATCGCCTCCCGCACCGGCACCCGCGAGACCTCGAAGTGCTCGGCGATCGCCGCCTGGCTCAGCACCGCGCCGTCGGCGAGCCGGCCGCTCTGGATCGCCTCGCGGAGGCCGTCGGCGACGTAGTCGGCGGCGATCCGCCGGGTTTTCAGCTTGGTGTCGCGCCGCAGCGCCGAGAGGTCGGTCGTCTCCATGCTCATTTGTGCCAACTGTATTCAGTAAGTGCGGCCTGTCAAGCGACCCGACCTCCCGCTCCTCTGCTCGATTGGTTTGTATTCTGTATGCAGTAGGCTTGAGCGATGGAGAGTCCTGTGCCGTCCGGCCAAGGCCGCCACCTCTGGTTCGCGGGGAACCTGGTCACGATCAAGGCGGGGAGCGGCGGGCTGCCCGGACCGACGGTACTCGAGGCTCATCTCCACGCGGGCCACGCGCCGCCGCTGCACGTCCACAACGACGAGGACGAGGCGTTCTACCTGCTCGCCGGGGCGATGCGGTTCCGCAACGGCGACGAGGAGCTCGACCTCGGTGCCGGCGATTTCCTGATGGTCCGGCGGGGGACGCCGCACGCCTTCAGGGTCGGCCCCGATGGTGCGCGGACGCTGCAGCTGGCCACCTCGGGTGCGCTCGCCGGCTTCATGGAAGAGGCGGGCGAGCCGGCCCCGGAACCGGCGATGCCGCCTAGCACCGCGTTCGACCGCGAGCGGGTCGCGGCGGTCGCCGAGCGCTGGGACATGACGGTGGTCGGACCGCCGCTCAGCTGACCGGTGCGCGGCCACGCTGAGATCGCCGGCGCCGGCTTCGCGGGGCTGACCGTGGCGACGGCGCTGGCCCGGCTCGGCTGGAGCGTGCGCGTGCACGAGCGCGCGCCGGAGCCGCGCGCCGACGGCGCCGGCATCTTCCTCTGGGAGAACGGGCTGCGGGTCCTCGCCGAGCTCGGGCTCGAACGCACCGTACTGGCCCGCAGCCACAGCGCCGCGGCCTGGGAGGACCGCGACGAGCGCGGGGCGCAGATCGGCTTGCGCCCGTTTCCGCTGCCGGGCGACCTGCGGATGGTGACGATGATCCGGCAGGACCTCCACGCGCCGTTGCTCGAGGCCGCGCGCGGCGCCGGCGTCAGCGTGGAAACGGGCTCCCGCGTGGTCGGCGCCGACCCCGACGGCGCGCTCCTGACCGACGACGGGGCCCGCTGGCCCGCCGACGTCGCGATCGGGGCCGACGGGATCGGCAGCCATGTCCGCGACTCCCTCGGACTGCTGCGGGAGCGGACCCAGTTCGAGGCGATCAGGATCATCCGCTTCACCGTGCCCCTCTCGCGCGCCCCCGGCAGCAGCGGTCAGTGGCGCAACTACGTCGACCACTGGAACCTCGGCGCCCGCCGGCGGGTGCTGTACGTGCCGTGCAACGCGGATGACCTCTACCTGATGCTGGCCGCCGGGTCCGAGGACGCGCCGGCTGTGGCCCATCCGCTCGACGCCGGGGTCTGGTGCGCGAGCTTTCCCCTGCTCGAGCCGGTCCTCCGCAAGCTGCCGGCCGCACCGCACACCGACCGCTACGACACCGTGCGCGTCGACGCCTGGTCGCGTGGTCGCGGCGCGATCGTCGGCGACGCCGCCCACGCGATGCCGCCGACGATCGGCCAGGGCGCGGGCACCGCGATGACGAACGCGCTGGCGCTGGCCGGGGCGCTCGACCGCGCCCCCGATCGCGACGCGATCGCCGCCGCCCTGGTGGCCTGGGAGCAGAGCGAGCGCGCCGAGACGGACGCGACCCAGGCCACCTCGGTCGCCCGCCTCGAGACGCTCTTCCCGCGAGCCGGCGAGCGCCGCGACAGCTGGGGATCGCAGCCGCTCCGCGCGGCGTCGCGCTGAGGCGCCGCGCGGAGGGCCGGCTCAGCCGGCCTGCTGCGGCCGGTCGACCTCGGACAGCTTGCCGTCGCGAATCCGGGACGCCATCTCGCTCGATTGCTCGCGGTAGACGGCACCGTCGGCGAACTCGATCACCGGGTAGTCGCGCTGCCCGGAGAGGCGCTCGAGCTCGGTGCGCTTCGATTTCCGCAGCGGTCCCTTGACCAGCTCGTACTCGATTCCCTGCTCGTCGAGCGCCTTCTGCACCTTCCAGCAGGGGTGGGCGCTGAACTTGACCCACTGGTTCGAGCAGCGGTGGAGCTTCACGGCCATGGCGGTTCCTCCCTCGGAGTCGGTTCGAGCCCGGACGCCACGGGTCCCTGCAAGTACCCGATCCAGGGGGTGGCGACCGGAACATCGCGCCGGTGGGGTGTTGAAAGCTCAGAGTCTCATTCAACTACGGAAGGACGAAATGACCAGCGCCAATACCCGGCCCGTCGCCGTGCGGACGATCGTCGGAGCGGCAACGGTGCTCGCCGCGCTCCTGGCCTTCGTTCCCGCCGCCTCGGCCGCGCGGGACCCGATCTCCGGAGGAACCACCGACCTGCACCTGAAGAAGGGCTTCGTCAAGAAGCTGACCAACCTCGGCATCGGCCTGGCCGGGGTCGGCACCGGTCAGGCCGCCGGGGCGAAGATCAGCCTGCCGGTCAGCGAAGGCATGCTCGACCCGACCAACGGCCAGGGCCACATCACCAGCTTCGGTGGCTTTCAGCTCGTCCGCGGTGCGCGCTCGGTGGCGGTCACCGGGGTCGAAGTCAACACCGTGCACAGCTCCGTCCGCGCCAACATCGCCGGCGCCCACATGCAGCTCGGCAACTTCGGCCCGCCGACGATCAGCCGCGAAGGCTTCGGCGCACGGATCAAGGCAAGCCAGCTGACCCTGACCCAGAAGGCGGCGAACCGGATCTCGAACAAGCTCGGCCTCCAGGGCTCCAAGCGGATCAACCAGCGGGTGATGAGCAACGAGTTCAGCACCACCGTCCCGCAGACCGTGACGATCCTCGGCCAGGGCGAAGCGACGTTCCAGGGCGCCACCGCGGCGTTCAAGAAGCTCGGCGAAAAGGGCGTCGACCTCTCGAGCGGGATCAAGCCGATCTCCCCCGCCAAGAACTCGAAAGTGACCCAGTTCACCTTCCCGATCACGGGCGGGACCGTGGCGCCGAACGCCAGCTCGGGCTCGGTGGCGACCAGCGGCGGGATCGAAATCCTGAAGAAAGGGAAAACCCTCTCGCCGGAGATGAAGCTGACCAACATCCAGGTCGAATTCACCCAGAAGACGGCAACCGTCGAAATCGAAGTTCTGCCGAACCCGCCCTTCCCGGGCAAGACCGGCCGCTCCTCGATCGTCGACCTCGTCTTCCCGAGCAACGCGATCTCGACCAACTCGACGACGCGGCAGATCACCGTGAAGGGCGCGGAAGCGAAGCTGCAGGCGCCGGCCGCGGCGACGCTCAACTCGGTGTTCAACCAGGGCGGCGAAACGGCGCCCCCTGCGAGCAGCGAATTCGCCGCCGGCGAACTGCTCGGCACGTTCTCGATGACGCTGCAGGGCCAGTAGGCCGCAGCGCGTCAAATTCAGGCGGCGGTGCCGGGACGAGCCGGCACCGCCGCCGGCGATTCGAACCGACTCGCTACCGCAGGACGATCGTCAGCGTCACCTCGTCGCCGTCCTCGATCCCCTCCCGGCCCCGCACCTGCGCCTTGATCGGGACCAGGTAGGTGTCGCGCTTGGAGTCGGGGAACAAGGAGGTCGACCAGGCGCTGCCGCCGAGCTCGATCCGCGCCGGCACCGACCCGAACGGCTTGCCCGAGCCCTCGTTGCGAGCCCTCACCTGGTCGGCGACCTGCGACGGCAGGGTGACGAAATGCCATCCGGCCTCGCCGGGATGGAGCCAGACCTCGGCGGTGACGGTGTAGCGATCCACGTTCGCGGGCGAGCATAGGAGAGACGCACGACCCCCTTAGGATTCGCGGCGAGCTCCCGTGGCCTGGCTAGAGGACCTTTCGCCCTCCTATTTCGCCCTGGTGATGGCCACGGGCATCATCTCTATCGGCTGCTACCTGATGGGGCCGCGGCCGCTCGCCTACGTCCTCTTCGCGCTCAACGCCGTCGCCTACCTGGTGATCTGGGGCATCACTGCGCTGCGGGTGCGGCGCTACCCGCGGCGTGTCCTCGAGGACCTGACCAGCCACCAGCGCGGCTTCGGCTTCCTCACCGCCGTCGCCGCGACCGGCGTCCTCGGCGCCGAGACGATCGTGATCGCGCACGAGTTCGAGCTGGCGGTGGTGCTGCTGGCGATCGCCAGCGTGCTCTGGCTGGCGCTGATCTACACGGTCTTCACGGCGCTGACGATCAAGCACGACAAGCCCTCCCTGGCGCAGGGAATCAGCGGCACCTGGCTGCTCGCCGTGGTCGCCACCCAGGCGATCGCGGTGCTGACCGCGCTGCTGGCGGCGCACTGGGGCCAGCCGCTGCGCTTGCACGCCAACTTCGTCGCCCTCTCGATGTGGCTGTTCGGCGGGATGCTCTACATCTGGATCATCTCGCTGATCTTCTATCGCTACACCTTCTTCCGCTTCGAGCCCGACGATCTGGCGCCGCCCTACTGGATCAACATGGGGGCGATGGCGATCTCGGTCCTCGCCGGCTCGCTCCTGGTCGAGAACAGCGGGATCAGCGACGCCCCCTTCCTGCACTCGCTGCGGCCGTTCCTCGAGGGATTCACCGTCTTCTACTGGGCGACCGGAACCTGGTGGATCCCGATCATCGCGATCCTCGCCGTCTGGCGCTACGGCTACAAGCGGCTGCCGTTCGAATACGACCCGCTCTACTGGGGCGCGGTCTTCCCGCTCGGGATGTATGCGGTCGCCACCTACCGCATGGCCGAAGCGCTGAGCCTGGAGTTCCTCGAACCGCTGCCGCAGGTGTTCCTCGGGCTCGCCCTGGCGGCCTGGGCGGCGACCTTCGTCGGCCTGCTGCGACGGCTGCGGCGCCTGTAGGCGTCGGCTGAAGGCGAAGGCGGCCCGGTACCCTCACCGGCGTGCGGATCATCGTCGTCGGTGCGGGGCACGTCGGCATGACGATCGTCGAGGCGCTCCACGAAGAGCACGAGCTCATCGTCGTCGACCTCGACGCCGAACGGCTGCGGGACCTCTCCTACGCCTACGACGTGCGCACGGTGACCGGCAACGGCGCCAACCGCCTGACTCTCGAGGAGGCGGGCATCGAGCGGGCCGAGCTGCTGCTCGCCTCGACGGCGCGGGCCGAGGCCAACCTGGTGGCGGCGATGCTGGCGCGGCGGCTGTCCGCGGCGAAGACGATCGTCCGCACCACCGACGTCGACTACCTCGAGTCCTGGCGAGAGGGCTATCTCGACGTCGACTACATGGTCTCGGCGGAGATCGAGACGGCGCGTGAGATCGCCGGCATGATCGCCGTGCCGGGCGCTCGCGCCACCGAGCAGTTCGCCGACGGGCAGGTGCTGATCGCCGAGTTCGACGTGCCGCGCGACACGTCCTGCCCGCTGGTCGGCGGCCGTCTCGGCCAGGCGGACCTGCCGCCGGACTCGACCGTCTCCTGCATCGTCCGCGACGACGCGGTGGTGCCGGCCCGGGCGCAGCAGCAGGTCCTGGCGGGCGACCGGCTGATCGTGATCGGGTCGCCGTCCGCGGCCCGCGAGTGGAGCCAGCGCCTCGCCCCGACCGAGCGCCCGATCGACAACGTCGTCATCTTCGGCGCCGGGCACATCGGCGGTGCGGTCGCCCGCGAGCTCCTCGACCGCGGCTTCACCGTGCGGATCGTCGAGCCCGACGCCGAAAGGGCCCAGCAGATGGCCAGCGAGCAGCCACGCGCGAGCGTCTTCCACGCCACCGGCCTCGATCGCGCCTTCCTGCGGCGCGAGCGGATCGGCGGCGCGGGCGCCGTGGTGACCGCCACTGGCGACGACGCCAAGAACCTCTACCTGGCGATCCTCGCCCGCTCGATCGGCGTCCCCTTCACGCTCGGGGTGGTCGACGACCCGATCTCGGTCGCGGTCTTCGAGCAGGGTGGGGTCGACGTCGCCGTCAACCCCCGCCTGGAGACGGCCGAGCAGATGATCCGCTTCGCCCACGACCCGCGCACCCGCCAGCTGGCGATGCTCGACGACGACCGCTTCGAGGTGCTCGACATCGTCGTCCGCCCCGACAGCGAGCTGGCCGGCGTCCGCTTCCGCGACCTGCCGCAGACCGGCTCGGTGATCGGCGCCCTGGTCCGCGACGGCACCGCGGTCTTCCCGCGCGGCGACGAGGTGCTGCGGCCGGGAGACCGGGCGATCGTCCTGACCGAGGCGGAGCGCTCAGCGGTCGTCGAGCGAGCGCTCTGAGTGTCGGCAGCGACGCCTGTCCGCCGCGGCAGACGCGGCGCCCTCGGCGTCGACGTCGACGCGGTGCTCGACCTCCTCGGCGGGGTCTTGAAGTGGATCGGCCCCGCCTTCCTGGCGCCGGCGGCGGTGGCGCTGGCAGGGGGCGAACCGTCGTGGCCGTTCCTGGTCGCGGGCGCGGCCACCTCGGCGGCGGGGGTGGCGCTCGACCAGGTCACCGACGAGCGGCGCGAGGAACGGATCGGCCCGCGCGAGGGCTTCCTCGTCGTCGCGCTGATCTGGCTGCTGGTGCCGGCCTTCGGCGCCCTCCCGTTCCTGCTTGGGAACGTCCCCCAGCTGTCGAACCCGGTCGACGCCTACTTCGAGGCGATGTCGGGGTTCACGGCGACGGGGGCCACCGTGCTCAGCCACGTCGAAGGCGTCGGCGAGGCGATGCTGTTCTGGCGCCAGCTCAGCCACTGGCTGGGCGGGATGGGGATCATCGTGCTGGCGGTCGCCGTGCTGCCGCGGCTGCGGGTCGGCGGCCGGCGCCTGCTCCAGGCCGAGCTCGCCGGCCCGGCCGAGATCGAGCCGCTGACCGCGACGATCCGCCAGACCGCGCGCCGGCTCTGGGGGCTCTACGTGGGGCTGAGCATCGTCTCGACGCTGGTCCTGGCGGCGTTCGGCTGGCTCGGCCTCGACCCCTCGCTGAACCTCTTCGACGCCTTCTCCTACGCGACCTCGGCGGTGGCCCTGGGCGGGTTCTCACCGCGCGACGGCTCCGCCTCGACCCTGGCGCCGATCACCCAGTGGGCTCTCTTGCTGACGATGCTGATCTCCGGGATCAACTTCCTGCGGCTGTTCCGGCTCCTGGTCCAGCACCAGGTCCGCGCCGTCTCCCGCGACGAAGAGCTGCGGCTGTACCTGTTCCTGTTCCTGTTCGCCGCCGCGCTGCTCCTGGCCGAGGCGCTGGCGGAAGGCCGCCTCGGCTTCGCGACCGCGGTGCGCGAGACCGCCTTCCAGGCGGTCTCGACGATGACCACCACCGGCCTCGCGGTCGGCAACTACACCCACTGGGGCCCGCTGGCGACGATGACCCTGCTGCTGCTGATGTTCATCGGCGCCTCCGCCGGCTCGACCGGCGGCTCGATCAAGGTGATCCGGCACCTGCTGCTCTTCCGCATCGTCCGCCGCGAGCTGGTCACCGCGGCCCACACCGACATGGTGGTGCCGATCCGGGTCAACGGCATCGCGGTCGACGAGCGCTCGCTGCGCTCGACGATCGGCTTCGTCGCCCTCTACCTGCTCGCCTTCGCCCTCGGCTCGCTCGGGCTGGTGATCGCGGCCCGACAGGCCCACACCGGCCTCGACGCCTTCGAAGCGATCGGGGCCTCGGCGTCCTGCCTCGGCAACGTCGGCGCCGCCTTCGGCTTCGCCGGCCCGTTCGGCTCCTACGCCCCCTTCAGCGACCTCGCCAAGGTCATCCTCACCTTCCAGATGTGGCTGGGACGAGTCGAGATCATCCCGGTGATCGTCCTCTTCACCCGCAGCTTCTGGCGCGGCCCCGGCGGCGCCTGACCGAGCCCCGCCTCAGCAGCGAAGGTCGATCCGCGGCCCGAGCGGCCGCGCCAGGCTCGAGCCGCAGGCGGTGCTCGGCAGCGGCTCGACCCTGACCTTGGCGCCGTCGGTCGGCGCCCCGGCGACGTTGGCGGCGGTGACCGTCGCCAGGTTGCGGACGACGGAGCTGCCGACGTCGGTGGCGATCTGGGCGGTGACCCGGAAGGACCGCTTGCCGCCGGCGGCCAGGCTCTTCAGCTTCCAGCAGGTCGAGCCCCTGCCGGCGGCCGCCGGTTCGCTGCGCAGGATCGTCAGGGAGCTCGGCGGCTTGTCGCAGACCTTGACGCCCCGCGCCTCGCCGTTCCCCTTGTTCCGGACGGTGATCGTGTAGACGACCACCGCGCTCGGCCGGGCGAAGCCGGTGCTCGCCGTCTTCTCGATCGCGAGCCGCGGCTTGCGCTTGTGCTTGGGCTTCTGCTTCGCCGGGCCGGTGACGGTGATCGAGATGATCAGTTCGGCCTTGCCGTAATCGGTGTCACCGGCCTGGGTGGCGACGATGGTGCAGGTGCCCGCTGCCAGGTAGGTGACCGTCGCCCCGGAGACGGTGCAGATTTCGGGGCTGGTGCTGGTGTAGACGACGGGATTGCCGGAGGGCCCGCCGGTCGCGCTCAGGCTGCCGGTCCCGCCGCCGCTGCCCGCCGTCGGCCCGGTGTAGACGATCCGCTGAGCCGGCGGGCGATAGCTGACGGTGACCGAGGGCACGGCGCCAGCGGCGGCCGTCGTCACGACGCCGCCCGGCGCGTAGGACGAACCGCCGCCGCCACCCCCGGACCCGATCGCGAAGGGGTTTCCGGTCCCGCCCCCACCGCCGCCGTAGTAGCCGCCGCCACCGCCCCCGGCACCGGAGAACGGAAGGGCGGCGGGGATGGCGGCGCCGCCGGAGCCGCCGCGCCCGGCCACGCCAGCGGCGCCATCGACGCCGCTGATGCGTCCGCGGGAGCATTGGGTCACGGTCGTGGCGGCGCCACCCGGGCCGCCGCCGGCACCGATCCCCCCCGGCGCCCCGGCACCGCCGGTGTTGGCCGGTTCGGAGGGCCCGGCGACGAAGCAGTCGGATCCGTGGCCGCCCGCTCCGGCTCCCGCGGCGGCGCCGGCGCCAGCATCGCCGCCGCTGCCGCCGAGGCCGGTGATGCCGCCGTTGGTCGAGGCCCCGCCGCCGCCACCGCCGCCACCGGCGACGATCAGGCGAGGGTCTCCCAGGCCCCCGGTCAACAGGGCCGAGGCCGCCGGCTCGGTCTGCACGCCGGATGCTCCGCCGCCGCCACCTCCGGCACCGGCGCCGGAGGTGGAGCAGCGGCCGCTCCCACCGGCCGCTCCACCCGGTGCCCCACCCGCGCTGGTCTGACAGGTCCCGGTCAGGTAGGAGGAGCCCGAGTCCCCCGCCGCACCGACCTCGACGTACAGCGGAGCTCCCGGCGTCACCGCGAAGGAAGCCGCCGCCTGGGCGCCGCGACCGCCGAGCCCGGAGGCGCCTCCGCTGCTCGGATATATCGACCAGGAGCCGTCGCCGCCCGGGGCGCCGATCGCGGTTGCCGAGACCCCGGTGACGCCGGCGGGGACGGTGAAGAGGTGCTCACCGGCGCTCGTGTACGTGCAGATGACTTCGCCACCGGGGACGGCCTGGCTGCAGCCGGGCTGCAGCGCTGCCTGGGCACCGGGCGCCGCCAGCAGTCCCACAGAAACCAGTGCCGCGACGAAAGCAGCGCACCAGAGGGCTGCTCCTCGGGTAATCACATTCCTTTTTCCGCAGGAATCAGTCACAAAAATCGGCCAGAGACAAAAACGAGGGGCGGAACTGTAGCGCTAATCAAGATTTCTACTTTGTTCCGGCGGACGCATAGGCAGCGGCGGGCGGATCGCGCCGACTGTCACTAGGCTTGCGAGCGCAGCAACGACCGGAAGGAACCGATGCCCGCCGACGCCCCCGCGCCCCCCCACGAGTCCTCACGCGGGAGCGGTGGAGCCCCGGCCGTCGCCTCGGAGCTGGTCGCCCGGGACCGGCTTCGGCATCGGCTCGCCGAGGATCCGCGGCGGGTGATCGTGCTCTGTGCCCCATCGGGGTACGGCAAGTCGGTGCTGCTCGGGCAGTGGACGGCGGCGGACCCACGCCCTGCCTTCACGATCCTCCTCGGCCCCCAGCACAACGACCCCACCGTCCTCGTCGAGGCGATCGTCGAGCGGCTGGGCACGCTCGAGCCCTTCCCCGCCGACCTCACCGACGCCCTGCTCGGGCCCAGCCCCGACGTCCGGGAGACCGTCGCCCCGCGCCTGGTGGCGGCGCTGGAACTGCGGACCGAGCCGTTCGTCCTGGTCCTCGACGAGCTGGAGCGGATCGAGGCGCCCGCCGCGCTGGAGATCGTCGCCGCGCTCTGCCGGGGGATCTCACCCGGGTCCCAGCTGGCCCTTGCCAGCCGCACCGAGCCGACGGTCGGGCTCGGCCGCCTGCGCGCCAGCCGCAGATTGACCGAGCTCGGCACCAGGGAGCTGGCGATGACCAAAGGCGAGTGCGCCACGCTGCTGGCGGCGATCGGCGTCGAGCTCTCGCCGCGCCAGCTCGACGCGATCGCCCGGCGGACGGAGGGCTGGGCCGCCGCGCTCTATCTCGCCGGGCTCGCCCTGGGCGGCTCCGCCGACCCGGGACGGGCCCTGGCCCGCTTCACCGGGGACGATCGGATCGTCGCCGACTACCTGCGCGAGGAGTTCCTGCTCCCCGCCTCCCGCAACCGCGCCGCCTTCCTGCGCCGGGCGGCGGCGCTCGAGCGCCTCAGCGGCCCGCTCTGCGACTTCGCCCTGGAGCGCGAGGGCTCGGGCCTGGTGCTCGCCGAGCTGAGCCGGGCGAACATGCTGCTGGTCCCGCTCGACCGTCGCGGCGAGTGGTACCGGCTGCATCCGCTGCTGCGGGAGATGCTGCGCGCCGAGCTCGAGCGCACCGAAGCCGCCGCGGTACCGCGGGTCCACCGCCGCGCCTCGGAATGGTGGTCCGCGGTCGAGAACGTCGACCAGGCGATCCACCACGCGATCGAGGCCGGGGATGCCGAACTCGCCGGGGAGCTGCTGTTCGCGGCGGTGCCCGAGTACTCGGCAGGCGGTCGCAACGCGACCCTGGTCGGCTGGCTGGACCGGCTCGGAGAGCGCGGCGTGGCCGCCAGCCCCGGCGCCAGCGTCACCGCCGCCTGGGCCGAGCTGACGCTCGGCCGCGGCCCCCGCGCCGAGCACTGGGCTGCCGCCAGCCGCCGGCTGCTGGCGGCCAGGTCGGGGGGCGACGGCGATACCGCGATGGAGGCCGGCCTCGCTCTCGCCGAAGCGGCGCTCGCCCGTAACGGCCTGGCCGCGATGCGCGAGACGGTCGCCGCGGTCGAGCCGTTGCTTCCCGAGGACGATCCCTGGCGCTCGCTGACCTCGCTGCTCGACGGGGTCGGCATGCACCTCCTGGGCGACGCCGACGGCGCCCGGCGGCGGCTCAAGGAAGGGGTCCGCCGCGGCTCGGTCGGCGCCCTCGATCTGCAGGTGATCTCGCTCGCCCAGCTGGCGCTGATCGCGATCGAGGGTGGTGACTGGCAGCTGGCGGAGGAGGAGATGTCCCGGGCGCGTGCCCAGATCGAGCGCACCGGGCTCGCCAGCTACCCGGTGATGGCAATCGCCTTCGCGACCTCGGCCCTGATCCGAGCCCGGCAGGGAAGGGTCGCAAGGGCAAGCGAGGATCTCGAAACCGGAAGGCGCCTGCTCGAGCAGCTCGACCATTTCGCTCCCTGGTACGAAATCGAGACGAAGCTGGCGCTCGCCGGGACCTCGGCGCGGCTGGGCCGGCGCGGCGAGGCCGAGGAGATGCTGGCGTCGGCGGCGCGGCAGCTGCCGGAGGTGGCCGACGACTCCGTCCTCAGCACCTGGGTCGAGGAGACCGGCTCGGTCATCGGCGCCGCCCCGGCGGCGGAGAGCCCACCGCTGACGCCGGCCGAGCTGCGGGTCCTGCAGTTCCTGCCGCAGCACCTCTCGTTCCCGCAGGTCGCGGCGCGGATCCACGTCTCGCCCAACACCGTGAAGACGCACGCCGCCAGCATCTACCGCAAGCTCGGCTGCTCCTCGCGCGATCAGGCGGTCCGCCGGGCGCGCGAGATGGGCCTGCTGGAGGGTGGCTGAGGGCTCGGCGAGGGATCGGGGTTGGGCGAGGGAGGGTCCTCGGGGTCCCCTCCCAAAACGCTCCGCCTTGCGGCTCCGCTGGAGTGTTTTGGGAGGGGACCCCGA
>JAFDWC010000057.1 GCA_018268655.1 Actinomycetota bacterium
TCGCCGAGCACGGGGTCGAGGCGGATCTGGAGCTGCGGCGCGTCGAATCGATCGAGGAGGCGGAGCACGAGCGCTTCCTCGGCTCCCCCACGGTGCGGGTGGACGGGGTGGACGTCGAGCCGGGCGCGGACGAGCGCACCGATTTCGGCCTGAAGTGCCGGATCTATCGCACGGGCGAGGGCGCGTCAGGCGCTCCACCGAGAGCGTGGATCGAGGCGGCGATCGCTGCCGCGGGATCCGGAAAAGCGGACCACTCCACGGGGCGCTTCGGATATGGGGCACGAAGCTCCACGTAGCTCGGCCGATCCCCGGCCAAGCCCGATCTCGCCAGGAGCGCGTAAATCCCAGCCCCGCATAGCCCAGCCAAGCTGACGCGGCGGGCTCATGACTCCGCAGGTCGCAGGTTGAATCCTGTCCACGCCATCGGCGAGGGATGTTCCCTCGAGCCCTGAAGTCGACTGCCGGGCACCAGGACTCGATGCGCGATGCAGGGTGCGCTAGCATCAAGCATCATGGCCAGGACGACGCTCAACCTCGATCCGTCGGTGCTGAAAGAGCTGCGCGAGCGAAGCGCGCGGGAGAGCAGGTCGATCGGCGAGCTTGCCTCCCAGCTGCTGGCCCGCGAGCTGCGCGAGGAAGCGCCGCCGACCCCGCCGTTCACCTGGGTCAGCCGCGATCTCGGCAGGCCGGCGGTCGACCTCGAGGACAAGGAGGCGCTGCGCGCCGTGCTCGAGAAGTGAGCGTCACCGTCGACGCGAACGTCCTCGTCTACGCCTCCAACGAGGCCGAGCCCGTCCACCGACCCGCCCGCGAGCTGCTCGAGCGCCTGGCCGCGGGGCCGGAGATCGTCTACCTGTTCTGGCCGGCGATCATGGGCTATCTGCGGATCGTCACCCATCCCTCCCTGTTACCCCGCCCGCTGGGCCCGGCGGAGGCGATCGCCAATGTCGGCGCCCTGATCGCACTGCCCCACGTCCGAACGCCGGGCGAGGGCGAGGGATTCTGGGAGCTCTATCTCGCGACCCGCAACGACCCCGACCGCGGCAACGACGTGCCCGACGGCCACCTCGCGGCGCTGATGCGCCAGCACGGCGTGCGGACCATCTACACCCGCGACCGCGACTTCAGGCGCTTCGACGGGATCGCCGCCGAGAACCCCTTCGACGACAAGACCAAGGTCTGACCTGCCCCGGCCGGTCTCGGTATCTCGTCGACCTCAGATCGTTCTGCCACTCGGATGACACGAGTGGCAGACAGCGAGGCAAATCGCTGCATATTGCGACCCGTCTGGCAGGTTCTCGACCGTGTGGACGGAGAACCCAAAGTAACAGCCGCTTTTCGGCGCAGATGACGTCGCTCAGCGACGCCTAATGGTGGAAGGGGTCACGAGTTCGAGTCTCGTTCAGGGCTTAGACGAAGTGCCTGGATCGGGGTGTCAGGGACTAGATTCGGCGGCGATTACGAGCCGTCGATGGGCAGGGAATGCCGCCTGATGAGCTCGCGGCGATGCTGTGGTGACACCGCGTGAGCGCCGAGGAGGAATTGATGAGCCCGAGGAGGTTCACCAGGCCGGGGTGAATCACGCCGGGGATTGCCCGCCGCACCGGTGCCGCGCGAGAGGGCTGCGCGGTAACGACACAGGAGCTCGAGGGAGATCCCCTCGTAACGGTGTCTTGGGTCCGTCAGCATCCGTTGGGGCCCGGCGCGGCGGGCCCGCTCCCCGGAACCGCCGCGCCGTTCGGGCCGGCTCAGACCGTCATTCCTGACGGTTCGTGTTCGGCCTCGGCGGGCCGCCCCGGCGAGACTTCAAGCGAGTGCACGACGCGCTCGGTCGAGAGCTCGTGGGCGGTCAGCCCGGCGATTGCCAGCGCCAGGACCCCCAGCGCGCCGGCGAATGAGAGCCAGATCGTGGTCGAGCCCGAGCTCAGCAGCGCCTCGATCACGATCAGGATGCCCAGCACGCAGGTGGCGGCGGCGATCGCGCGGTGCGTGCGCCCGGGTCGCGGCAGCATCGCGAGGCCGCCGAGGGTAAACAGGGCTCCGGCGCTGAACGCCAGCCAGATCACGGTGCCGGTCGCGAACGCCTGGGTGGCGACGACGATGAAGCCGGCCACCAGTGCGACACCGAGGTAGTAGAGATAGCGATAGGCCATGTTCGCCTCCTATCGGTTGTTGTCGTTGACTCGTCGTCCGAGTCGTTAGATACCCTAAATATTAGTTACCCTACGGAGTCGAAGGCAACCGATGACGACGACAACCGGTTCAAGGTCGAAGCGGAAGGCGGAAGTGGAGAGCGCCGCCGCTCGGGAAAAGGAGGAGGCGTTCGCGACTGCCTGGGAGGCGTTCGTCCTTGCTCTGCGGCGCTCGCGGGCTCGGAACCGGGACCCGGGCTCTCGGCTCTCGCTCTCCCAGTGGGACCTGCTGCGCGGCCTCGGAACCGGGGAGCAGCTGAGCGTCGGCGCGCTCGCCGCCGCGGCCGGGATCACCCCTGCCACCGCGACGCGGGTCCTCGACGGGCTCGAGCGCGACGGTGTGGTGAGGCGGCTGCGCTCGGTCGGCGACCGCCGCACGGTGGCGGTCAGCCTGACCGCGGAGGGCCGCCGCCGCATGCAGCGAACCCGGCGCTGGCTCGCTGACCGCGAGCGCCTCCTGCTCGATCGCCTCGCGCCGGACGAGCGCGAAGGGGCAGCGCGCTTGCTCGGGCACCTGGCCGAGATCATCGAGGAGCTCTAGCGCCGCGGCGCTACCGATCCGGGCGCGTTCCCCTCCCCCGGGCGCGGAGGTCGCCAACGCGCTGGTGGAGCGCGAAGGCGACGGCGAGAAGCCAGGCGAGGAAGGCGACGGCGAAGCAGGCGTCGCCGAGATCGCGGAGCGCCGGCAGGCCGGCGGGGCCGGCGAAGGCGCGAGTGGCGACCGAGAGCATGCCGAGCGGGAAGACGGTGGTCCAGCGCGAGCCGCTGGCGGCGCGAGCGGCGAGCCGCGTGGTTGCATGGCGGACCTCGCCCCAGGACAGCAGCGGCACCAGCGCCCAGCTGAGCGCGAGCTGGGCCGTGACCAGCACGAGGACGGCGGGCCGCGAGCCGGCGAGCTGGTCGAGAAGCAGGCTTCCGGTCAGGGCCGAGATCGCCAGCGCTCCCATCAGGATCCAGTCGTCGGCGCGCATCCGTGCAGACGGCCTGCGGCTTGATCGCAGGCGCGCGAGCCGCTCCAGCGCGATTGGCGGATAGATCGCAGTGCCGAGCAGCCAGAGGGTGAGCGCCGCGGCCACGAGGACGTCGGCACGGCGGCCTCGGGCCAGCGCCAGGCAGAGGACGCCGAGCGATTGCGGCGCGACCACCGCCAGCAGCCATCCTCCCTGCGCCTGCGAGCGAGGATGAAGGGTGCGCACGACGACCAGCTCGAAGACGATTGCCACCGCGATCGCCAGCCAGGCCAGAGTCGAGACCGCCAGCAGCACCCAGGCCGCCGCGCTGCCCGCGCCGGACGCCACCAGTCCGCCGCCGAGCAGCGCACCGGCGGCGACGAAGGTGAGGTAGTCGAAGATCGCGCTCGTCCGCAGCTCCTCGAGGACCGCCCGCGGGCGGCGCATGAAACGGAGCGAGTGGTAGACGACCAGCGCCAGGTAGAGGATCGCCGAAAGCCAGAGCAGGACGGCCGACAGCGATGGGATGCCTGCTCCGCGAGCGGCCAGCGAGACTATCCCCGTTGCCATCACCGGGCTGAACAGCGGCGGCCAGCGGACGTGCGCCGTCGAGGTGTTAACGGACGGAGGGCGTCCCGAACGTCTGAAGATGCGTCGATAGCCCTGGCTCATCTGAGCTCATCGTGCGTGCGGTCGATAGTCCAGCGCTTCGTCCCAATCTGGGAATGGTCACCGCGGGGGAGCGGAACCGATGATCGGCCTCCCGGGGCCTGGGCGGTTAGGGCGCGAAGCGGTGCCCGCGCTCCCGCGGAGCGACCGGGACGCTTGGGCCGGTGGGCTCGAGGTGGAGGAAGTCGGTCTGCAGCCGCGCCCGCAGTTCGGCGGCGACCTCCGCCGCCTCGGTTCGCTCCTCGTCGGCGGTAACGAGGATCACGTCGGTCGCGGGATAGGTGCGGAGGCGGTCCTCGACCGCCTGCACGACGTCCTCGTCGCCGACGTTTGCCTGTGCTGCCAGCCCCGCCTTGGCCAGCGCCGCCAGCGAGAGGACGCAGCGACGCTGGGCCGCCTCCAGAGTCGGCCGCCGCTCGCCACTCCAGCGGTCGAGGAGGCGGGTGGACCTCGGCACCAGCAGGCTCACCTCGTTGTCGGCTGCGCAGGGATCTACCGCGGCGCAGAGGTCGACGATGTCCTCGACCGTTCGCGGGTCCTCGAGCGGCGAGCGGCTGACGAGCAGGATGTGACGGCGCAGGTCGTGGAGCGGCGCGGGGACGATCGGCCCCCGCGGCTCCGCTCGGGCGGCGAGCACGACGATCGTGGACGCCGCCAACGCCCCCACCGCCAACCCCAGGCCCGGGCCGCCGAGGTAGAAGCCCCCGACGATCGCTACCGCGATCGCCGCGACGATCAGCGGCAGCGTCCAGGCGGACAGGACTACGCCCTCGTCAGACCGGCACCTGAAGAAGATCACCGTCACACCATCCCCGCGGGCGGCGCACGTAGCGCCACTGAATAGGTAGCCGGCAAAGCCAAACCTATGCCCTCGCGGTGGACGTTCGACGCGCGGCGTGCTCCGCAAACTCGGCTTCGTGCTCACGTACCTCCCGCGTGCTCATCAGAGCATGTACGGCGCCGGGCACGCCGTACGCGTACGGGGCGCCGACGACGCGAGGGATCTCCTGCTCGAAGTTGAAGCGCGGCGGCGGCGAGGAGACCTGCCACTCGATGGTCCTCGCGCTCCACGGATTCGCCTCCGCCTTCGGGCCGAAGCGCCAGGAGACGACCATGTTGTAGAGGAAGACGAGCTGGGCGGCGCCGAGCAGGAAGGCGAAGCAGCTGATCAGCAGGTTCCAGTCGCCGAACTGCGCGGCGTAGTCGGCGACGCGTCGCGGCATCCCGTCCATCCCGATCCAGTGCATCGGCAGGAAGGTCCCCCAGGTGCCGATCAGGGTGAGCCAGAAGTGGATGCGCCCGAGCCGCTCGTCGTACATCCGGCCGGTGATCTTCGGGAACCAGTAATAGATGCCGGCGAAGATCGTGAAGACCGAGCCGCCGAAGAGGACGAAATGGATGTGGGCGACGATGAAGTAGGTCTGGTTGACATGGATGTCGATCGGCACCATCGCGACCAACACGCCGCTGATGCCACCGACGACGAAGCTCGCGATGAAGCCGAGCGCGAACAGCATCGAGGTCGAGTGCAGATGGATCTTGCCGTAGAAAAGTGTGGCGAGCCAGGAGAAGATCTTGATTCCGGTCGGCACTGCGATCAGCGCCGAGGTGAACATCATCGGCACTCGCAGCCAACTGAACATCCCGGCGACGAACATGTGATGCGCCCATACCGAGTAGGAGAGGACCATCACCGCAACCAGCGAGAGGGCCATCATCTGGTAGCCGAAGATCGGTTTGCGCGAGTGGGTGGAGATCACCTCGCTGATGATCCCGAAGCCGGGCAGGATCATGATGTAGACCGCCGGGTGGGAGTAGAACCAGAAGATGTGTTGGTAGCTGATCACGTCGCCGCCTCCCCCATACTGGAAGAAGTTGGTGTGGAGGAGGCGGTCGAAGAGGACCATGAGCTGAACCCCTGCGAGGAATGGCGCCGCCGCGATTACCAGTAGCGACGTCACCATGTTCGCCCAGACGAGCAGCGGCATCCGCCAGAAGGTCATCCCCGGCGCCCGCATGGTGACTATCGTGACGACGAAGTTCAGTGCGGCGAAGATCGTCGAGAAGCCGGCGATCACGAGGCCGACGTTGAAGAAGCTCTGCCCCAACGGAGCGCCGGTGGAGAGTGGCGCGTAGCCCGTCCAGCCGGCGTCGAAGGCGCCGCCGGGCGCCAGGAAGCTGCCCAGCAGGATGATGCCGGAGATCAGGAGCATCCAGAAGCTGAGCGCGTTGAGGCGCGGGAAGGCCATGTCTGGCGCGCCCAGCATCAGCGGCAGTACGTAGTTGGCGATTCCGGCGAACACCGGGATCACGAAGAGGAAGATCATCAGGGTGCCGTGCATCGAGAAGAGCTGGTTGTAGGTGCTGGGGTCGACGATCTGTGTGCCCGGCTGCGCGAGCTCGGCCCGAATCAGCATCGCCATCAGACCGCCGATGAAGAAGAAGGTGAAGGTGGTGACGATGTACTGGATGCCGATCACCTTGTGGTCGGTGTTGAAGGTGAAATAGTCGCGCCAGCTCGCCGCGCCGTGGTCGGCGTGATCGTCGGGCCTGGTCGGCAGTCCGAGCGCCCAACGCGTCCAGTAGTCGAGCGCGCCGAAGCCGATCAGGAAGCCGAAGGGGGCGGTGAACAGTGGGACGATGATGTGTGGATAGCCGGTCTGTTCGTCCTGGAAGACCGGCAGTCCCGAGATCGCCCGCAGGACGACTACGAGACCGAAGCCGAAGGCGGCGCCGCCGAGGGCCCCGAGAGCACCGCGTACCCAACGTCTGGCGAGCTCGGCACCCGAGACGCCGAAGGTCGGCGTCGGGCTTCGCCTCTCGTCCGTGGGCGCATCGACGGCGGGTGCGTGCGTTGCACTCACTACCAAGCATCGCCTTTCGCCATCGCACCACCTCCGATCGCGCACTTACCTACCGACTACGTGACATATCGTAGCACGATATGTCCGCCGACGTTTGTCTGAAGCCGCCACCGGCACACCACTGAGGCGGGCGATCAAGACCAAAACGCCGGCCGCCAGTTCTCGAAGGTCAACCAAGATGTGGATGACATGCGCAACTGTCGATGTAGACGCGCGCGGGTCAGACGCGGCGCCCTGGGAGCTGGGTACAAAGGGCCTCAGCGAGACGGTCAATGCCGCGCTCCGCGACGCCGACAGGCGCCGCACGCTGAAGGGGTTCGATGTCGTCCGCGACGTGGACGGGACCCCAAGAGGTCGCCGCCGGCCGCGAGCGCGGCTGAGCGGCATGGCGGATCTGCAGTTTCCCCGGCGAGCTTGGTCTTGGTCTGCGATCCCGTCATCGTCGAGCGGACGCGTCTCGCTCCCGTCGGACCCTGGAACCGGGCGCGCGATACTCAATTGGCGCTGTCGGCGAACGGCGACCATCGGCGGGTCCCATCCGCCGACCTCCCGCTCGCGGCCGTGGCCGAGGAGGCCGACGTGGATCTCGTTCACGACGACCGCGACTACGCGCGGATCGCCGCTGTCGGCGCCCTTCGCCAAGAGTGGCTCGTCCCGGACCGGACGCTGGCCTGAGCGAGGCAGGTCGACGGAGAAGGTCTGCTGCCCTGCCCGGTGGGCGTGGCGGGTGCGCTGGTCCAGCTCGAGGTGTAGCTGCCGCCACCCTACGGCGTCAGGACCTGCCGGTCGACTAAGCCTCCCGAGAAACCGGTCACGTGCCAGCGGTTGATCGCCTCGCCGGACCGGCGAAGCGCTGCGTGGAGAGTCGATTTCACGCCGGCAACCCACATTCCCCTGTCGAGGTCAGCGTGGGCGCCTCGCCCAGCTGGTCACGGTGCCGGTTAGCCGCGCCCCATCGGGGTGTACGGTCCCCGCATGCCCGAGCGCTCCTCCAGGTCCGGCTCGCCGAAGCTCCTCTCCGGGGGCAACCCGCAGATCCCGAAAGGGGAAGGGGACGGGCCCGTCCAGGACTACATCGCCGCGATGCCCGGGTGGAAGCGAGAGATCGGCCGCCGGGTCGACGCGCTCCTCACCGCGGCCCTGCCGGACGTCCGCAAGGCGGTGAAGTGGAACTCGCCCTTATATGGAGCGGAGGAGGGCCACTGGTTCCTGAGCATGCACTGCTTCACCCGGTACGTGAAGGTCACCTTCTTCGAAGGCGCCGCGCTCGACCCCCTGCCGCCGCGGCCCTCCAAACAGGACGCGGTCCGCTCGCTCGACATCCACGAGGATGAGGAGATCGACGAGCAGCAGTTCTCGGACTGGGCTCGCCAGGCCGCCGCGCTGCCCGGCGTCAAGATGTGACCGGGTGGCCAGGCGGGTGTCGCGCCTGGACGTTCCCCTCATATTCCGGCCAATCGGGGCGCCGAATTCCGTTGCCCATTCGCTGGTCGAGCCTCGTTCCCGCTTCCCGGAGACTCGGAGTCGCCGCGAGCTCCCGTGTCGAGGAGCCGGGCCGAACTAGCCGGGGCCCTGCCTTTCGAGCGTCGGCGAGGTTGGGGCGGGCCGTACCAGCTCGAGGCCGGCGTGCTCGAGCTCGCGCAGGGACATCCCGATCAGCTCGAGGGTGAGGCAGTTCTCGACGGTCACCAGCCGTTCGCGCCCTCGGCGGCCAAAGACGGCGACGATGGCGAAGAGGCAAGCCCCATCAGTGAGGTACGCGCTGGGGAGGAGCTCTTCGGCTGGCACGCCGGCACGGTGGCGAAGCGCCTGGGTCACGTGGCACCACGTTCTCGAAGGGGACGGGGGCGCTTGCGGAGTTCGTCGACCCCATCCGGCCTCGACGTTGTTGGGAACCTCGCAGGCGCATCCAATTGCTACCCGTCCTCCGCAGGTCGAAGCAAAGCGGTCTGAGTCGGCGCGGCGGAGCCGGGTAGTTCTCAGGTAGCGATGAGAGCACTTGCCGGATGTCGAACCTGCGGCCACACCGAACGGTTGCAACGTCAGTTTGCTCCCGGCCAGGAGGTCGGCCGGTGTCCGCGTTGCGGCGGGCCGCTGCGCAGTCTCGGGCCGCTCGGCGCGGCGCTGCTGACGCGCGAGCGGCATGAGCAGGAGGGGTTTCGCGAGGCGCTTGCCGCCAGGCAGAAATAGGGCGCGCCTCCCGTTTCTCGGCTTGGGGGGCGCGGCAGATGGCGGAGCTGGGCGTCGGGGCGATGCCGATCCGCGGCGACGACGATCGTCTGAAAGGGATGCTCACCGACCGTGACATCGCCGGACGACGGGGCCCCGCGGCATGCTGGTCGGTGGTGCACCTCGCTGAGCTCGATGCGCCGCTCCCCGGGGCGCTCAGGGTGACCCCGGCGGGCGCCGGTTGTCGACCATCACTTCCCGCTGCCTCGAGTGCCTCGACCAGACCGCCCACTGCCAGATCGCGATGATCAGGCCGATCACACCGACGATCATCAGGATCAGCCCGACCGTCCGCAGGTCGACGCTTTCGATGTGGAAGTGGGTCGCGAAGCGGAGGATCGCCCCGACCGCGATCAGGAAGATGCTGCTGGCGAAGGTCAAGCGGACCTCCACGCTTGCTCGGCTCGCGTTTCGCCTTCTGCTGGCGGGCCCGCCAGAAACATCTACCCGCCTGGCGCTGGCCCACACCGGCCAGTCCCGGCCCGTGTGCGGCCGACGGATCCAGCGACGCCGCGCTCGCCCTCAGCGCAGCGACAGCTCAGTTTTCACTGCGGGGACGTCGGGTAGCTGCCAGAGCGACCGAGAGTTTCGAATCACGAGAGGCTCAACCATGGCGGGCCGGTTGCAGGGCAAGACGATCGCCTTCCGAAGCTGGACGCTGGCCGAGGCGGATCTTCTCGACGGGGAGCGTCCCGGGGCGCGCCCCCTCGTGGCCGAGCCTGCGGAGCGCGAAGTTCGCCGGGGGTCCATGAGGCCAGCAGGCGAGCGCCGCACGCTGAGTGCTCGCCCTGAGCGAAAGGAGCAGCGATGCCACCACGCGGAGTGAAAAAAGGCAGCAAGCGGGACCGGCAGTACGAGCACATCAAGGCCAGCGAGAAGCGGGCCGGCCGCTCGGAGGGACGAGCCGAGGAGATCGCCGCGCGGGCGGTGAACAAGGAAAAGGCACGCTCGGGCGAGTCCCGCACCTCGTCCCGCACCTCGACCAGCGGCGCCAGCTGACGGATCGCCTTGGCTACCCCAAGCCTGAAGCAGAGGATCGCCGTCACCGGAGCCACCGGCCGGGCCGGATCGCACCTGGTCGAGATCCTCGAGCAGCGCGGCCACGACGTGGTCCCGATTTCGCGCTCGAAGGGTGTGGACGTCATCAGCGGCGAGGGCCTCGACGAGGCACTCGCCGGCGTCGAGATCATCATCGACACCGCCACCGGGCCGTCCCCAAGCCAGGAGGAGGCGACGGCGTTCTTCCTCGCCTCGGCGCGCAACCTACAGCGAGCGGGTTCCGCAGCAGGCGCGAAGCGGATCGTCCTCCCCTCGATCATCGGCATCGACAGGTTCCGGGGCGGCTACAACGCGGCGAAGCTGGCCCAGGAGCAGGCGCTGCTCGAAGGCCCGCTTCCGGTCCGGATCGTGCGGGCGGCCCAGTTCCACGAGTTCGTCGACCAGCTGCTCGGCTGGACCATCCGGGACGGTGTCGCCCACGTGCCTGAGATGCGAACGCAGCCCGTGGCCGCCCGGGTCGTCGCCGAAGCCCTCGCCGATGCGGCCGAGGAGGGAGAGATGGAGGACGGCAGGATCACCGAGGTCGCGGGACCGAAGGAGGAGCGTCTCGCTGCGCTGGCCGGCGCGCTCTTCGCTGCCAAGGGGGACTCGGTCGAGGTCCACGAGGAGCGTGACTCGATACTGGTCTCCGGCGCCGACGACCCCGATGCCGTCGCTTACGCCGAGGGCGCGGTGCTTCCCAACCCGGGCGCGAAGCTCGCCGGCCCGAGCTTCGAGGAGTGGCTCGCGGCGACGTAGGAGCGCTGGGGACCGACTCCGGCCGCGCTCCGGATGAAGTCGGCGGCGGCTTCCTTCATGGCGACGATCACCTTGGCGACGAGTGGATGCCGCTCGCCAGGAGGAAGGAGGGCGTAGACGTCGCGGGCTCTGAGGCCGCCGTCGACGGGGCGGATCGCAATGCCGGGGTGGTCATCGGCGAGGAGCCCGGGGACGAGGCCGACCCCGATGCCGCGGGCGATCAGACCGTGGGTGGCGACCGGATCCTGGGTGGTCGCCACGACGCGCGGCTCGAAGCCCGCCTCGCGCAGCGACTTCGCCAGGAAGCCTTCGGTGGAGGCCAGGATCCAGGGGTCCTCCGCGAGTTGTGCCAACCGCAGCGGGCCGTCCTCATCGGCGAGCCGGTGGCCCGGAGGCAGGCCGACGAGGAAGCCGTCGCGGAGAAGGTCGATTCGTTCCACCCCGTCGATCTCCCGCCGCTCGGCCGCTGCGTCCTGGTAGCTCAGGGCGATGTCGAAGTCGCCGCTGAGGAGAAGGGGCTCGAGGGTCGAGGGCGTGACCTCGCCGAGCAGCACCCGGAGGTCGGGATCCTGCTCCCGCAACCTGGTCACGGTTGCCGGCAGGTAGGCGGCCATCGCCGTCGGGAAGGCGCCGATCCGGAGCGTCTCGCGACGCTCCCCGGCGACGCCGGCGACCTGGCGGTCGGCGAGCTCGAGCCGCCAGGCGATCTGATCGGCGTGCTCCAGCAGCACCTCGCCCGCCGGTGTGAGTGCGACGCCTCCACGGCCTCGATCGAGCAGGCGGGCCCCGACTTCCCGCTCCAGCAGGGCGATCTGGTGGGAGACCGAGGGCTGCGACAGCGAGAGCCTCTCGGCCGCCCGGGAAAAGGAGCGCTCGTGGGCGACCGTACGGAAGGTCAGGAGGCGTCTGGGGTCCATAGCTTTTTTCGATGACATCTGAAAAAGATGCATTTGAGTCTATGACTATGGCGGCGCACAATCGAGGCGAGCAAACGAAAGGAAGAGGCGATGAGAGCTACCGTCATGCACGCAGCAGGAGACGTCCGTGTCGAGGACGTGCCCGACGCGAAGATCGAGCAGCCGAACGACGCGGTGATCCGCATCACCCGCGCCTGCATCTGCGGCTCCGACCTCTGGCCGTACAAGAGCCTCGACCCGGCCGAGGGCGCCAGGATCATGGGCCACGAGGCGATCGGCGTGGTCGAGGAGATCGGCGGCGACGTCACCAACCTGAGGAAGGGCGACCTGGTCGTCATGCCCTTCGCCTCCTCCGACGGGACCTGCGAGTTCTGTCGCGACGGACTCCAGACCGAGTGCGTCCACAGAGGCTTTTTCGGTGTCGGCGCCGAGGGCTTCGGGGGCGCTCAGGCGGAGGCGCTGCGGATCCCGAACGCGGACGGGACGCTCTACGTGCTGGCGGCCGATTCCGACGAGGCGCTGATGCCCTCGCTGCTGACCCTCGCCGACGTGATGGGCACCGGGCACCACGCCGCCGTCGCCTCGAACGTGGAACCGGGGAAGTCCGTCGCGGTGGTCGGCGACGGCGCCGTCGGCCTCTGCGGGGTGATCGCCGCCAAGCGGCTCGGCGCCGAGCAGATCATCGTCCTCGGCCGCCACGCCGACCGCACCGATCTCGCCCGCGAGCTCGGCGCCACCGACGTGGTCGCGGAGCGCGGTGAGGAGGCGGTCGCGAGGGTGCGCGAGCTGACCGGCGGCTTCGGCGCTCACTCGGTGCTCGAGTGCGTCGGCCTCGACGCCTCGACCCAGACCGCGGTCGAAGTCGCCCGCCCGGGCGGCGCCGTCGGCCGGGTCGGAGTCCCCCAGGAGGAGACGATGGCCGGCGGGCGGGGCTCCTTCTACGCCAACGTAACGATCGCCGGCGGCCCGGCCCCGGTCCGCGCCTACATCGAGGAGCTCCTCCCCGACATCCTCGATGGGGCGATCGAGCCGGGGCGCGTGTTCGACCGCACCGTCGATCTCGGAGGCGTCCCCGACGGCTACCGGGCGATGAACGAGCGCGAGGCGCTGAAGGTGATGGTGCGGCCGTGAACCCGTCCTGCGACTTCGGGGGGCGGGTTGCGCTCGTCACCGGGGCGGCCCCTCATCGGGCGAAGCTAGCGGCGTGCCCCAGCTCGGTCAACCGCAACCAGGCCGAACCAACGAGGATTGGGGGTCCGGTCGATCGCTCCCGCTGCAACGTTCGCCGCTTCCCCGGACACTCAGAGGTAGATGAAGGGAAGACAGACCGAGCGCCTGTCGGACGAGCTGGCCGAGCGCCGCTTCGCTCGGCTCTACGACGAGACCAACGCCGAGATCCTGGCCTACGCGCTGCGCCGGGCGGCGAGCCCCGAGGACGCGGCCGACGTGGTCGCCGACACCTTCCTGGTCGCCTGGCGACGGCTCGGCGAGGTTCCCGATGGGGCCGGGGCGAGGCTCTGGCTGTTCGGGGTCGCCCGCCGCGCGCTGGCCAACCAGCGACGGGGCACGATGCGTCGGGAGCGCCTCGCCGGGGAGATGAGGGAGGCGTTGCGACGCAGGCTCGCCGGCCTCGGTGACGACCCGACCGGCGACCGTGCCCAGACGATGGGGGCGCTCGCCCGGCTGGAGGAGAAGGATCGCGAGGTCCTGCTGCTGGCTGGCTGGGAGGAACTGGAGCCGAGGGAGATCGCCTCGGTGCTCGGAATCAGCGCGATCTCGGCCCGCAGTCGCCTGCACCGGGCGCGGCGACGGCTGCGGGTCGCGCTCGCCGCCCAGGAGGCGACCGGCGAGAAGAGCCCGCAGGGCGAACTGCGATGCGAGGAGGCGAGATGAGCTCGAGGATGGATATCTCCACGACGGTCGCGGACGCCAACCCGATCAGGCTGGCAGAGGCCGCGGTCCTGCTGCCCGACGACGTCCGCGGGCGCTTCCTCGAGGCGGTCGTGCTCGAGCCCGGTGGCGCTCCGCCGTCGCGCCGGCGCGGACGGGCGGCGCGCCGGCGGTCGATCATTGCCTCGCCAACGCCTCGGATCGCCGCCATAGCCGTCGTGATCGGCGTCGTGCTCGCCTCCCTCACCCTCCTCACCGCGCCGGGCCGGGCGGTCACCTCCTGGGTGGGCGACCGGCTCGGACTCGGGGAGCCCGGCGGGCATCCGACGCTCCATGTAATGCGCGCCCGCGCCAGCGTCGGCACTTCGGCCGAAGGCCAGCCCGCGTGGGTGCTGGCGGTGGGTCCCGCGCCCCACGGCGGCCGCTACGAATTGGTCACCTACTGGCCCGGCACGCCGAAGCGGCACCTGAAGAACCAGGGGCACGGTCACTGGCTACTGGGCAGGCCGTGCTTCGAGCTCGACCTGACCCAGGAACGCCAGACCATCGGCCAGGACTGTGGGACCCTGAGCCAGGGGCCGGACCTCTACCTGACCCTTGGCGCCGTCTCGAGCTCCGGATTCGACCGGTCCTCCTATCTCTTCTTCGACGGACGCGTCAGCGCCCGGGCGGCGAAGGTCGAAGCGGAGGTCGACGGCAGGCCGGTCCCGCTCGACGTCAAGCCGATCCCGGAAGCACTCGTGCGCCGGTTCCGGCTCGAGCAGCCGTTCAGCTTCTTCATCGCCTTCCTACCGCCCATCCTCCGCGAAGGAGGCAGGCTGACCGTCACCGCCCGCCGCGCCGACGGCAGCGTGCTGGCGAGGCGCAGCGAGGCCCTGCCGAACTTCGAAGGTATGCGCCGAGCGTCATGCACCATCGCCCACACGGCGATGCGCCGCGGCCTGGAGACGAGGAGGGCCGCCATGCATGACATCGCGGAAAACTGCGGTCCGCTCGGGCCACTTCACCGCTAGATGGTTGATCCACGGCGAGGTGTGACTGGCGGAGCGCCCGGCTGGGCAGATCGAGGACGCAGGCCGCCGCCTTCGCCGGTCGGCTAGCAGGCTGGGCCGAGGACGCAGGGATGCGAAGTGCGATTGGGCGCCCAAAACCGCTTGCCGGGTGCGTCATCCAGGTGGGCCTGGTCGTGGAATCAGCCATCTAGCCGCGGCTATGCGCCGCTCAGCTGAGCGGTGACGCGGAGCCCACCGCCGATCCTCGGGGTGAGGGTGAGGGTGCCGTCGTGTGCCTGGGTGATGCTCTTGGCGATGGCGAGCCCGAGGCCGACGCCCGCCTGGTCGCTGCGCACTCGTTCGCTGCCGCGGAGGAAGGGCTCCTCGAGGGTGGAGACCAGCTCTGGGGTGAGCTGCTCGCCGGTGTTCTCGACCGTCAGCACCGCACCCTCGGAGTCCGCGCCCGTCGTGACCCACACGGTTCCCCCTTGCGGCTGGTTGTGGACGATTGCGTTGTGGACGAGGTTGGTGGTGAGCTGGAGCAGGAGTGCCCGCGAGCCGAGCGCAGGGACCGGGGCGCCGGAGCTCTCGATGGTGACGCCGCGCTTTTCCGCCAGGGGGAGGAGCGTTTCGGTCGCTTCTTCCGCGATCAGGGAGAGGTCGACCCGCTGGCTGGCGAACGATCGCTGGTCGGCTCGGCTCAGGACCAGCAGTGCTTCGGTCAGGTCGATCGCGCGGGTGTTGACCACGGCGAGGCGCTCGACGAGCTCGTCGCTGTCGTGGTTCGGGTCGGCGCGGGCGACGTCGAGCAGGGTTTGGGTGAGTGCCAGCGGGGTGCGCAGCTCGTGCGACGCGTTGGCCGCGAATCGCCGCTGTTCGGCGACGTGCGCCTCGAGTCGCGCGAGGAGGCCGTCGATGGTGTCGGCGAGGTCCTTGAGCTCGTCGTGGGGGCCCGCGAGCGCGAGGCGCCTGTTCAGGTTTCGCTCGGAGATCTGCCGGGTGGTCGCGGTCATCACCCGCAGCGGGCGCAGAACCCGGCCCGCGACCAGCCAACCGAGCGCGATCGAGACCAGGGTCATGATCGCCAGCACGACCACCGACCGGATCAGCCCCTGGTGCAGCAGGTCGGTGTTGCGTTCGACGGCACCGGCGTACATGGCGCGCACCCGGCGCTCGGCTTCCAGGTTCGTCGCAGCTTCGTTCAGGCTCGGGCTGGCCGACCGGTGCGTGGCCCCGTTCGGGAAGATCAGGTTGACGCCGGCGGCGCTGCGGAAGAGCAGGTAGGTGATCGCCAGCAGCACCACTCCCGAGACCAGGAACAGGCCCCCGTAGAGGAGGGTCAGGCGCAGGCGCACGGTCCACGCCGGCAGGTGGGGCAGCGTCAGGTCCGGCATCGGTATCCGGCGCCCGGCACGGTCTCGATGATCCCGGGCTCGCCGAGGCGCTTGCGCAAGCCCGAGACGGTGATCCGCACGGCGTTGGTGAACGGGTCGGCGTTCTCGTCCCACGCCCGCTCCAGGAGCTCCTCGGCGCTGACCACGCCGCCCTCCGCGGCGACGAGGACCTCGAGCACCGCGAACTGCTTGCGGGTCAGCGCGACGTAGCGGCCGTCGCGGTGGACCTCGCGGCGAAAGGGGTCGAGGCGCAGGCCGGCGATCTCCCGCACCGGTGGTCTGTTGTGGGCGCGCCGGCGGTCGAGTGCCCTGATCCGCAGCACCAGCTCCTGGAGCTCGAACGGCTTGGTCAGGTAGTCGTCGGCGCCGAGCTCGAACCCGGAGGCCTTGTCGTCGAGGCGGTCGGCGGCGGTGAGCATGAGGATCGGCATGCCGCTGCCGGAGGCGACGATGTGCCTGGCGATCTCGTCGCCCGAAGGGCCGGGGATGTCGCGGTCGAGGACGGCGATGTCGTAGGCGTTGACGCCGAGCAGCTTCAGCGCCGCGTCGCCGTCAGCGGCGATGTCGGCGGCGATGGCCTCGAGCCGGAGTCCATCGCGGACGGCCTCGGCCAGATAGGGCTCGTCCTCGACGATCAAGACGCGCACGCCTCGATGCTACGAGCCGCGGCATATCGCCGGCATATCGAAAACCGCATACCTGCTGGCAACAGCGCGCCGCCCAAGCTGCGACGGTGACCGCGCAGCCGAGCCCCCAACTGCATCCGCGCCGGGTCTACTCCTCGGCCGGCCGCCGCCGGAGGGCGATCCGCCGAGCGTCGCTCGCGGCCGTCGTCCTGCTCGCCCTGGTACTGGCCTGGGCGCGGCCGGGCGATCAGGGGCTGCGCAGCGGCGGGAAGCTCGATCTCGCCTGGCCGCGCGAAGGCCAGGCGGCGGTGGCGATCGAGGGGCTCGGGACCCTCGGCGCCGGCAACGGGAAGCCGGTGCCGATAGCCAGCGTCGCCAAGGTGATGACCGCCTACCTCGTGCTGAG
>JAFDWC010000058.1 GCA_018268655.1 Actinomycetota bacterium
GAGCTCGCCGACCGGCCGCCACGGGCTGACCTCGGCGGCGAAGCAGGCCTCGCTCTTGAAGATGTTGCCGATCCCGGCGACCAGGCGCTGGTCGAGCAGGGCGTCGCCGAGCTGGCGGCCCGGCTCGGCAGCGATCGCCCCCGCGACCGCCCCCGGGTCGAACTCCTCGCCGAGGACGTCGGCACCGAGCCCGGCGAGCTGGGGGTGCCGGCGCAGCTTCACGCTAGTCATCACTGCCAGGGTCGGGCCTCCGAACTGAGCCGCCTCCCAACCGCCGCCCGCCAGCACCGCCCAGGCCGCGCCCCGCGGCCGCCGCCACCGCGCCCCCTCCCGCTCCAGCTGCCAGGCCCCGCTCATCCCGAGGTGGCTGTGCAGCGAGAGCTCGCCGAAATCGAGCAGCAGGTGCTTGCCGCGGGCCTGCGCCCGCTCCAGCGTCCGCCCGTCGAGCCGCTCCACCCCGGCCGCCCGACCGCGCGGGTTCGGCGCGCTCGCCGCCACCACGGCGCCGACCAGGGTCGCCTCGAAGCGGTCGGCGAGGCGCCGGATCGTGTCGCCCTCGGCCATCCCCCCGGGCTCAGGTGTCCTCGCGGAAGCCGACCGGGGTCGAGGCGACCTCGTGGGACTCGATCACCCGGTCGATCAGGCCGTACTCGACCGCCGCCGGCGGCTGGAAGAACTTGTCGCGTTCCATGTCGAGGTGGATCTGCTCCTCGCTCTGGCCGGTGTGCTTGACGTAGATCTTGTCGAGCCGGTCGCGCAGCGCCAGCACCTCTCTGGCGTGGATCTCGATGTCGCTGGCCTGGCCTTCGAAGCCGCTGCTGGGCTGGTGGATGAGGATGCGGCTGTTCGGCAGCGCCATCCGCTTCCCTTTCGCCCCACCGGTCAGGATCAGCGACCCGGCCGACATCGCGATCCCGTAGCAGATCGTCTGCACATCGGGCTTGATGAACTGCATCGTGTCGTAGATCGCGAGGCCGGCGTAGGCGGAGCCGCCGGGCGAGTTGATGTAGAGGCTGACGTCCTTGTCGGGGTCGTCGGACTCGAGGTGCAGGAGCTGGGCGATGATCAGGTTCGCGAGGTCGTCGGTCACCGGCTCGCCGAGGAAGATGATCCGCTGCGAGAGCAGGCGGCTGTAGATGTCGAAGGAGCGCTCGCCGCGAGCGGTCTGCTCGACGACCATCGGTACCAGTGGCATTGGGCCTCCGTTCTGTGGGTTCTCACGCCCCGCTGTTCCTTTTGCTCACTATGCCGACATAGGGAACAGCCCGGGTTGAAGTCTTGGTGCTCTTGTGCAACTATTCGGTTGCGTGTCCAACCTAGCACACACCGTCAAGCGGACCGTTCTCCTCGACGCCCCACCGGACCGGGTCTGGGAGGCGCTGGTCGACCCGGCCCTGCTGAGCGAGTGGCTGGCGCCCGAGGTCGAGCTCGACCCGCGCGAAGGAGGCGAGGTCGTCTGCCGCTTCGCCGACGGCGAGGAGCGCCGCGGCGAGGTCGCGGTGGTCGAGGAGGCCGAACGGCTGGCCTTCACCTGGCGCCGTGAGGAAGGCGGCGAGAGCTGGGTAGAGTGGACGCTCGACGCCGTAGCCGCGGGCACCCGGCTGACCGTGATCGAGACCGCGACCCCGGCCGGGCCGATGCTGCTGGCCGCGGGTGGCGCCCGGTGGGCGCGGCGGCTCGCCTCGCTCGACCTGGTCCTCGGCCGCCTCGTCCTCGCCTGAGGCCGGCGCCGGTGGCCGCCAACCCCTCCCCCAGGCCCGGCCCGATCGAAGAGCGGGTCGACCTCGTCTTCGGCGCCCTCGCCGACCCCACCCGCCGCCACCTGATCGAGCTGCTCGCGGCCGAGCCGGGGGCGACCGCGACCGGGCTGGCGGCAACCCTGCCGATCAGCCGCCAGGCCGTCGCCAAGCACCTCAAGCTGCTCGGCGAAGCGGGCCTCGTCTCGAGCCGCCGCCGCGGCCGCGAGTCCCTCTTCGAGCTCGAACCGGAGCCGCTTGGCGAGGCCGTGGCGTGGATCGGTTCGGTGGGGGCGGAGTGGGACCGGAGTCTCGATGGACTCCGGCGGCTCCTGGCCGGATAGAGGGCTCGCCGTCGTCTCGAGGCAGAGTCTCGGCGCGGGAGGGGGTCGGGGCCACAACCGGCGCACGCCCGCAGCTCTTCTCGTTAGCTGCGGGACGTGGCGAGTCCTCAGCCGTTTCGTGAGGGAGCACGCAAAACCCTGAACCCTCGCCCGTCCCGGACCGAACTAAGAACCCTCGGCGCTGAACTTGTACCCCACGCCGCGCACCGTCAGCACCAGCTCGGGCCGCTGCGGATCCCGCTCGACCTTCTGCCGCAGATTCGAGATGTGGACGTCGCAGGCGCGCTCGTCGCCGTTGAATTCGGTCTGCCACAGCTCCTCCATGATCTGGGCGCGGCCGAACACCTCGCCGGGGCGGCCGGCGAGCAGCCGCAGCAGCTGGAACTCGGAGCGGGTGAGGTTGACCTGGGTGCCGCGGACGGTGGCGACGTGGCGGACGAGGTCGATCGAGACCGGCCCCGATTCGATCTTTACCGCCTGCGCCAGCGGCGAGCGGTCGAGCTCGCGCCGCCGCAGCTGCGCCCGCACCCGTCCCAGCAGCTCGCGGACCGAGAACGGCTTGGTCACGTAGTCGTCGGCGCCGACCTCGAGCCCGACCACCTTGTCGACCTCGGCGTCCTTGGCGGTGAGGACGATGATCGGGACGGCGCTGCGCGAGCGCACGTCTCGGCAGATGTCGAGGCCGCTCGGGCCCGGCATCATGATGTCGAGGATCAGCAGGTCGAAGGGGATGCCGTTGCCGAGCAGCGCCGCCGCCTCGTCGCCGTCGGCGGCAGCGGTCACCTCGAAGCCCTCCTGCGCCAGCGCGTAGCCGACCGAGTCCCGGACCGAGGGCTCGTCGTCGGCGATCAGGATCCGGCCGCTGCTCATCGCGGTCCTTCGATATCGCGCGTGTGCGGCTGGCGAGGGCCGCACCGAGCGGGGGTAGGATCCAGGGAGGCCGAATGGCAGCGCCATTCGGCCGACTGAGGACGACGCCCCGCGAAGTGTGTGCGGCGCCGCCAGGTGTGCGCGGGCGATGTCGAAGGACCGCGCATTCAGGCCACCGGGGTCGGGCTCGGTTGGGCGACGGGCAGCCGCACCCAGAAGGTGCTGCCCTCGCCGAGGACGGAGTCGGCGCCGATCTCGCCGCCCATCACGTCGACCATGCGCCGCGCGATCGCCAGGCCGAGGCCGAAGCCTTCCTGCTTGCGCGACTCGCTGCGGCGGTAGAAGCGCTCGAAGACGCGCTCGATCTCGGCAGCGGGAATCCCCGTGCCGGTGTCGACGACCTCGAGGATCACCTCTGCCTCACCGTCATGCCTGCCACGAACCGTAACGGTGCCGGGCGGCGGCGTGTTCTTGAAGGCGTTGGTGAGGAGCCCGATCATCACCTGCCGCAGCAGGGTCGGGTCGCCGGTCGCGGCGAGGTCGCGCTCGACCTCGACCTCGAGCGCCACGTGCGGCGGCGGCTCGACCGCGGTGACGACGTCGCGGATCGCCAGCGGCACGTCGACCACCTCGCGCTCGGCGGCGCCGCTCGACTCGACCCGGGCCAGGGTCAGCAGCGACTGGGTCAGCTGTTTCATCCGCTCGGCGTCTTCGGCCAGCCGGTTGAGGAAGTGGTCGCGGTCGTGGGGGGTGTTCTTGGCGCCGCTCTGAAGGACCTCGATCGCGCCCGAGATCCCGGCCAGCGGGTTGCGCAGCTCATGGGCGGCGTTGGAGATGAAGTCGGCTTCGGCGAGCTCGCGGCGGAGCTCGTCGGTGCGGTCGCGGAGGACCGCGAGTACGGCGCGCTCGTCGGGCAGGGCGCGGGCGGTGAGGGCGTAGGCGCGGTCGCCGATTCGCAGCGCCGGGTGGGCCGAGAAGCCGACTTCGGAGGCGCGCTGCAGCTGCGGCAGGATCACCTGCGGCGGCTTCGTCCCGGCCTCGAGCAGCCGCGCGGCGGCGGCGTTGGAGAAGCGGACCGGGCCCTCGTAGTCGACCACGATCACCGAGTCGGTGAGGCCGTCGAAGATCGCCGCCAGCTTGTTGCGGTCGGCGGTGAGGACGCCGAAGCTCTCCTTCAGCGAGGCCCGCATCGAGTCCAGGGCCCGGGCCAGGTCACCGATCTCGTCCGGCCCGGAGACGGCCAGCGGCGCGTCGAACGATCCCCCCGCCATCTCGCCGGCGGCGCGGGCGAGGCGGACGACGCGGTGGGAGATCGCGACCGCGATCAGGAAGCCGGCGAGGACGCCGATCATCACCGCGGCGACCAGCGCCTGCGGGTTGTCGCCGAAGAGATAGACGGCGACGGCGGTGATCAGGCTGACGATCCCGAAGGCCCCGGTCAGCCAGAGGCGCATCCCGATCCGCGGAGTCGAGGCCCGCGGCTTGGTCGAGATCTCGGTCACGGTCATCGTAAAGGTTTACTAACACAACCTGAAAGCCGGCGCCAGAAGCGGGGCCCGCTGGCGCCCGTGCCAGAATCGGCGGATGGATAGCGGACTGCTGCCGCTGGCGGCGGACACGGCGAACCAGGTCCACCTGACCCCGCAGACGCGGATCGTCGCGGCGGTGATCGCGCTCGCCTTCATGCTGATGATCCTCGAGCTGATCCGCCGCGACAAGCTGCAGGAGCGCTACAGCGTGATCTGGCTGCTGGCCGGGATCGGGATGCTCGCCGGCGCCGCCTTCCCCGGGCTGCTGGAGCTGGTCGCCAACGTGATGGGAGTCCGCGACACCAACGTCGCCCTCTTCTCGCTGGTCCTACTGCTGCTGCTCGGGCTGGCCCTCAACTTCAGCGTTCTGATGTCGCGCCAGGCCGACCAGATCACCCGCCTGGCCCAGGAACTGGCGCTGGAGAAAGCGCGGGCGCAGAACCTCGGAGAAGCACGTCAAGACGAGGCTCAGACGGCGCTAGGCAAGGACGCAGGGAGCCCGAACAGCGGCGCTATTCGGACGACCGAGGACGCCGCATAGCGCCGTCTGAGACCGTCCGCGCGAGCCTGAAGAACAGCGCCTCCAGGGCAAGCTCCTCGGAGACGTTGAGGTCGAGACTGCGCCGCGTCTCCTGCGCCGCGGCGGCGCCGCGGCGGGCGGCGGCCGCATCGAGCCCGGCGGCCTCGGCGCGGAGCTGGTCGAGCCGGTCGCGGGCGAAGGCGACCTCCTCGGCGCCGACGGCGAGCGCCGCCAGGTCGCGGAGGTGGGCGGCGCAGAGCTCGAGGCCGAGGTCGAGGATCTCGGTGCGGCGGCGGCGGCCGGCGCGTTTGGCCTCGTCGGCGAGCTCGCGGGCGGAGCGCCTTACTCCCGCTTTTGTCTCCTCCTCGAGCGCTTCGCGGGTCGCCGCTTCGGCCTCTTCGCCGGCAGCGGTAGCGCGGTCGAGGAGGGCCTTCCAGGGCGCGCCGGCGAGCTCGCCGGCGCGAGCGGCGGCGACACAGGCGTCGGCCTCGGCCCGCAGCTCGCGGCCCAGCGGCGAGAGCAGCAGGCGGGCGCGCTCGCGGTCGCCTGCTGCGAGCCGAGCGGCGGCGGCGAGCTCCTCCGCGGCGGCCCCCGCACCCTCGGCGGCGAGCTCGGCTTCCAGCACCGCCGCCGGGTAGGGGGCGAACTCGACCGGGGCGCAGCGCGAGGCGATCGTCTCCAGCAGCACCTCCGGTTCGGAGGTCAGGAGGATGATGTGGGCGTAGGGCGGCGGCTCCTCGAGCGTCTTCAGCAGCGCGTTCTGGCTCTCGTCCCGGAGCGCCTCGGCGGCCTCGATGACGAAGACCCGCTTGCCGCCTTCGAAGGGGCGGTAGGCGGCCGCCCGGATCACCCGCTCGCGGACGTCCTCGACCATGTGCTGGGCGCCGCGCGGGGCGATCCAGACGAGGTCGGGGTGCGGCGAGGGGTCGAGCAGGGCGCGGCGGCGGGCGTCCTCCGGATTCTCGGCGGCGCCGGCGAGGATCTCGGCGGCGAGTGCCCGCGCCGCGGCGCGCTTGCCGGAGCCGCGCGGGCCGCGGAAGAGGTAGGCGTGCGAGGGACCGGCCGCCAGCGCCGCCCGCAGCGCCACCCGCGCCCGCCCCTGGTGCTCGGTCGCGGCCTCGAGCGCCGCGCTCACCCGCCCACCCCCGGCCCGTTCGCCCTTTGTTGCCCATACGACAACAAGCGGCGAACGCTCCTCATGCCGGCTGCCCTCGGTGCGCCTCGACCGCGGCCATCACCCGCTGGTGGACCTGCTCGACGCTGCCGGTGGCGTCGACCGGGACCATGCGATCGGAGATCTGGGCGATTTCGTCGTAGGCGGCGGCAACCGTCTGCTGCAGCAGCAGGCCCTCGGCCTCGAAGCGGTCCTCGCCGACGGCGCGGCCGATCGAGTCCTCCGGGTCGAGCTTCAGCAGCAGCGTCAGGTCCGGCCAGAGCCCGTCGGTGGCGCGGTCGCAGAGCGAGATCACCTCGCCGACCCCGAGCCCGCGGGCGGCCCCCTGGTAGGCGACGCTCGAGTCCGAGAAGCGGTCGGCGACGACGTCGCGCCCGGCCTCGAGGGCCGGCCGGATCACCCGCTCGGTGAGGTCGGCCCGAGCGGCGAGGAAGAGCAGCAGCTCGGCCAGCGGCTCCAGCGGCAGCTCCGGATCGGCCAGCAGGCCGCGGATCCGCTCCGCTGCCTCGGTCCCCCCCGGCTCGCGGATCGTCACCGTCTCCGGCCCCAGCGCCTCGGCCAGCAGCCGCGCCTGGGTGCTCTTGCCCGAGCCGTCGACGCCCTCGAGCGAGACGAACACCAGCTGCGGCCTCAGCCTTTGGCGGCGGCTCTGGCGCGTTTGCGCCCGCGCGTCGCCGTGTCGGCTTTCGACGCTTTGACTTTGCTGCCCTTCGCCGGCGCCGCGTCCTCGTCGCCTTTCGGCTTCGGCTTCTTGTCCATCTCTTCTTTGGCGGCGCGGGCGGCTTCGCGCTCGGCCCGGCGTTTCTTCATCTCCTGCATCGACTCGCAGTCGTCGTTGAGGCAGAGGTTCCAGGGCCGGCCGCGGAACGGCTGGACTTTGAGCCGCGGGGTCTGGTCGCAGATCGAGCAGCGCTCCTCGAGCCGGAAGACGTCGCCCCGCTGCGGCAGCGGGAAGGTCTGGTCGCAGGAATCGGGCCCGCCGTCGGCGCTCCAGCCCTGGCAGCCGACGAACCGTTTGCCCGATTTTTTCGCGCGGATGATCCGCAGCATGTTCGGCGAGCCGTCCTCCTTGGTCCGGCCCGCTTCTTCGCAGACCTTGCAGGGGCCGAGGATGCGGTCCTCGTCCATCCCTTTCCAGACGACCTTGGCGAGGTCTTCGCGACTCTCGTCGATCTCCGACCAGGTCTTGTGGAGCAGTTCGCGGCTGTCGCCGACGACCGCCTTCTTGGTCATGTCGCCGGCCGCGATCCGGTCCATCTCGGCCTCGAGCTGGGCGGTCATCTCCGGCGTCGCCATCGCCGGCACGTAGTTCTTGAAGGCCTCGTAGAGGGCGACCCCGGTCTCGGTTGGGACGGGCGGGTTGCCGTAGACGTAGCCGCGGTCGAACAGCTTCTGGATGATGTCGGCGCGGGTCGCTTTCGTCCCCAGCCCGCGCTCCTCCATCATCTCGATCAGTTTCGCCTGCGAGATCCGCGACGGCGGCTGCGTCTCCTTGCCGACCTGCCACGGGTTGGCGTCACTCTCCTCCTCGGCCGACCCGGGCGCGGCGAGCGCCAGCGTCTGGCCCTCCTGCAGGGCCGGGATCTCCTCGTCGGCGGAACGGGCGTAGGTGTAGATGGCGGCGTAACCGGGGTCGACGACGACCGAGCCGCGGACGAAGTACGTCTGGTTGCCGGCCTCGATGTCGGCCCGGGTCGACTCGGTGATCATCGGCGGGCTGAAGGTCGCGAGGAAGCGGCGCACGACGAGTTCGTAGACCCGCTTCTTCGAGCCGTCGAGCGCCCCCGGGTGGATCGCCTGGGTCGGGTAGATCGGTGGGTGGTCGGTCGTCTCTTTTTTGCCCCGCGTCGGTTTCAGCTCACCGCCGAGCAGACCGGCGGCGGCGGAGAACTCCTTCACCCGGACCAGCGAGCCGACCAGCTCGCGCACCGGCAGCGAAGCCGGGTAGACGGTGTTGTCGGTCCGCGGGTAGGAGATGAAGCCGTCCATGTAGAGGTCCTCGGCGATCCGCATCGCGCTGGCAGGGGTGATGCCGAGGCGGCTGGAGGCGTCGGTGCTGAAGGCGGTCGTGTTGTAGGGCGTCGGCGGCTTGCGGGTGTTTTTCCGTGCCGTCACCGACTTCACCGTGCCCGGTGAGGAGGTGCCGGCGAGCGCCGCGTCGGCCTCCGCCTTCTCCCAGAATTTGTCGACCGAGTGGTGCGCCTCGAAGCTCCCGTCAGGGTGCTCGAAGCGGGCGAAGACTTCCCAGAACGGTTTCGGGACGTGGGCCCGGCGCTCCATCTCGCGCTCGACGATCAGGCCCAGGGTCGGGCTCTGGACGCGGCCGACCGAGAGGAAGTTGGAGCCGAAGCGGCGGGTCGCCAGCGAGACCGCGCGGGTCAGCGTCGCCCCCCACAGCAGGTCGATGTCCTGGCGCGCGGCGCCGGCGTTGGCGAGCGGGTAGGAGAGGTAGTCCAGTTCGCCGAAGGCGCGCTCGATCTCTTCCTTGGTCAGCGCCGAGTAGCGGGCGCGGAGGATTTTCAGGGTGCCGGCCTCGGTGCCCTCGCGGCTGCCGAGCGCCGGGTTGGCGTCGAGCATCTCCTCCAGCGCCTCGAGCCCGATCAGCTCGCCCTCGCGGTCGAAGTCGGTGGCGATCACCAGCTCGTCGGCCCCTTTGGCCATTTTTTTGATCGCTTTGACGACGTTTTTGTCGGTCGGCTCCTTGATCAGCTGGGCGTCGATCAGGTCGTGCAGGTCGGTCTTCTGCCAGTTCGAGTACCCCTCGGGGAAGGCCGGACCGAGCACGTGGCCCTTGAGCCCGATCGTCATCTGCTCGCCGCCGTCGGGGTCGGTCCAGGTGTAGAAGGGGACTTTGAAGGTTTTGTCGGCCTTTGGGCCGCCGCCGGCGGCGCCGAGGATCTCGGCGATCTTCTTGGCGCTGCTGTTCTTCTCGGTGACTATCAGTCTCATCGGGCGGCGAGGGTAGCAGGGGCGCTCCGCCGCATTTCTCAGTCGCACCTAAGTTTCCTCTCAGCGCCGACTCGGTCGCGGCGCATAGGATCCGCGGCCTGATGAGGTCCCTGGTAACCGGCGGCGCCGGATTCATCGGCTCGAATCTGGTCGACGCGCTGCTCGCTCGTGGCGACGAGGTGACCGTCGTCGACGACCTTTCGACCGGGCGCCGGGTCAACCTCGAGGCCGCGCTGGCGGCCGGGGCCGAGCTGCTCGAGCTCGACATCCGCGACGAGCGGGCGCTGAGCGAGGTCGCCGCCGAGCGCAGGCCGGAGGTGATCTTCCACCTCGCCGCCCAGATCGACGTCCGCAAGTCGCTCGAGGACCCGGCGTTCGACGCCGCGGTCAACGTCGGCGGCACCGCCAACGTGCTCGAGGCGGCGCGAGGTGCCGGGACCGGCCGCGTCGTCTTCGTCTCCACCGGCGGCGCGATCTACGGCGAGGGCGACGGCAAGCAGCTGCCGCTCGACGAGTCGGCGCCGATCGAGCCGCTCTCCGCCTACGGCCAGAGCAAGTTCGCGGCCGAGGGCTACCTCTGGCTCTACCAGCGGCTCTACGGGCTCTCGGGGATGGCGCTGCGGCTCGGCAACGTCTACGGGCCGCGCCAGGACCCGCTCGGGGAGGCCGGGGTGGTGGCGATCTTCTGCGGCAAGCTGCGCGAGGGCGGCGGCCCGACGGTGTTCGGCGACGGCACCCAGACCCGCGACTACATATATGTGGGCGACGTCGCCGCCGCGGCCCTCGCCGCCGCCGCCAGCGACCACGCCGGCGCGGTCAACATCGGCACCGGCAAGGAGACCAGCGTGCTCGAGCTGATCGAGGTGCTGCGCGAGCTCGACGGCGGCGAGTTCGAGCCCGAGTTCGCGCCGCCGCGCCCCGGCGAGGTGCAGCGGATCGCCCTCGACGCCGGCCGCGCCCGCGAGGTCCTCGGCTGGAGCCCGGGCACCGACCTGCGCGAGGGCATGCGGCTCACCCTCGACTCGATCTAGCCGCGACTCGCGCGACGTTGTCCCCGCTATGCGGGGACAACTGGCAGCGGGTGGCGGGAGCGGGCCGCGGCGTGCCGATCACTAACCTTTCCCCCATGCCCGCCCAGGCCTATGCCGGCAAGAAGTGCGTCTGCCAGTACCGCAAGGGGATCTGCGACCAGTCGTGCGTGCGCGACATGCTCGCGACGCCCTTCTACATCGCCTGCCTGAAGCTGACCGGCCGCAGGTGCCTGGTCGTCGGCGGCGGCGACGTCGGCCTCGAGAAGGTCGAGGGGCTGCTCGCCTGCGACGGCGACGTCACCCTGGTGGCGCCGGAGGCCCACCCGGAGCTGGAGTCGCTCGCGGCCGAGGGGTCGATCGCCTGGGAGCGCCGCGCCTACGCCGGCCCCGCCGACCTCGAGGGCGTCTTCATGGTGATCGCCGCCACCAACGACTCCGAGGTCAACATCGGGGTCTACGACGACGCCGAGCAGCGGGCGATGCTGGTCAACGTCGTCGACGTGCCGCCGCTCTGCAACTTCATTCTGCCGGCGATCGTCCGCACCGGGCCGCTGGCGATCGCGATCTCCACCGCCGGTGCCTCGCCGGCGCTGGCGAAGCGGATGAAGCGCGAGGTCTCGGAGCTGTTCGGCGAGGAGTACGCGCGCCTGGCGGTGATGCTGAACGACGTGCGCGGCTGGGCCAAGGGCACCCTGCCGACCTACAACGACCGCAAAGAGTTCTTCGAGGGCATCGTCGGCGGCGATCCCGACCCGATCGAGCTGCTGCACCAGGGCCGCGAGGCCGAGGTGCTGGCGATCATCGACGCGGCCAAAGAGCGGGCCGCGGCCGCGCTCGCGGCGTAGGGCTGGAGCGCCCGCCGGACCAAGCGGGGCAAGGACGCAGGGAGACCGAATAGCAGCGCTATTCGGTCGACCGAGGACGCCGCGCCGCGCCGCGCCGGTCCGCCGGGCGCTCAGCCGCCGCTGCAGGCGATCCCGCGGACCCGCTCCAGGGTCGTCGTCAGCTGCTCGGCCTCACCGTCGCTGATGTTGGCGCCGAAGGCGACCCGCAGCTCGCCGGAGACGACCGGCAGCATTTCGCTCAGCAGCTCGACCCCGGCCGGGAGCAGGGTGGCGTAGGAGACGCGGCGGTCGCTCTCGCAGAAGGTCCGCTCCAGCAGTCCCGCCTTGACCAGGCGGTCGACCAGCTTGGTGAGGCCGCCGCGGGTGATCACCAGAGCCTCGGCCAGGTCCCCCATCCGCATCCGGCCGTCGGCCTCGGCGATCGTCGCCAGCACGTCGAACCAGGCGAGCGGTGGCAACCCCGCTTCGGTCAATCCCTCCTGGATCCGGCCGCTGACGGCGGCGTGGGTACGGGCGAGGGTGCGCCAGGCGATCTGGTGCGGTGCGTGGCAGCCCTCGACGTCGGCGTCGTCGAGGACGGTGGCGGTGACGGTCGTGTCGGTGATCGGTGCAGCGGTCTCGCTCATATGTCGATTATCGCACAAGAAGGTTGCGGAGTAAATAGTTGTTACCTCAAGTTTGTCTGCTACGATTGTTTCTGCGGCAATGATTGACACGGAGTCCAACCTCTCCCGGGCCGCACGTCGTCTTCGTAGGAACAGGAACCAAGAGAAAGGCAGCGAGATGAGCACCGAGACCCTCAACCAGCAGATTCCGGCCGGCACCTGGAGCGTCGACCCCGTCCACTCCGCGATCCACTTCGCGGTCACCCACAACGACATCGCCACCTTCCGCAGCGGCTTCGCCGAGTACGCGGCGACGCTGACCGGCGGCGAGCAGCCGCAGCTGGTGGGCACCGTCGAGGCCGCCAGCATCGAAATCGACGAGCCGCAGCTGAAGGGCCACCTGATGAGCCCGGAATTCTTCGACACCGAAAGGTACCCGCAGCTCAAGTTCAGCTCGACCGAGCTCAGTGTCGAGGACGACGGCACGGTGCGGATCGAGGGCGAGCTCGAGCTCCGCGGCGAGAGTCGCCGCGTGCAGGCGACCGGCAGGTTCGGCCAGATCGGCGCCGACCTCGGCGGCAACGAGCGGGTCGGCCTCTCGCTGGAGACCGCGATCGACCGCCGCGACTTCGGGATGAACTTCCAGGCGGAGCTGCCGAAGGGCGGCAACGTGCTGGAGTACGAGATCGCGATCAACGTCGAGCTCGAGCTCGTCGCCCAGGGGTCGTAACGATGCGGGTCCTCGGCATCTCCGGCAGTCTGCGCCGGGGGTCCTACAACCACGCCCTGCTGCGGCGGGCCGCGGAACGGCTGCCGGCCGGGGTCGAGCTGGTCGAGTTCGACCAGCTGCGCGAGATCCCGCCCTACGACGCCGACCTCGAAGAGGACGGGTCGCCGGCCCCGGCGGCGGTGACGGCCCTGCGCGAGGCGATGCGCGAGGCCGACGCGGTCCTGATCGCGACCCCGGAGTACAACCACTCGATCCCCGGAGCGCTCAAGAACGCGCTCGACTGGGCCTCGCGCCCGGCCGGCGAGAGCGCCCTCACCGGCACCCCGGCGGCGGTGATCGGCGCCTCGACCGGGATGTTCGGCGCGGTCTGGGCGCAGGCCGAGGTGCGCAAGGTGCTCGGTGCCCTCGGCGGCCGGGTGGTCGACGAGGAGCTGCCGGTCTCCCACGCGGCGCAGGTCTACGCCGACGGCCAGCTCGAGCTGAGCCCGGAGCAGACCGTCGCCCTCGACGGGCTGCTGGCCGAGCTGGTCAGCGAAGTCGAGGAGCTGCGCGAAGGCGCCGCCGAGCAGGTGGCCGCCTGAAGACGGTGCTCACCGAGTCTGCGATCGGGCGTTGCCAGGCGACGCCCCTCGCAGACTCGGTGCGGCGCTCCTGGCGCGGTGCTCCTCAGTAGCCGCTGAAGACCCAGGCGACGTGGCGGGCCCCCGGCTCGTGGGCACGGTGGGTGGCCTTGGCGAAGGCGGCGTGCTTGGTCCGGCCGAAGCCGGCGAAGTAGAGGCCGTTGCTGCGCTTCTGGACCAGCGCGGCGTAGCCGTTGGCGACCCAGACCGCGACCTTGCAGTGGTTGGATCCGCACTCGACGCGGGCCCGGTGCTGGGCGGCGCGGGCCGTGTTGTAGTCGTAGGAGACGCCGTAGTGACCGGTGATCGGATCGACCGCGATCGCGCCCCAGGCAGCCTGCGCGGCCGCGGGGGCGGCGAGCAGGAGTGCGGCGACGGCGAGCCCGGCGACGAGACGGGCGACGAGACGGACGGGCTGTTTGGTACTCGATTTCGGGTAGGACATGCGGCGGTTCTACCAGGACGGCGGATGTCGGTGCGTCGCGGCCTCGGCTTCGAGATCCAGGATCAGGCGTGCGGCAGGGCGAAGAAGGCGATCGCCGAGAAGTGGGCGAGCGCGGCGGCGATCACGAACAGGTGGAAGACCTCGTGGTAGCCGAAGATCGCCGGGTTCGGGTTGGGGCGCTGGATCGCGTAGATCACGGCGCCAGCGGTGTAGAGGGCGCCACCGGCCACCAGCAGCATCGCCCCGCCGACCCCGAGCGCGCTCCAGAGCGCCGGGAAGGCGATTGCGGCGACCCAGCCGAGCGACATGTAGATCAGCACCGAGGCCCATTTCGGGTGCTCGATCCAGACCATCTCGACCACCGCGCCGGCGATCGCGCCGACCCAGACGACGACCAGGATCGCTGTCGCCAGGGTGCCGTTCAGGGCGAGCAGCGCGAACGGCGTGTAGGTGCCGGCGATGAGGAAGAAGATCATCGAATGATCGAGGCGGCGCATCCAGCGGCGCACGTTGGGCCGTTTCCAGTTGACCCGGTGGTAGAGGGCGCTGGTCCCGAACAGGGCCGAGAGGCTGACCGCGTAGATCGCGACCGCGAGGGTCGCCCTCGGGGTCGAGGCGAGGACGATCAGGGCGGCGCCGAAGAAGAGCGAGGCGAAGAACGCCCACTCGTGGGAGACCCCGCGCAGCTTCGGTTTGACCAGGGCGATCGCCTCGACGGTCACCTCGCGGGCCGCGCTCGCCCGCTCGCCGACCGCCTCCTTGGCGGCGGCGGTTCGGTCGCTCATCACCTCACGGGCGGCCGCGGTTCGGTCGCTCATCACCTCACGGGCGGCCGCGGTTCGGTCGCTCATCACCTCGCGGGCGGCGGCGGTGCGGTCGCTGACCGCCTCACGGGCGGCGGCGGCGCGGTCGTTCATCGACTCGCGGGCGGCACTCGCCCGCTCTCCCATCCGCTCGGCGCTTCGGCGCAGCTCTTCGACCATCGTCTGGAGGCTACCCCGCAAAAGTGCCCAGGGTGCGGAGTTGACACAATGTGAGCAGCGAGGGCCAGCTGCTTCGGCCCCGCTTTTTGCGGATTTGCGGCCTGTTTCCGTCCGGTGCCCTCGGCATCCTCGTTAACCCCTTCAAACACGCCGCGAGAGGAGCAGTTCGATGTCCAAGACCGCCACCAGTAGGCCCAGAAACGGTCTCCAGGGACTCTCGATCGAACGCAAGTTCTCGACTGCCGGCGTGCATCCTTTCGACCAGATCGAGTGGGAGATCCGCGACGCGGTGATCGGCGATCCGGCCAATCCCGCCTTCGAGCAGCGCGGCGTCGAGTTCCCCAAGAGCTGGAGCCAGAACTCGACCAACATCGTCGCCCAGAAGTACTTCCGGGGGAAGCTCGGCAGCCCCGAGCGCGAGAGCTCGGTCAAACAGATGATCGGCCGCGTCGCCGGCACGATCTCCGGCTGGGGGCGCGAGCGCGGCTACTTCGCCGCGGATGAGGACGCCGACGCCTTCGAGGCCGAGCTGACCGCGATCCTGCTCAACCAGCGGGCGGCCTTCAACTCGCCGGTCTGGTTCAACGTCGGCTTCGAGGAGAAGCCGCAGTGCTCGGCCTGCTTCATCCTCAGCGTCGAGGACACGATGGAGTCGATCCTCGACTGGAACACCAAAGAGGGGATGATCTTCCGCGGCGGCTCGGGGTCGGGGATCAACCTCTCCAACATCCGCGGCTCGGTCGAGCACCTCTCGAAGGGCGGCCTCGCCTCCGGCCCGGTCAGCTTCATGCGCGGGGCCGACGCCTGGGCGGGGACGATCAAGTCGGGCGGCAAGACGCGGCGGGCGGCGAAGATGGTCGTCCTCGACGTCGACCATCCCGACATCGAGGACTTCGTCTGGTGCAAGGCCAAGGAGGAGGAGAAGGCTGCGGCGCTGCGCGACGCCGGCTTCGACATGTCCATCGACGGCGATGGATTTACTTCCATCCAGTACCAGAACGCCAACAACTCGGTCCGGGTCACCGACGAGTTCATGGAGGCGATCGAGGCCGGCGCGGACTGGGAGCTGAAGGCGCGGACCACGGGCGACACGACCAAGACCCTCGACGCCCGCGAGCTGATGAACCAGATCGCCGACGCCGCCTGGCGCTGCGCCGATCCCGGCGTCCAGTACGACACCACGATCAACCGCTGGCACACCTGCCCGGAGTCGGGGCGGATCAACGCCTCCAACCCCTGCAGCGAGTACATGCACGTCGACAACTCGGCCTGCAACCTCGCCTCGATCAACCTGATGAAGTTCCGCCGCGAGGACGGCAGCTTCGACACGGCGGAGTTCGAGCACGCGGTCGACATCGTCTTCCTCGCCCAGGAGATCGTCGTCAGCCCCTCCAGCTACCCGACCGAGGAGATCGGCGACAACGCCCGCCGCTTCCGTCAGCTCGGCCTCGGCTACGCCAACCTCGGCGCCCTGCTGATGTCCGACGGCCTCCCCTACGACTCGTTCGAGGGCCGCAACGTCGCCGCCGCGATCACGGCGCTGATGACCGGCCGCGCCTACCGCCAGTCGGCGCTGATCGCCGCCGGCGCGACCGGGCCCTACGACGAGTACGAGAAGAACCGCGAGCCCCACAACGGCGTCATGCGGATGCACCGCGACGCCGCCTACGAGGTCGACGGGACCGGGATCAAGGGCGATCTGCTGGAGGCGGCGCAGCGCTCCTGGGACGAAGCGGTCGAGCTCGGCGACGAGCACGGCTACCGCAACGCGCAGGCGACGGTGCTGGCCCCGACCGGGACGATCAGCTTCCTGATGGACTGCGACACGACCGGGATCGAGCCCGACTTCTCGCTGGTCAAGTACAAGGAGCTGGTCGGCGGCGGGCAGATGACGATCGTCAACCGCTCGGTGCCGCTGGCGCTGCGGACGCTCGGCTACAGCGACGCCGAGGTCGACCAGATCGACGCCTACATCGCCGAGAAGGGGACGATCGTCGGCGCTCCGGGGCTGAAGGACGAGCACCTGCCGGTCTTCGACGTCGCGGTCGGAGCGCGGGCGATCTCCCACACCGGCCACATCGACATGATGGCCGCGACGCAGCCGTTCCTCTCCGGGGCGATCTCGAAGACGGTGAACATGCCGCAGACGGCGACCGTTGAGGACATCGCCGACGCCTACACCCGCGGCTGGAAGGGCGGCCTGAAGGCGCTGGCGATCTACCGCGACGGCTCGAAGACGGCGCAGGCGCTGCGCACCGACGCCCAGGAGGAAAAGGAGGCGGCGGAGCCCGAGGTGGTGGTGCTGCCGCCGGAGCGCAAACGGATGCCGCGCGAGCGCGAATCGATCACCCACAAGTTCTCGGTCGGCGGCCACGAGGGCTACGTCACCGCCGGCAAATACGAGGACGGCTCGGTCGGCGAGATCTTCCTC
>JAFDWC010000059.1 GCA_018268655.1 Actinomycetota bacterium
AGGAAACCAGCCGAAGGCTGTCGTTTCCGTCCGGGGAGGGACCCCCGAGCGCCGCCCTCGAATCCGCATCGAAGGCGGTTCGTCCCCCAGCCGAAGGCTGCCGTTTCCGTCCGGGGAGGGACCCCTGAGCGCCGCCCTCGAATCCGCAGCGCGGCGGTCACGCGTCGCCGCGCCGGTCAGGCGGGGAGCGCGGCGAGGACGTCGTCGAGCGCGCCGGCGAGGCGGTCGACGTCGGCGGCAGCGAAGGGGAGCGGCGGCCGGATCTTGAGCACGTCGCCGCGGGGCCCGGTGGCGGCAATCAGGACCCGGTGCCGGCGCAGGCCGTTGACGATCGCGTCGGCGAGTGCGGCGGAGTCGGCGCCGGCGGTCGGCTTGCCCGCGGCGGCGACGTCGACGCCGGTGAAGAGGCCGGCGCCGCGGGCGTGACGAAGCAGCGGGTGGCGGCCTTCGAGCTCGGTCAGCGCCGCCAGAAGCTGGGCGCCGGTGGCGGCGGCGTTGGCGAGCAGGCCCTCGTCCTCGATCACGTCGAGGACCGCGGTGGCGGCGACGATGCTGACCGAGTTGCCGCCGAAGGTGTTGAAGTAGCGGATCGTGCGGCCGAACTCCTCGACCAGCTCGGCCCGGGCGGCGACGGCGGCGATCGGCATCCCGTTGCCCATCGGCTTCCCCATCGTCACCAGGTCGGGCTCGATCCCGTGCCGCTGGAACCCCCACATCGCCTCACCGGTCCGGGCGAACCCCGCCTGGACCTCGTCGGCGACGTAGAGGCCGCCGTGCGCGGCGACCGCGGCGGCCAGCGGTCGCAGGAACCCGGCCGGGTCGGGGACGACGCCGTCGCTGGAGAAGATCGAGTCGGCGAGAAACGCGGCGAAGCCGTGCCCGGCGGCCTCGAGCTCGGCGACCGCCACCGCCAGTTCGGCCGCCATCCGCTCCCCCTCGCGCTCGGGGTCGGCGGCGCCGGGCGCCGGCGCCGCGATCGTCCGCACCGCCTCACCGGGAGCCACCGCCGGCCCCAGCGAGGGCGAGACCTCCGACGCCGCCGTGGTCAGCCCGTGGTAGGCGTTGGCGGTGACGACGACGCCGCGGCGCCCGCTCTGGAAGCGGGCGATCCGCAGCGCCAGGTCGGTCGCCTCGCTGCCGCTGCAGGTAAACATGAGGTGGCCGAGGCCGCCGCCGAGGGTGGCCAGCAGGCGCTCGGCGTAGTCGAGGATCGGCGCCGCCAGGTAGCGGGTGTGGGTGTTGAGGCGGCCGGCCTGGTCGGCGATCGCGGCGACCACCCGCGGGTGGGCGTGGCCGACGCAGGGGACGTTGTTGTAGGCGTCGAGGTACTCGTTGCCGGCGGCGTCGAAGAGGTGGACCCCCTCCCCCCTGACGATCTCGACCGGGTCCTCGTAGAAGTGGCGGTAGGCGGGCCCGAGCAGGCGCCGCCGCCGCGCCAGCAACTCGCCGCCGCTCACCGGGGGGCCTCCGCCGCGATCGCCTCCAGCCGCGCGGCGTCGGCCGGCGACGGCCGCGGGGGGAGGTGTGCCAGCGCCGCCGAGAGCCGCTCGACGTTGCGGGCGACGTAGGCGCTGTTCTCGGGGAAGCGGGCGCCCCGCCATTCGCCGCCGACGATGCGGGTCACGACCCGGGTCCGGACCAGCTCGTAGATCAGCGCCAGCTCGTCGCGGCCGAGCGGCGACAGCGCCTGGTAGCCGCGGAGGAAGTCGAGCGCCTCGACGAACGGCTCGGCGCCCCCGCCGAGGTGGTCGGCCATCCCGACGACGACGTCGTTGACCCGCTGGGTGCGGACGATGTCGCCGAAGTCGATCACCGCGATGCCGCCGTCGGGGGCTTGGACGACGTTGTCCTTGCTGAGGTCGTTGTGGACGACCTGCCGCGGCAGCGGCTCCAGCCGCGGCACCGTCTCCGCCTCGAACGCCGCCAGCACCGCGGCCAGCTCGCGCCGCCACTCGCTCGGCTCGAGCTCGTCGAGCATCCCGAGCATCCGCCCGGCGTGGCGGAGGTCCCAGGAGAGCTCGCGGTCGGCGGCGGGGTGGTCGAAGTCGCTCAGCGCCAGCGCCAGTCGCGCCAGCACCCCGCCGAGCCGTTCGCGCAGCTCGCGGTCGAGCGGCTGGGAGCGCAGCATCGTCCCCGGAACGAAGGTGGTGAGGCGGGCCCGGCGCCGCTCGCCGGCCCCGTCGGCGACCTCCGCCACCGGGTCACCGTCGACGGTCGCCAGCACCCGCTGCACCTGCACCCTGCCGTCGCGCTCGACGTGCCGCAGCGCCGCCGTCACCAGATCGGTCAACGCCTCCGGCTCTTCCGCCGGCACGACCTTGAGCAGGAACTCGCCGTTGGCGCCGACCAGGTGGAAGTTCTCGTCGACTTCGGCCGGAAGCGGCGTCGCCGCCGCCTCGATTCCCCAGTGCCGCAGGGCGATCGCCTCCGCCTCGGCGGCGGAGATCTCGACGGGCTGGGCCCGCATCGAGCGGACCCCGAAGATCGGGTTCGGACTGGAGATCAGGGCCCCAGGCTATCCCGCCGCCGCTGCCCTCAGCCGTCGCCGCCCGGCGACCCCACCCTGCCGCTGATCCAGTTGGCGGCCCGGTACGGCGGCAGTTGGAGGATGAGGAAGAACAGCACCCCGGTTGCCCCGGCGTAGATGTAGAGCTCGGCCGCGCCCGAGTTTTCGCCGGTCACGTTCTGACCGATCGCCAGGACCGAGAAGGTGAAGACGGCGAGGCCGATCGCCGAGAGCAGCCACGGCTTCCCCCGGTTCGGCATGAACTCGAGCCGGATCAGGCTGATCACGACCAGCACGAAGATCGCGAACTCGAGGATGCCGAGGATCGTCCAGGCCGCGTCGGTCCCCGGAATCGTCGCCAGGAAGGTCCCGGCGAACTGTTCCTTGATCCCTTTCGGCGCCCCGAGCCCGTCGAAGATCTTCTCCTTGCCGGCGTAGAAGAAGAGGACGCCGACCAGGAAGTAGACCCCCGCCAGCAGGAAGACATACGGCGCCCAGTCTTCCCACCTCATCTTTCCGGCCGAGTTCCTCGCCTGTACTGCTCGAGCCTCCATGCTGATCACCTTTCGGACGTTGCCACCCGGCCCAGCGCGGGCGACAAGGGACGCCGCGAGGCTATCGCCGAGCTGGGCGGCAGATGAAAATTCTCGGCCAATGTCGGGTCGGCGGCACGAGCCGGGCGGCGACCGGCTCAGTCCGGCTCGCCCCCGATCGCCAGCGCCACCAGCAGCTCCTGCTGGGCCTCCCGGATGTGGTCGCCGATGCTGGCCCGGGCACGCTCCGGGTCGCGGGCGGCGATCGCGGCGAGGATCCGGCGGTGGTGCTCGACGGCGCTCGGGACCACCAGCTCGAAGCGGATCGCGTCGAGCGGGCGGAACATCGCGGCGCGGACGTCCTCGACCGCTGACAGCAGCCAGCGGTTGCCGGCGGCGTCGGCGACGGCGAGGTGGAAGGCGTTGTCGGCGGCCCGGAAGCGGCCAGGCGTGAGCTCACCCTGGAGGTCGGCGATCGCCCACTCGAGCCGCGCCAGGTCGGCCTCGGTCCGCCGCACCGCCGCCAGCCCGGCGGCCGCCGACTCGCAGGCGAGGCGGAACTCGTAGATCTCCTCGAACTGCTCGCGGAGGGCGCGGTGGCCGGCGTCGGCTACGGCCGAGCCGGCGGCGACGACGAGGGCGCCGCCGCCCGAGCCGCGCTCGGCGCGCTCGAGCAGGCCCCCGCGCTCGAGCTGGGCAAGCGCCGCGCGCAGGGTCACCCGCGAGATCCCCAGCTGCACCGCCAGCTCGCGCTCCGGCGGGAGCTGGTCGCCCGGCAGGAAGCGGCCCAGCTCGATCGCCCGTCGCAGCTGGGCGACGACGACGTCGGCCGCGCTGGGGACCGAGACCGGCTCCAGCACCGACGCACGATCGGCCTGCCGGCGCACCGTCACCTCAGCGCCCGGTCAGCCCGAGCGCTTCGCCGAAGGCTGCCCGGACCTCGGCCGCCGACCAGGGGTGGGGCGACTGGGTGATGAAGAAGTCGGCGAGCGCCAGCTCGGTCAGCTGGTCGAGGTCGTCCTCGGCCAGCTCCAGCGAGGCAAGCAGTGGGAACTCGAGCTCGCGAAGCAGCCCGCGGACCGCGGCCACCGCGCGGCTGCCGTCGCCGCTGCCGTCCTCCGGGGCGCCGAGCGCGTCGGCCACCCGCTCCAGCTGCTCCGGCACGAAGCGGCGCTCCCGCTCCAGCGTCTCCGCCAGGACCAGGCCGATCGTCAGCCCGTGGGGAGCGCCGGTGCGGCTGCCGATCGCCTGCCCCAGCGAGTGCTCGGCGGCGCAGTCGGAGATGTTCATCGTCAGCCCGGCGAGGAGGCTGGCGCAGGCCATCTCCGAGCGGGCGGCGGCGTCGGCGCCGTCGCGGTAGGCCGCCAGCAGCGAGCGGCCGCCGAGCCGGATCGCTTCCAGCGCGATCGCGTCGCCGATCGGGGTCCGGGTCCGCGCCACCATCCCGGCGATCGCCTGGGCGATCGCGTCGACGCCGCTGAAGGCGGTCGTCGCCGGTGGCGTCGAGTGGGTCAGAACCGGGTCGACCAGGGCGTGGTCGGCGCGCAGGTTCGGGCTCGCGATCCCGAGCTTGGTCCCGGTGCGGTCGTCGCTGATGACGGCGCCGCCGGAGACCTCGGACCCGGTGCCGGCGGTGGTCGGCATCGCCACCAGCGGCAGCCGCGGCGGTGGGAACTCGCGCTCGGAGTCGACGAAGGCGGCGAACTCGACCCCGAGCTGGTCGCAGAGCCGGGCGGCCTTGGCGGTGTCGATAACCGAGCCGCCGCCGATCGCGGCGACGATGCCGGCGCCGCTCTCGCGCAGGGCGGCGGCGGTGCGGTCGACGTCGGCGGCGCGTGGCTCGCCCGGCCCCTTCGGGCTGCGGACGACCTCCACCCCGCTCGCCGCCAGCGCCTCGACCACCGCGGCCACCGCCGGGCTCAGCTCCTCGAGGCCCTCGTCGATCACCACCAGGGCGCTGCCGGCGCCGGCCGCGACGACGATCTCCGGCAGCTCCAGCGCGACCCCGTCGCCGAACCGGATCCGGACCGGGAGGTGGTTGGCGAACGGCGCGACGATCTCCGGCATCGCTCAGTGACCTTCCGGAGGCTCGCGCGTGCGCCTGGCGAGCGCCGCACCGAGCGGGGGTAGGACGCAGGGAGGCCGAATAGCAGCGCTATTTGGCCGACCGAGGACGACGCCCCGCGAAGTGTGTGCGGCGCCGCCAGGCGTGCGTGGGGGTTTCCGGAAGTTCACTTGCCCCCGGTCGCGAAGAAGACGTTCTTCAGCTCGGTGTATGCCTCGGGGGCCTCGGCGCCGAGCTCGCGGCCGAGGCCGGACTGCTTGAAGCCGCCGAACGGGGTGCCGAGCCGGACCGAGGTGTAGGAGTTGATCGCCAGCGCCCCGGCCTCGAGCCCGCGCGCGACCCGCAGCGCGCGGGCGCCGTCGGCGGTCCAGATCGAGCCGGCGAGCCCGTACTCGGTGTCGTTGGCGCGGGCGATCACCTCGTCCTCGCGCTCGAACGGGAGGATGCCGACGACCGGGCCGAAGATCTCCTCGCGGGCCGCCCGGTCGCCGTCGGCGAGCGGGTGCAGGACCGTGGGCGGGAACCAGTAGCCCGGCCCGTCCGGGACCCGCCCCTGCATCGCGACCGGCCCGCCGGCGGCGTACTCGGCGACGCTGTCGCGCTGGCCGGCCGAGATCAGCGGCCCCATCTCGGTCGCCTCGTCGAGCGGGTCGCCGACCCGCAGGCCGCTCACCATCCGCTCCAGGCGCTCCAGGAACGGCTCCAGCGCCGCCCGCTCGACGAAGACCCGGGAGCGGGCGCAGCAGTCCTGGCCGGCGTTGCCGAAGCAGCCGCCGGCGAGGCCGGCCGCGGCGGCGTCGAGGTCGGCGTCGGCGAAGACGATCGAGGGCGACTTGCCGCCGAGCTCGAGGCTGACCCGCTTGATCCGCCGGGCCGCCCGCTCGCCGATCTCGATCCCGACCGCGGTCGAGCCGGTGAGCGAGATCTTGGCGACGTCGGCGTGGTCGACGAGCGCCCGTCCGATCTCGGCGCCGCTGCCGACGACGACGCTGAGCAGCCCCTCGGGCAGGCCCGCCTCGAGCGCGATCCGCGCCAGCTCGAGCGCGGTCATCGGGGTCAGCGCCGCCGGCTTGTGGACGACCGCGTTGCCGGCCGCCAGCGCCGGCGCGATCTTCCAGCTGGCGATCGTCAGCGGGAAGTTCCACGGGGTGATCACGCCGACCACCCCGAGCGGCTCGCGGAAGGTCATGTCGACGCCGCCGGCGACCGGGATCGTGGTGCCGCCGAGGCGCTCCGGGGCCCCGGCGTAGAAGCGGAAGGTCGCCGCCGCGCCGGCGACCGCGCCGCGGGCGTCGCCGATCGGCATCCCGACGTTGCGGGCCTCGAGCCGGGCCAGGGTCGCCGCCTCCGCCTCGATCCCGGCCGCGACCGCGGCCAGGGCGGCGCCGCGCTCGCCGGGCGCCAGCGCCCACCACTGCCGTTGCGCCCGGCGGGCCTCGGCGATCACCGGCTCGAGCTCGGCCACGGTCGTCGTCGCGACCTCGGCCAGCGGCTGCTCGGTCGCCGGTTCGATCACCGTGCGGACGCTCATCGGCCAGCCCGCCGACGGCAGGGCCGGCCCCGTCGTTGATGGATTGGTGTCGCTATTGCCACGTCAATCCATCAACCATCGCGGGAGACCACCGCGCCGTCGCGGGTCGCCGCCGCGACCAGAGCGGCGATCGTGGTGTCGAGCTCGAGCGCCTCGGGGTGCCACTGGACGCCGAGCGCGAAGCGCTGCCGCGGCCACTCGATCGCCTCGACCAGCTGGTCGGAGAGCGAGCGGGCGACGACCGCACCGCCCTCGCCGACCCTGTCGACGCCCTGATGGTGGTGCGAGTTCACCGTCACCGGTCCCGTCCCGGCGACGTCCAGGTGCGATCCCGGCTCGACCGTGACCGAGTGGAAGGTCGCCCCCCCGAGGCTGCCGGGCAGCGGCCGGTGCTCGGCGAAGCCGGCGTCGAGGAGGTGCTGGTGCAGGGTGCCGCCGGTGGCGACGTTGAGGATCTGCAGGCCGCGGCAGATGCCGAGCAGCGGCAGGTCGCGGGCGAAGGCGGCACGGACCAGCGCCAGCTCGAACTCGTCGCGCAGCAGGTAGGTGGCCTCGGTCCGCGCCGTCGCCGCCTGGCCGTAGGTGGTCGGGTCGAGATCGGCGCCGCCGATCAGCATCAGCCCGTCGACGCGGTCGAGCAGCGCCTCGACGTCGGCCGCGCTCAGCGGTTCGGGGACCAGCGGCAGCGGCAGGCCGCCGCCGCGGCGGGTCGCGCTGAGGTAGGTGTCGGCGACGATCGCCGCCTCCTGGTCCCAGAAGCTCCAGGCGGCGCGCTCGTGGGCGGCGCAGATCCCGATCACGGGCCGGGCGCCCGGGTCAGAGCCGCTCATAGCCCCGGATCCGCTCCCAGTCGGTGACCGCCGCGCGGTAGGCCTCGAGCTCGATCTCCCCCGCCCGCGCGTAGTGCTCGACGATCTCGGCGCCGAAGGCTCCCACCGCCAGCTCGCTGGCCCGGAACGCGGCCAGCGCCTCGCCGAGGTCTTCGGGCAGCCGCTCGGCGCCTTTGGCGTAGGCGTTGCCGACCTCCGCCGTCGGCGGCTCCAGCCCGGCGTCGACCCCGTGCAGGCCGGCGGCGATCATCGCCGCCAGCGCCAGGTAGGGGTTGACGTCGCCGCCCGGCGCGCGGTGCTCGATCCGCAGCGAGCCGCCGGCGCCGACGACGCGGATCGCGCAGGTGCGGTTGTCGCGGCCCCAGGCGATCGCGGTCGGGGCGAAGGACTCGCCGGCGAAGCGCTTGTAGGAGTTGACGTTGGGCGCGAACAGCAGGGTCAACTCGCGCATGCAGGCGAGCTGGCCGGCGAGGAAGCCGTCGAAGACCGGCTGCTCGCGGGCGAACAGCGGCCCCTCGGCGTCGGCCAGCGAGAGGTGGAGGTGGCAGGAGTTGCCCTCGCGTTCGTCCCACTTCGCCATGAAGGTGGCGGCCAGCCCCTCCTGGAGGGCGATCTCCTTGACCGCGTGCTTGAAGACCGAGTGCCCGTCGGCGGCCTCGAGCGGCTCCGAGTGGCGGAAGTTGATCTCGACCTGGCCGCGGTTGGCCTCGCCCTTGGCGGACTCGAGCTCGAGGCCCGAGCGCGGCATCTCGGCGCTGAGGCGATCGACCAGGGGGGCGGCGCCGCGCATCCCCAGCAGCGAGTAGTCGATGTTGTAGTCGCTGGTCGGGGTGAGGCCGCGGTAGCCACGCTCGCGGGCCTCGGCGTAGCTCTGGCGGTGGACGATGAACTCGAGCTCGGTCGCGGCGCTGGCGCTCCAGCCGCGCTCGGCCAGGCGCTCGAGCTGGCGGCGAAGGATCTCGCGCGGCGAGGGCGCCACCGGCTCGCCGCCGCCCCAGACCGGGTCGGCGAGGCAGATCGCGGTGCGCGGCCGCCAGGCGGCGAGCCGCAGCGTCGCCAGGTCGGGGATCAGCTGGAAGTCGCCGTGGCCGGTCTCCCAGCTGCTGGTCGAGAGGCCCGTCTGCGGCGCCATCTCGACTTCGACGCTGAGCAGGTAGCTGCAGGCGCCGGCGCCGTGGTCGAGGACGTCGCTGAGGAAGTAGGCACCGCCGAGCTGCTTGCCCTGGAGCCGGCCCTGCATGTCGACGAAGGCGAGCAGGACGGTGTCGACCTCGCCCGAGTCGACCAGCCCGCGCAGCTCCTCCAGTGTCAGCTTCCCTTGCATTTGGTCTGGAATTAATACCACACGACGAAGAGCTCGAGCTGGCGCGGGCCGTGGACGCCGTCGACCCGCTGCAGCTCGATGTCGGAGGTCGCCGAGGGGCCGGAGACGAAGGTGAGCGGGGCGCCGGCGGCGACCGCCGGGGCGAGCGCCGCGACCGCCTCGGGCACGGTCTCGACGACGTTCGCGGCGGCGACGACGCAGAGGTGGAGGTCGGGGACGAGGGTCAGCGCCCGCCGCCCGCAGAGCGGCGAGCCGTCGAGGACGACGGTGCCGGTCTCGGCGATCGCGACGGCGCAGCCGCTGAGGACCCCGTCGAGCTGGTCGAGCCGGGCCGCGGCGAGGGGCGGGTCGTCGACCTCGACCTCGGCGCCGCCGGGCCGCCACGGCGCCGCCGGCGCCGCGACCAGCCGCCGCGCCCGCAGCTCCTCGCAGCGGGCGGCGAGGGCGGCGTCGAGCTCGGCGGCGGCGAACCGGTGCACCCGCGCCCGGTAGTCGGCGGCACGCTCGCAGAACAGATCGACGCGGCCCTCCGGGCCGAGCCCGCCGGCACTCCGGTAGCGCCGTGGCACCGTCACCGGCTCCGCGCCGGCAGCGCCGATGGCCGCCGTCGCCCGGCGCAGGATCTCCGCCCTGGCGGTGCTAGCCGCGCTCATCCCACCACTCGCGGAAGGTCTGCGGCGGCGGCTCCGGCAGCTCGCGCGAGCGCGACCAGGGGGCCGCCAGCAGCTGCGCCAGGGCACCGCGGCCGAGCCGGCGCAGCCGCTGCGCGCGTTCGTAGCGGCCGCGGTCGGAGAGGACGCGGAAGGCGGCGGCGAGAGCCGCCCGTTCGCCCCGTGGCGCCCCGACCTCGCGGCGGACCCGGCCCCGCAGGTGGACCAGCATCGTCGGGATGTCGATCTTCACCGGGCAGGCCTCGAGGCAGGCCCCGCACAGCGACGAGGCCCAGGGCAGGGTCGGCGCCTGCGGGAGGCCCCGCAGCTGCGGGGTGAGGACGGCGCCGATCGGCCCCGGGTAGACCGAGCCGTAGGCGTGGCCGCCGACCCGCGAGTAGACCGGGCAGACGTTGAGGCAGGCCGAGCAGCGGATGCAGTGCAGCGCCGCCCGCCCGAGCTCGTCGGCGAGGACGTCGGTGCGGCCGTTGTCGAGCAGGACGAGGTGGAACTCGCGCGGGCCGTCGCCGGCGTGGACGCCGCTCCAGATCGAGGTGTAGGGGTTCATCCGCTCGCCGGTCGCCGAGCGCGGCAGCAACTGCAGGAAGACCTCGAGGTCGCGCCACTCCGGCAGCACCTTCTCGATCCCCATCACCGTCACCAGGACCTCGGGCAGGGTCGTGCACATGCGCCCGTTCCCCTCCGACTCGACGACGGCGACCGAGCCGGTCTCGGCGACCGCGAAGTTGGCGCCGCTGACCGCGAACGGGACCCGCAGGAAGAGCTCGCGGAGGTGCCCGCGAGCCGCCGCGGCGAGCGCCACCGGGTCTTCGTCGAGGCGGCGACCGGCGGCGATCGTGTCTTCGAAGAGGAGCCGGATCTCGCTGCGGTTGCGGTGGATCGCCGGGACCAGGATGTGGGAGGACCAGTCGCCGGCGAGCTGGTTGACGAGCTCGGCGAAATCGGTCTCGTGGGCCCTGATCCCGGCCGCGGCGAGGGCCTGGTTGAGCTCGATCTCATCGGTCGTGATCGACTTCACCTTCAGCACCTCCCCGGCCCCGTGGGCGCGGGCGAGGTCGGTGACGATCGCGTTCGCCTCGGCGCCGTCGCGGGCCCAGTGGACCCGGCCGCCGCGCTCCTCGACCGCCCGCTCCAGCCGCTCCAGCTGCCGCGGCAGGCTCGCCATCACCGCCGCCTTGATCGCCGCCCCCGCCTCGCGCAGCTCCTCCCAGTCCTCGACCTCGGCGACCGCGGCGGCCCGGCGGGCGCGGATCGTCGTCGTCGCCCGCGCCATGTTGCGCCGCAGCTGGCTGTCGCCGAGGGCCTCGCGAGCGGCGCTTTCGAAACCGGCCTTCATCGCTCGCAGGCGAGGATCTCGGCCAGGTGCATGGTCCGGACCCCGGCCCGGGCGCGACCGAGGCCGCCGCCGATCTGCATCAGGCAGGAGCTGTCGACGGCGGTGCAGACCTCGGCCCCGGTCGCCCGCACCGCGGCCATCTTGTCGGCCAGCATCGCGGTCGAGACGTCGGCGTTCTTGACCGCGAAGGTGCCGCCGAAGCCGCAGCAGTCCTCATCGTCGACCTCCGCCAGGTCGAGGCCGCCGACCGCGCGCAGCAGCCGCAGCGGCCGCTCGCCGAGCTTCAGCCCGCGCAGCGAGTGGCAGGTCGGGTGGTAGGCGACCCGGTGCGGGAAGAAGGCGCCGACGTCCTCGACCCCGAGGTGGTCGCAGAGGAACTCGGTCAGCTCGAAGAGCCGCCCGCCGAGCTGCTCGAGGCCGGCGACGAGGTCGTCCTCACCGGCCTCGGCGGCGAGCCGCGGCGCCGTCTCCCGCAACCAGCCGACGCAGGAGGCCGAGGGGCAGACGACCGCCGGCTCCTCGGCGAAGACCCGGACCGCCCGCGCCGCCAGCGCCAGGCCCTCTTCGTGGGCGCCGGAGTTGCCGTGCATCTGGCCACAGCAGGTCTGGGCGGCGGGGAAGGCGACCTCGCACCCGAGCCGCTCCAGCACCGTCACCGTCGCCCTCCCGACATCCGGGAACAGGGTGTCGTTGAAGCAGGTGACGAGCAGCGCTGCTCGGGGCTCCCCGCTCATCGTGGATAGGCCGCCGCGACCCCACCGTCGACGTTGAGCATGTTGCCGGTGGTCTTCCCCGAGCGGCGGGCGGAGGCGAAGTGGAGGACGGCCTCGGCGATGTCGGCGGGGTAGACGTTGACCCCCAGGGTGGTCCGCTTGCGGTAGTGCTCCTCGAGCTCCTCGGGGGCGATCCCGTAGGCGGCGGCGCGCTCCTCGCGCCAGCCCGAGCCCCAGATCCGCGAGCCCTGCAGGACCGCGTCGGGGTTGACCGTGTTGACCCGGATCCCGGCCGCCCCGCCCTCCTCCGCCAGGCAGCGGGCGAGGTGCAGCTCGGCCGCCTTCGCGCTCGAGTAGGCGGCCGCGTTGCGGCCGGCGACGACCGCGTTCTTGGAGGCGACGAAGACGATCGAGCCGCCGCGGCGCTGCGCTTCGAGCAGCTCGAAGGCGGCCCGCGAGACGAGGAAGTAGCCGCTGGCGAGGATCCGGTGGTTGCGCTCCCACTCGGCGAGGCTGGTGGCGGCGATCGGGGCGCTGGAGGCGATGCCGGCGTTGGAGACGACCAGGTCGACGCCGCCGAAGGCGGCGGTCGCGGCGGCGAAGGCGGCGGCCACGTCCTCCTCGCTGGTGACGTCGCCGCCGACCGCGGCGCCGCTCGCGCCGAGCGCGGCGACGGCGTCGGCCGCCCCCTCGCGGTCGAGGTCGAAGCCGACCACGCAGGCCCCGGCGGCGCCGAGCGTCGCCACCACCGCGCGGCCGATGCCGCCGGCGGCGCCCGTGACGAGGGCGACCTGCCCCTGCAGCTCTCCCGGCGGCGGCGCCAGCGAGAGCTTGTAGAGCTCGAGCGGCCAGTACTCGACCGCGAAGCTCTCGGCCGCGGTCAGCGAGGTGAACCCGCCCAGTGCCTCGGCGCCGGCGATCACCTCGATCGCCCGCAGGTAGAGGTCGCGGGAGAGCCGCGAGGCCTTCACCGTCTGCCCGGCCGCGACCAGCCCGAGGTGCTGGACCAGCACCACCCGCGGATCGGGGTCGGCGGCGACGTCCTCGGCGCCGGCGTGCTCGGCGAAGTAGGCGCGGTAGTCCTCGCGATAGGCGTCGGCCCGCTCGCGGATCCGCGCCGCCAGCGCCGCGGCGTCATCGGCGCCGGGGTCGAACGGGACCCACAGCGGCACCCGCTTGGTGTGGACCAGATGGTCGGGGCAGGCGGCGCCGACCTGGGTCAGCTCGCCGGCCCGAGCCGACTCGACCAGCTCGAGCACCGGCTCGGAAGTGTCGACCGTCAGCAGCTTGTGGCGCTCGCTGGAGACGGCGCCGCGCAGCGCCGGCAGCAGCTCGGCCAGCAGCGCCCGGCGCCGCGACTCGGTCAGCTCGGCGGCACCCGGGCCGGGGCCGCCGAAGCGGGGGGAGCCGGCGCTGCGCTCGTTGACCGCCCCGGCGGCCTCGTTGATCACCTCGATCGTCCGCCGGTATGCCTGCTCGGCGCTGTCGCCCCAGACGACCAGCCCGTGCTTGGCCAGCACCACCAGCTCGAGGTCGGGGTTCCCGCGGACCAGCTCGCCGACCTGCTTGGCGAGGCTGAAGCCGGGCCGGACGTAGGCGACCCAGGCCGCCCGCCCACCGAAGACCTCGGCCAGGATCCGCTCGCCGTCGGCCGCCCCGGCGATCGCGTTGATCGCGTCGGGGTGGGTGTGGTGGACGTGGGCGGCGGGGACGAAGGCGTGCAGCAGGGTCTCGATCGAGCTCCGCGGCATCGCCGGGTCGAGCATGCAGCGCCCGAGGTACGCGACCATCTCCTCGTCGCTCATCTCCTCCCGCTCGATCAACGGCTCGATCTCCTCCAGGCGCAGGGCGGTGAAGTGCTCCCGCTCCATCGTCGCCAGGTCGGAGCCGGAGCCCTTGACCCAGAGCGTGCGAACCTCCCGCCCCGCGTGGTCGTCCGTGGTCCCCTTGGCCGAGGTGTTGCCGCCGCCGAAATTGGCGACGGCGCGGTTGGCGCCGAGCAGGTGCGAGGCCAGCACCAGCTGGTCGAGGGTGTCCGCCGGGACCTCGGCTGCCGGCGGCCAGAGCGACTCGACCGGGTGGGCGACGGCGCCGGCGACGCTCACGCGTTCCAACCCGCCGAGACCGGGGCGGCCTCGCCGCGCTCGCGGGCGATCCGCTCGACGTAACCGGACTCGCGCAGCGCCGCCACCGGGTCGGCGGCGCCTCCGGCCGCCACCCGGGCCCTGCCGCAGAGCTCGCGGACGTCGCAGCGAAAGGCCTCGAGCAGCTGCTCGTGGGCGCCGAGCACGTCGCCTTCGGCCTGCGCCGCGGCCAGCGCGTCGCGGTCGACCAGCAGCGCCTTCGCGTAGGCGTCCTGGACGTTGACGACCGAGAGCGTCATCGCCTCGACCTTGGCCTCGACGTTGTGCGCCTGGTCGATCGTCAGCCGCGGCAGCTCGGTGCCGAGCTCGACGAAGACCGAGAACAGCTCGAACGGGTTGACCGAGCCGACGATGAGGTCGTCATCGGCGTACTTGCGGTTGTTGAAGTGGAAGCCGCCGAGCCGGCCCTCGGCGGCGAGGATGGCGACGATCTGCTCGATGTTGGCCCCCTGCAGGTGGTGGCCGAAGTCGACCAGCACCGCGGCCCGCTCCCCCAGCTTCTGGCAGAAGAGCAGGGCCGAGCCCCAGTCGGCGACGTCGGTCGCGTAGAAGGCCGGCTCGAACGGCTTGTACTCGAGCAGCAGCTCCTGCTCCGGCGGCAGCGCCGCGTAGACCTCGGCCAGGCACTCGAGCACGCGCTCGCGGCGGGCCCGGAGGTCGTCCTGGCCGGCGTAGTTGGTGCCGTCGGCGAGCCACAGCGACTGCGCGGTCGAGCCCAGCGCGGTGGCGATCTCGACGCATTCGAGCAGGTGGGCGACGGCGCGCCCCCGCACCACCGGGTCGGGGTTGGCGACCGAGCCGAGCTTGTAGTCGAGCTCCTGGAACAGGTTCGGGTTGACCGCGCCGACCCGCAGGCCGCGGGCCTCGATGTGGGCGCGCAGCGCCGCCAGGTCGTCGACCTGGTCCCAGGGGAAGTGCAGCGCCACCGCCGGCGCCGCCGCGGTCAGGCGGTGAACCTCGGCGGCGTCGTCGACCCGCTCGAAGGCATTGCGCGGGCGGCCCGCCTGGGGAAAGGTGGCGAAGCGGGTCCCGGAGTCGCCGTATCCCCACGAGGGCGTCTCGATCTCGAGCCGCGCGAGCACCTGCTCCACCTCAGCGCTGGTCCTGGTCAACGTTCAAATCCTTTCGATCGAGATTGGCGCCGGCTGCGTCAACCCAGTGACGTCGAGGAACCGGCGGTAGGTCGCCTCGGCGCGGCCGCGGTCGCGCTCCGGCTCGTACAGCTGCGGGCTGGCGGAGGCGCGGGCGACCTCGTGGGCCTCGGCGAGCGAGCCGAGCTCGCCGACCGCGATCGCCTGGACGAGGACGTTGCCGAGGGCGCTGGCCTCGGCCGGGCCGGCGAGGACCGGCCGGTCGAGCAGCTCGGCGCTGAGCCGGCAGAGGAGCGAGTTGCGGGCACCGCCGCCGATCACGTGGACGCAGGGCGCGACGCCGCCGACCACGCTCTCGAGTTGTTCGAGCACGAGTCGGTACTTGCAGGCGAGCGAGAGCAGGATCGAGCGGACGATGACGCCCGGGTCGGTTGGCGCCGGCGCCCCGGCGGCGGCGCAGAGGGCGGCGATCCGGGCCGGCATCTCGCCTGGCTCCAGCAGGCTCGGATGGTCGGGGTCGAAGAGCGCGGCGTCCTCGTTCTCGACCGCCTCGCCGAGCCGCATCAGCTGGTCGAACGAGAGCGCCTCGCCGCGCTCGGCCCAGCCGCGCCGGCACTCCTGGACCAGCCACAGGCCCATCACGTTCTTCAGCAGCCTCGTCGTCGCTTCGACCCCCGCCTCGTTGCTGAGGTTGACCGCCTGGGCGGCGTCGGTGAGGACCGGCTCGGCGACCTCCATGCCGAGGATCGACCAGGTGCCGCTGGAGAGGATCGCCGCCGCCGAGAAGAGCTCGGCCGGGGCGGCGGCGAAGGCGGCGGCGGTGTCGTGGGAGGCGGTCGCGATCACCGGCGTCGCGCCGAGCTCGTGCCGGGGCAGGACCGGGCCGAGCACCGTGCCCGGCTCGATCAGCGGACCGAAGATCCGCGCCGGCAGGCCGAGGCCCTCGATCAGCTCGGCGGACCAGGTACCGGCGACGGCGTCGACGAGGCCGGTCGTCGAGGCGACGGTGCGCTCGTTGGCGAGCTCGCCGCTGAGCCAGTACGAGAGCAGGTCGGGGACAAGGGCGAGCCGGTCGGCGGCGGCCAGGGTGTCGGTGCCCTCTTCGGCGAGCAGCTGGTAGACGGTGTTGATCGGGATCGCCTGGATGCCGCTGACCTGGTAGCTCCGCAGCGGCGGCACCCGGGTCGCGGCGCGCTCGACCATCTCCCGCGAGCGCGGGTCGCGGTAGTGGTACGGGAGGCCGAGCAGGCGCCGGCGCGAGTCGAGCAGCCCGTAGTCGATCGCCCAGGTGTCGAAGGCAACCCCGGCCAGCGGCCCGCTCTCCCCCACGGCCGCCGTAAGCCCCTCCAGCGCCTGCTCGAAGAGCCCGGCGAGGTTCCAGTGCAGCCCGTCCGGCAGCTGCAGTGGCCGGTTTGGGAACCGGTGGATCTCCCGCAGCTCGACCCGGGTCCCGTCGAAGGTCCCGGTGAACACCCGCCCGGAGTCGGCGCCGAGGTCGACCGCACCAAAGGTTGGCTTCCCCGAACGTTCCTCCATCGGCGGGAGCCTAGCAAGATCTTGAAACGTTTCATAGAACCACGCCCACGATCCACATCGCCTCTTGTCGCGGACAGCACCACAGCATCCATCCTCACCCCAAAGCCCCCGCCGAGAGGTTGCCCTTTCCGTCGCTATGCGACGGAAAGGGCAACCTCATCCCAAAGCGCGCTAGGCAACCTCAACGAGACGAGCCCTGAAGAAATCACCCCACGGCTAGAGCGGAGCTCCTCTCGAATTGGCGGCGCTCGCTTGAAGCTTTAAACCAAGGGGGGGTGGGCGTTTCTTCCCTGGTCACGGACCTTGGTCGTTTGTAGGAGCTCGTCTCGAGAGTGAAGGGACGGGGTGCCTCCCCCCGCGCAGCGGCGTCCTCTTTTTCGCTTCGGAGCTCAAG
>JAFDWC010000005.1 GCA_018268655.1 Actinomycetota bacterium
GAGCTGGAAGCCGCGTCATCTGCTCGCCCGGAGCCGGTCGCCAACGAGACAGATCTCGCGATGCTCCTCTGCACCTCTGGTAGCACCGGTGCCCCCAAGGCATGCACGGTTCCGCATCGGACGGCGATACGCATGGGCGAGATCCACCTCGAGAGCCTCGGGTTGCGGTCGACGGACGTGTTGTTCAGCCCGTTTCCGCTGTTCCACGTCGACGCCGCCATATTGACGGTTGTGCCCGCACTCCTCCTCGGCGCCTGTGCCGCGATCGGCCAAGGCTTCAACCCGTCGACCTTCTGGGACGAGGTTCGGACGGCGAATGCGACGGTGGTGGATTTCATGGGCGACTCGCTGAACCTCCTTGCAAACCAACCGGCTACTGCCGGCGACCTCGAGAATCCTCTCCGGTTGGTATGGGGGGCACACGTATCGGACCTGGCGCTGGGTGCCGAGTTCGAGCGAAGGTTTGAGCTGCGGTTGATCAGCAACTACGGACTAACCGATGCGGCGATCGTCGCGTATCAGCCATTGGACCAACCCGCCCGACTCGGGGCGGCTGGCATGCCTGTCCATCCGTATGACGTGCGGATATTCGATGAGTTCGACGACGAGCTCGGCGCTGGCGAAGTGGGTGAGATCGTGGTCCGATCGCTCGAGCCGTGGGCGATGACCACCGGCTACTACGGCATGCCGGCAGCCACCGCAGCTCGCTCCCGCAACCTCTGGTTTCACACCGGCGACCTCGGCGAGCTCGACGAAGACGGATATCTGCACGTGCGGGGACGGAAGTCAGACGAGGCTGGGGGCCAAGGTGCCGGCGTGCTGCTCTCGGACGTCGAGGACGTCGTGGCGTCCCACCCGGGAGTGGTTGAGTCAGCCGCCGTCAGGGTTGCGACGGGTGCGACGCAGGGGGTGAAGATCTGCGTGGTCCCCAGAGCCGGCGTGTCGTTGGCAGCCGATGACATCTGGGCGCATTGCGATGCGCATCTTGGCGCCGAACGCACTCCGCGGTACCTCGAGATCGTCGCCGCCCTTCCAAAGACGCCGACCCACAAGGTGGAGAAGAGTCGGCTCGAGAGGGGGTGGCTGACACCGGCCACCGTGGACCGGGCAAACGCGTCGGGGCAAGACCTGGCCCCGGCCCCGGAGCGGTCTGAGTGAGCGCCGATGCTGGATTGGCAGCGAAGGCCGTTGCATTTGGCGTGATGTATGCTATTTTATCAAATGTCAAGCACCCCCGTCTGCTTAGGCGGGCCGCTTCGACAGGGAAGAGAGGACAGCTCGCGTGTATTCGGGAGCAGAATCGCAATGAACGGAGATAGCTTGTCCGGGTCGATCCAAGCGAGGGAAGCCTCGGCCGCAGAGCTGGCCATGGGGGCGGTTTCTCCTCAGAGCTCGGTTGGTGCCGATGTCCCAGCCGACGACGCCGTTCTCGAGAGGGCGCGGACGGATCGGAGGAGCCTCTTCGATCTGGACCGCTTCACCTCGGTGCTCGCCGAAGCCGAGCTGGACGCCGTCGTCGCCTTCTCCGGACCGAACGTGACTTACACAGGCGGTGCATTCTCGCGAGGCTGGGACCCGCTTCAGATGGTGGTGACGACCGCAGGCGGTGTCCAGGTGCTCGTGCTCCCGGACGACTACGCCCAGTACTTCGGGGAGTACAGCTGGGTGAGCGACATCCGCAACTTTGCGGTCGGTGAGGACATGTTCAGCGACGGACTCAACTTGTTGGCCGACGTTCTCATCGAGCTCGGCCTTTCTGGTGCCCGGATTGGGTTCGAGGGCCCGCTCCAAGCGGATTGGAGCCGCCTCCTCGCGGAGCGGCTTCCAAACGCGAAGCGGTGCGAGGCCGCCGCCACGCTCGAGCGTGCTCGCCTGATCAAGACTGCCGGCGAGATCGCTGTCTTTCGCGTCGCCGTACTTCGCACGCAGGAAGCGATGCGAGCGGCGTGGGCGGGCTCACGGCCAGGAGACACCGAGAAGCAGATATCCGCTCGGGTGCAGTCGGCGGCGCTCTATCTCGGGGCGGACGCGATCGATCACTGCCAGCTACAGGCGGGACTCCACTCGACCGTCGCGATGTCGGCGTCCCTCGAGCGCCCCGCCCTGTCCGGCGACGTCGTCCACATCGATCTTGGCGCCGTGTTCGCCGGCTACCACACCGACCTCGCCCGCAACGCGGTGGTCGGCGCCGCGAGTCCGGCGCAGGCCAGCATCTACCAGCGGCTTGCCGAGGTCCAGCAAACACTGATCGACACGGTGAAGGCGGGCGTCGTCGCGGCCGAGCTCGCCGAGCTCAACCAGCAGGCCTTTGCTCGCGTCGGACTGCAACACCCGTGGGGCGCGATCGGTCACGGGACCGGGCTGTCGGTACACGAGGGCTTCGTCATCTCCGAGGGATGCAACGAGGTACTTGAGGCGGGGATGCTGATCAACCTCGAGCCGAGTCATATCGAGGCTGGGGATGCCCGCTATCACATAGAGGACACCCTGGTTGTGACCGATTCAGGCTGTGAGCTGCTGGGCGCTTTGCTGGGCGGTCCGCTCATGGAGGTCATCCGGTAAGTGCACGGCGACGTACGGCAGTGGTGGCGTACCGCAGATCGTTGAACCCCTCCCCAAAAGGATCCAGACAAATGGCGACAACCTCGAAATATCTCTTCATCGCGACGATGAACGTAGCTCCGGACAGGGACGCCCTCTTCCACGAGATCTACGACAGCGAGCACGTCCCGTTCCTCGGCACCGTGGCAGGCGTCAACGCGATTGCCAGGTTCGAGAACAAGGACCTCTCGGCGGTTGTCGGCGAGAACGGTCCGATCAAGTCGGCACCCAATGAGCCACGGTACACCGCGATCTACGAGATCGACGGCCCGGAGGTTCTGGCCAGCGACGAATGGTCCCAGATGGTCGAGAGGGGCCGATGGCCGAGCGAGGTCCGCCCGTTCACGTCTGATCGGAGGCATCTGCTTTTGGAGCGACTGCCGAGCGCCGGAGGCGACGATGCCCGCCGCTGATCAGGAGCTGCCTCCGGCGCCATCCCGCTTCGAGGGGCGAACTGCCATCGTCACCGGGGGCGGCACCGGAATCGGCTTGTCGATCGTCGAACGGCTCGCGCGCGAGGGCGCTGAGGTGATGTTGGTTGGCCCCGACATGGGGATTCTCGAGGACGCGGTGAAGTCATTGCCTGTCGGGTCCGGAACGGCTCACCCACACTGCGCCGATCTCGTCGATCCGGCTCAGATCAACGGAGTTGCCGAGGACGCGCTCTCGCGCTGGCCGAAGATCGACGTACTCGTCAACTGTGCCGGAACCGACAAAGACTCGCTTTTTTTCGAGATGGACTTGGCGGACTGGAACCACATCATGGCGGTCAACCTGACGGCCCCGTTCCTCCTGAGTCAACGTTTGGCGCCCCACATGATCGCCGAGAGGCAGGGGGCGATCGTCAACATCGGCTCGATCGCCGCCCTGGGCGCCGATGGACCTTTCGCCTGCTACTCGGCTTCGAAAGCGGGCCTGATCGCTTTCACGCGCTCGATCTCGATCGAGCTGGCATCGCACGGAGTCAGAGCGAACGTCGTCAGTCCGGGAGTCACTCACACCAATTCTCTTGGTTGGAGCCCCGAGCAACTCGATCACATGCTGACCTCGTTCGCACGGGTGCCGCTGGGCCGCCTGCTCGAGCGTCGTGAGATCGCTGACACGGTCGCATTCCTGGCGTCCGACGAAGCGAGCGGGATAACCGGCTCGAATGTGATCGTCGATGGCGGGCTGACGGCAAACCTCTATCTGGTCGAGACGCTCCCCGATGAATAGGCCGGGGGAGACTTTCAGAACTACGTTTACCAGTACCGGTCAGCGGGTGACCGATTGCACATCCACAAACAGGAAAGGTGAGTTCTGATGAGAGCGCGTTGGTCCATACTGGTCGCCTGCCTCTGTGCCGGTCTGGCGGTACTGGTCTCCGGTTGCGGCTCGGGCGGAGGCACGAGCAGCACAGAAGCGGCGGCGCCTTCGTCGGTGCCGAGTGCGACTCTCGGCATGCCGGTCAAAATTCAAAACCTCGACCCGGACCTCACCTTCGATGCCGGGAATCAGGCGCTCCACTTCATCGGAGGAACGCTCTTCAACATCGAGGAAGGGAAGGCCGTGCCCGGCCTGGCGAGCAGCGCCCACGTGTCCTCCAACGAACTGACGTGGACGATCAAACTCAAACCGGGTCTCAAGTTCTCCGATGGCACGCCGCTCCGTTCAAGCGATGTCAAGGCGACCTTTGATCGGGCCCACACCGACAAGAACAACATCAACGCGTTCCTCTGGACGCCGATCAAGTCCGTCGAAGCTCCGAACCCGACCACGGTGATCATTCGCCTCAGTCGCCCCTACCCCTCGCTGCAGCAGATCCTGGGCTACCCGTTCATGGCGATCTTCCCGGCTGATCGAATCAACCAGAAGGGCTTTTTCAACGAACCCATCTCTGCGGGCCCGTACAAGCTCACCTCCTGGGGCGGCGGCAATACCGCCGTATTTGAGACCAACCCAAATTACGCCGGTAGCCCTGCGGTCATCTCGAAGCTGACGATGAGCACGATCCCGGACCCCAACACCCGTCTGTCGCAGGTCAGCTCAGGTCAGCTGCAGCTCGCCTACGCGCTTCCGCCGAATCTGATTCCGCAGATCAACTCGCCCGCGGTCAAGCAGGTGCAGCAGCTCTATGGCCTCGACATGATGTCGATGCAGACCAAGAAGGGGCCCCTGGACGAACTCGGCGTCCGGCAGGCAATCTCGGAGGCGATCAACCGCCAGCAGCTCAGCGAAATCGTCTGGGGTGGGGAAGCTGAACCGCTCGCGCAGGTATGGCCGAGCACGATGGCTGCTCATGACTCGTCGATACCGACCGACCAGAACCTCGCCGCGGCAAAGAAGTCTCTCGCCGGCACGAGCTGCGCGAATGGCTGCAATCTGCAGCTGACCTACAGCCAGGAAGCCTATCCGCAGCAGGAGCAGGAAGCGCCGATCATCAAGTCGAATCTGGAAGAAATCGGCATCAAAGTCAGTCTCAACAACGTCGATCCAGCTACCTTCTTCGAATCAGCATTCACGTTGAACTTCGATCTGATGCTGACCGGCCTATACGACTTCGCCGACATCCCGGACTCGATCTGTTCGCTGGGGATGCTGCCGATCCTTCAGACCAATTTCACCGGGTTCGAACTGCCTGGAATCGAAAAGGCGTGCACTGAGGCGATGTCGCAGACCGGCGCCGCGCGCATCGCAGCGATGAGGGAAGTCAGCGAAATCCTCATGAAGTACGTGCCGTGGACTCCACTGACCGGAATGGCGCATGTGGATGCGACGAGTGTTCCGGAAACCCTGATAAAAGTACAGAACACGCTTATCGGTGTTGCCCACAAGGACGGCAAGGTCTGGTGAAGGCCGGACTCCGGTGGGCGGCGCGTGCGCCCGCCCACCGGAGTCGGAATCAGGTCTCCTGGTGGGCGGTCAGGGTCCGGCAGATCTGCTCCACTTCGACCTCGGTCACCCAGCGTGGGAACTCGCTGCGGGCGTCGACTTCGCGCTCGATCGCGTTGTAGATGTTCGCCACATCTTCGTCCGAGAATGCGATGCCGAGTTGCGAGAGCTTTGCCCTGATGGTCGACGTCGCGTGGCGGTCTCCCCAGACGATCGACATCTGTCCGCCGATCACAGACGGTGAGATGCAGGAGCTCGAGACCGGGAAGGCGGCCTCGCCATCCCGGAGGTAGTCGAGCATTGCCTCGGGATCGTCGCGGAGGAACTGGTGCTCGCCGGTCAGGGGCCGAAGGGGGTTGGGCGGCAGGCCGGTGCAGCGAGAAACGAGGTCGGCGACGCCCTGCAGGCCCTCCAGGCGGATGCCCGTGTCCACCCCATAGAGCAGCTCGAGCGCAACGGCGACCTCCTGCAGGCTCGCCAGGCCCGAACGATAGGAGAGACCGTTGACCGAGACGTCGGGATGGACGCCCGCGGTGGCGGCGGTTATGGCGAGGGCACTGGCCTGGCCGAAATCGTTGTGGACGTGCATGGTGACGTCGACCGGGGTATCCAGCCGTCGTCGGAATTCACGACAGAACAGCTTCATTCCGTCGACCGAGAGGCTGCTGTAGGAGTCCATGAGATTGATCCGGGTACAACCGAGCCCGATGGCCTCGTTCGCGAGTGCAACGACCGGCTCAAAGGGAGACCGGGCGACATCCCCGAAGCCACACACGACCTCGAGGCCGACCGATTGTGCGTAGGAGACGGTTTGGCGCAGCTCGGCCATATAGGTCTCCAGCCCAGCTGGGTCGAGTCGTGCCTGGAACGGCACCTCGAGCGTGCGGACCCCGAGCTCGGTCACCTGGTCAATCGCTTCTTGCGGCGTGATCACGTTCGCCGGGTCTGGACCCGCCGCCTGGGCGTAGACCGAGATGTCGAATCCGAAGTCTGCTTCGAGCAGGGCCTTGCAGAGCTCGAACTCCCTCTTGTTCGGGTTCGGATCGCCCCACCAGTGGATATTTAGGGCCATGGCCGCAACGCCCACCGCATCGAGCGCGTCGGCGATCGTCAGCAGGTCATCGATCGGCGGCGAGATGCCCGGGGTCAGGAGGATCTTGCGCAGGGTGCTGTCGTATATGCGGAGCGGTTCCGGAAACGCGTACGAGGCGACCAGCGTCGGCTCGAAGTTAAAGGGACTGACCCAGTGCTGCTCTGAGCGAAAGGGCTCTGTTGATGTCGCCTCGGACATTGCCACCTTCCTTGCGTCGTCGATCGGCCTGATCTGTCGCCTGCTGGCTCGGGGCTCCGTCGCGCCTCCATGGGCGCGAGATGCGCCCGCCGCGCCCGCAGACGCCATCTGTGCTAATTTATCAAATGTAAAAGTTCCTAAACGAGTGATGCCTGGGAGTGGGGTTGTCGCGAATTACGGATCGGCCCCATGCGTCGACGAAGTCGGGATAGCAACGGAGGAAGAGGTGCTGAAGGCGCGCAGAGCGAGGAAGGCGGCGGGAAATCCGCCACTCGCTGGATTCGATCACCGAGGCCCGAACAAGGCGCTCGGCTCCCGGGGCCTTGTCTGAGCCCGGAGTAGTCGCGGCTTCGACCCTCGGCGCCTCGTCGCCGTCATCGTCGACTCGACGCAGGTCGCGGGTGGGGCCCAGCCTGCTCCTGCGCCGAGGACTTCAGGCCATTGCCGTCTGCGCGTTCGTCGTCGTGGTCACGTTCCTCCTCGTGAGGATCGTTCCCGGCGACCCCGTTTCGGCGATCTCGGGGCCGCAGGCAAGCGCCGAAACGCGCGAAGCGATCCGCGCCGAACTGCACCTCGAAAGCTCGCTTCCGTCGCAGTTCACGGCCTACATCGGCGACCTCCTGCAGGGCGATCTCGGGCATTCGATCGTCCAGCAGGGCAAGTCGGTCACGTCGATCATCGGCGAGAGCCTGCCGATCACCCTGTATGTCGTTTTCGGCGCCCTGGTGATCTCCGCCGTGTTCGGCGTGGCGTTCGGACTCCTCGCCGCGGTCCGCGGCGGCGGGATCGACATGGGGACGCGGGCGGCCGTGATGGTCTTCCTGGCGGTTCCGCCGTTCTTTCTGGGCTTGCTCTTGATCCTGCTGCTCGCGCTCGAGATCCCGGTCTTCCCGGCAGGTGGCTGGGGAGAAGGGTGGCCTCAGAACCTCGAATATCTGGTGCTCCCGAGCATCGCGCTCTCCGCGACCCTGATGCCCCTCGTCGCCAGCGTGACCAGGCAGGCGGCCAAGGATGCGATGCGGCAGCCGTGGGCCGAGGCGGCATCGGCCCGAGGGCTTCCGGCTCGTCTGGTCGTGTTCAGGCACATCCTCCCGAACTGCGCCGCCTCGGTCATCACCTTGCTCGGGTTCAATGCCAGTGTCCTGATCTCCGGTGCCGTGGTGGTGGAGGCTGTATTCGGTCTCCCCGGTCTCGGCCAGGAATTGGTCACCGCGGTGACCGAGCGCAACTATCCGGTTATCCAGGGCATCGCCCTCGTGACGGCACTGATCGTCGTTGCGATCAACCTGGCCGCGGATCTGCTGTCGCTTGCGGTCGACCCGAGGATCGATCCGTCATGAAGCTCGGCCTGCGGAGCCGCGGATCGCGCGGACGGAAGCGGAGCATCGCCCTCTGGTGTGGCGTGGGTCTCTTCGTTGCCGTCGTTCTGCTCTCGATCCTCGTCCCGATATTCTCGGCGTACGGCCCTAACCAGTTGGTCGCCAAGCCCTTCCAGGCGCCGTCGGCCTCCCATCTGTTCGGAACCGACGCACTCGGACGGGACCTCTTCGTTCGTGTCTGGGCTGGGGGTCGACTCGACCTGGCGATCGCGTTCATCGTGGTCGGCATTTCGTTCCTCGTCGGAACCCTGATCGGGATCGCAACGGGCGCAAGCCATCGGCGGTGGCTGGACAGCTTGGTGATGCGCTTCATCGACGCGCTGATCGCGTTTCCGTTCCTCGTCCTGATTCTGGCCCTGATAGTCGTCGTCGGTCGAGATCGGTCCGCCTGGGTCCTTCCGGCGGGAGCACCCGCGATCATCATCGCGATCCTGCTGATTGATTGGTCGATCTACGGCCGCCTGGCGCGCGGGGAGACGCTGTCGCTGCGCTCGCGTGACTTCGTCACCGCTGGGCAAATGATCGGCTACCCACAGCGGCGGATCGTGTCCCGACACCTGCTGCCTGGGGTGATGCGGATCACCGCCGCCTACGCGGTGGCCGACGTGATCCTGGTTATCGTCGCGACGGCGTCGCTGTCCTTCCTGGGGGCCGGGGTCCAGGCTCCGACCGCCGAGTGGGGGAGCATCATGTACGAAGGCCGCACCGTCCTCGCCAACGCCTGGTGGGTCAGCGTCATCCCCGGGGTGGTCCTTGCATTCACTGGACTGGCAGTCGGTCTGATCGCTGACGCCCTGCTGAACGTCGAGCGATGACCGAGACGCTGCTGCACATCGATCACCTCGCGGTCGAGATCGCCGGCCACCGCGCGCTCCACGATGTCGTCCTCGATGTTCCGTTCGGTGGCAGCGTCGGAATCGTGGGGGAGACGGGTTCGGGCAAGAGCCTGACCTGCAGGGCCGCTCTTGGCCTGCTGGGAAGCATCGGCGGCAGTGTCGTCGCCGGCGAGGCGACCTTCGACGGGATGGATCTGCTCACCCTCCCCGAGCGGAAATGGCGCGAGATACGCCGGTACAGCATCGGTTTCGTGCCGCAGACCTCGCTGGTCTCGCTGGATCCGGTGATGAGGGTCGGCGGCCAGATGGCGGAGGCGGTGCGCATCGTCGACGGTCGGGCAGAGGCGAAGGAGCGATGCAGGGAGCTCCTCGAGGCGGTGGAGATGCCGCGGGCTGAGCAGGTGTTGTCTTCCTACCCGCACGAGCTGTCAGGCGGAATGCGGCAGCGGGTGATGATCGCCCTGGCACTGGTGGGTCGACCGAAGCTGCTGGTCGCGGACGAGGCGACGACGGCGCTTGACGTGACGATTCAACGGGCGATTCTCGAACTGCTCGATCGGCTGCGGCGGGAGCTCGACATGGCGTTGGTCCTGGTGACGCACGACCTCTCGGTGGTTGAGGCGTCCTGCGAGACGATGACGGTGATGTATGCGGGCGCCACCGTCGAGCGCGGGCCCGCGGCCGAGATCTGCGCCCGGCCGATCCATCCCTACTCGCGAGCGCTGATCGCCGCGCAGCCGTCGATGGCGGGGGCCACCACGAGGCTGGCCGCTCTTTCCGGGGCGCCGCCCGAGCTCGGTGAGATCCCCGACGGCTGTTCGTTCGCTCCCCGCTGCCCGTTTGCCACCGATGTATGTCGCGGCGGGCAGCTCTCCCTGACTCCGGTTGCGCCGGGGCGCGAAGTCTCCTGCCGCCGGCTCGATGAGGTGCTCCAGTGAGCAGCCTGCTCGAAACTCGCGACGTCACCGTCCGCTACCGCCAGGATGGACCAGCCGCGGTGGCTGGCGCGAGCGCCCGGATCGACGCCGGCGAGGCGCTCGGCATCGTCGGCGAGAGCGGCAGCGGCAAGTCCACGTTTGCCAAGGTGCTTGCGGGTGTCCTCGCCCCCAGCGGCGGCGAGGTCCAGGTCAAGGGGCGGAGATGGCAGGAGGTGAAGCGCCGGGATCCGATCCGCCGAACCGTGCAGATGATCTTCCAGGACCCCTACGGTGCGTTGAATCCCTGGATGTCCGCCCGGGAGACGGTGGCGGAGGTGTTCCGTTTCTGGGAGCGTCAGTCTCGTGCGCAGGCGGTCGAGCAGGCCGAGGCCCTCCTCGCCGAAATGGGCCTCAGCAAGGGCGCGATGGCGCGGCGCCCGGGCGAGCTGAGCGGCGGTCAGTGCCAGCGTGTGGGCATCGCCCGTGCCCTCGCCTGTAGTCCTGACGTGTTGATTGCCGACGAGCCGACCTCAGCCCTCGACGTGTCGGTGCAGGCACAGATCCTGAACATCTTGGTCGGTCTTCGCGAGACTCGTGGACTCGCCATCGTCCTCATCTCCCACGACCTCGCGGTGGTTCGGTACGTAAGCGAGAACGCCTTGGTGATGTACGCGGGTCAGGTTGTGGAGCGAGGCCCGACGGCGGACCTACTCGGCTCCCCCTGGCATCCCTACACCAAGATTCTGATGGACGCGATTCCCGGCGGGACGGGCGATCTCAAGCCGGTGCGAAACGAGATCGGCGACGGCCACCCCTGCTGTTTCGCGGCCCGCTGCCCGAGACTACAGGCGGATTGCCAGAGCCTCTCGGAGGAGGCGGGCCCCCGCGAGGGGGACCGCGTCGCCCACTGCATGCATCCGCTTCCCGAGCGTTCAGAACAGATCGAGCAGCGCGCGCAATAGCGCGGTGCCCCCCAGCGTCTTCTAGAAATCGACAATGAGGAGTGAGGAATGCAGAAGCTGACGATCCCTGGGTCCGTAGGAGCGCCGCTTAGCGCCGCAACTGTCATCGACGGAATTATCTACACCTCGGGACACGTGGGCGCTGATCGTGAGACTGGCCGGATCGCAGAGGGCTTCGGCGATCAGATGCATTGCGCTATGCGCAACCTTCAAACAACGCTGGAGGCATCCGGCGGCTCGCTCGAGACGATCGCGAAGGCACTGATTTTCGTCACTGACTCCTCTTACTTCGACGAGATGAACGCGACCTATCGGGAATACATCGCCTCGCCGGTGCCCGCGCGATCCACGATCGTGACGGCGCTCGCGGATCCCACGCTCCTGTTCGAGATCGAGGTCGTCGCACACGTGCTGGAGCCCGCATGAGTGGGCTGCGAGCTGAGCTGTCCAACGGGCAACCGCTGATCGGCACGTTTGTCTGCACGGGGAGTCCGATGGTGACCGAGATCTGCGCCCAGGCGATCGACTGGGTGGCAATCGACCTAGAGCACGGCGCCGATGCGGAACTTCTCGGGTTGGTGCAGGCGGCTGACTGCGGCGGCGCGTTCAGCGTCGTCCGCGTGCCGGCGCTCGGATCGAGCGCGGTCGGACGGGCGCTGGACGCGGGCGCGGACGGAGTGATGTTCCCCTGGATCGACACAGCGGAGCAGGCCAAGGCCGCGGTTGCCCAGACTCGCTTTGGGCCCGAGGGCCAGCGAGGGTTCTCGCCGATTGCGCGCGCTTACGGCTACAGCCGGAACGTTGCCGCAGGGCTTTCCGAGCCGCCGCTCGTGATCGCCCAGATCGAGTCCGCCGCCGCGGTGGACGCGGCCGCGTCGATTGCCGCGATCGAGGGGATCGACGTCCTCTTCGTCGGCCCGGGCGACCTTGGAAGGGACCTGAGTCGCGTATCCAGCGACGTGCCCACGCTGTTAGAGAAGGCGATCGATGGAGTGATTGCGGGCGCCAACGCCGCGGGAAAGGTCGCGGGCCTGCTGGTCGAGGACGTCGCAAGCGCTCGGACATGGATCTCTCGAGGCGCGGCATTTGTCGCGATCGGCGGCGACATCGGCTACGTAATCGCCGCTACCGACGGAATTGGGAGCCTGGCAAAGCGGCGCGCCTGACTGAACCGGCCTACCCTCGCTGACTCTCGGTGGGACTGCACTGACCGAGCGGAAGCGTGTAAAGGGGGAGCACGTCCGCTCGGCCGGTGCAGACGCCGGGTATCAGTCGTCGAACGTCATCACCGGCCGGATCTCGACCGAGCCGCCGTGGACGAGGTTGGGCATCGCGGCGGCTCGTTTCAGCGCAGCGTCGCGGTCGGGAACGTCGATTACGTAGAAGCCGATGAGCGGATCTTTCGTGTCGAGGAAGGGGCCCTCGGTTATGACCGGTTCGCCGCTGTCTTGGCTGACCGTGGTCGCGGTGGAGGGCGGCTGCAGTGCGTCCTCGAACATGAGGATGCCCTCCGCGCGCAGTTCGTTGGTTTTCGCATACCAGCGGGCGTTCTCGGCATCGGCCTCTGGGGAGCCGACGAGGCCGTCAGGTACGCCTCCAAAGATAAACAGCATGTATTTTGCCATCAGAGTCTCCTTTGTTGTTCTCGGCGGGGATGGGATTGGGATTCAGTCTCGGCCATGACGCGCCGCGCCAGCCGCGCGTTGGCCAGGGAGGGAAGCTCGCGCCGAATGCGCTCCTGGGCCTCGAGATCGAGGTCAGCCACTACGTAGCCGACACGGTCGGGTGCAGTGGCGAGCACGATGCCCCATGGATCCGCGATCAGCGAGCGCCCGCCGGACCGCATGTCGCCCGGGTGTGGGCCGATCTGGTTGGCGCCGATGACGAAGGCCTGCTGCTCGATCGCCCGCGCACGCAGCAGGATCTCCCAGTGATCCCGCGTCGTGGGAACCTTGAAAGCGGCCGGCACCAGCAGGATGCGGGCGCCACGAAGCGCCAGGGCCCTATATAGCTCTGGGAAGCGCACGTCGTAGCAGATGCTGAGGCCCAGCTCGACTCCGTCAGCCGTGACCGAGGTGACGATCTCCTCGCCTGGCTCCTCCACCGCCGACTCGCAGTATTCCCTGCCGTCGAGATCGGCGTCGAACATGTGCATCTTGCGATAGACGGCCTTCAGCTCTCCGTCTGGTCCGATATGGAGCGAGGTGTTGCGCAGCTTCTCCTCGCCTTCGACGCGCTCGGAGTAAGAGCCCGCGACGAGGTCGATCGAGAGTGCGCGAGCCAACTCCCGGATATCGCTGACGATCGGTCCGTCGAGCGCCTCGGCACCGGCGCGCAGATCCTTCTCGGACCCCAGCAGCGCCCACTTCTCGGGGAGGACGACCAGCTTGGCCCCGTCGGCGGCGGCGGCGCGCACCTGCTCGTGCGCGGTCCGGATGTTGGTGGCGAGGTCGGCCGTCGTGTTCACCTGCACGGCCGCGACTCTCAAACTCGACGTTCCGTCCATCGGTCCAACTCACCTCCGCAGTGGGTCACGTTCGATGTTTGCTAAAATATCAAACTGCGAAGCAAGCTAGGGATCGGAGACCTCGCGTGGACCTACCTGAGGAATTGAGACTGGATTCGCCTGGGTTCCTGGCATCTCGTCCACACCGCGTCCTCGCGGCGCTTCGCAGGGACGCGCCTGTCTACTTCGACGAACGCACCGGCGCCTGGCTTCTCTCGCGGCACGACGACGTCCTGTACGCCCTCCGCGATCCGCGGATCTTCTCTTCGAGGTATGGCACCTCGCCGGATGAGCGCGAGCACCCGGAGTTGGTCGACACCCACAAGGTGGTCGGCAGCGAGTTCCTCTTGACCACGGATCCTCCGCGTCACACGGAGCTGCGCAACATCTTCAAACCGGGCTTCAGCCGGGCCGCGTTCGACTCCTGGGAGGTCCGACTCCGGAGGTGTGTCCGCGAGACGTTGGACGAGCTGCCGGCGGCTGAGCCATTCGACGCCTACGAGAACCTGGCGAGAACGATCTCGCTGATGGCGATCTGTGACTTCGTCGGCATCCCCCGTGCCGACGCCGGCTGGGTCAGGGCGGCGGCGGCGGAGTGGACGCCCGCACCGAGGTTGGCCACGGTTTCATCGATTGCGACCAAGACGAACCTGACGTTGGAGGAGTACTTCACCTACCTCCTGGCTGATCGAGCTCGGCAGCCAAGGGACGATCTACTGACGGCGATTGCCGGGCGGGACGACGATGATGCGCTGCTCGCGACGAAGCTGATGTTTTGCATCGATACATTCGTCGCCGGCGATGAGCCGACCGCCGAGGGCATCGCGGGCGGCCTGGGGGCGCTGATCGAGTACCCCTCGCAGGCGGAGTTGCTGCTCTCGGACGCCGCGCTGGTCCCTGGCGCTGTCGAGGAGATTCTCCGCTGGGTGAGTCCGATTCCCCTGATGTGTCGGACGACGATGCAGGACGTCGAGATCCGGGACGCCGTCATCCCCGCGAATTCCTACGTCTATCTCCTTCTCGTCGCGGCGAATCGGGACGACGAGGTCTGGGAGCGTGCCGATCAGTTCGAGGTCCGGAGACCGAATGCCGCCAAGAACGTGAGCTTCGGCAGGAACGCCCATGCCTGTATCGGAGCCGGGATCGTGCGCCGAGTGCTCAGGGTCCTGCTCGAGGAGCTCATCGCTCGGTTCGAGGGTGTTCGGGCAGCGGGGCCGGTCGAACGCAGGCAGAACAAGCACATGCCGTTCATCACCAAGATGCCCGTCGTCCTGGAAGCTCGATCGGGGCCCCGGTAGGGGGCTCAGCCGAGCAGGTCGTCTGCCGTTGGCAGGACCTTCGGCGAGGCGCCGTCTTCCTGGGAGGCCAAAGACGCGGCGACGATTTCGTAGCTCGTATTGAGGTGCTCGACTATCAGCTGCACCGCCGACGAGCTGTCCCCGGCCTCGACAGCCTCGAGCATGGCGAGGTGCGATTCCGCCTCGGGCTCGATTAAGTGCTCAGGATGGCGCATCGCCGAGCCGCGATAGCGCTCGCTATTGCGCCACACAGGCCAGATCGAGTGCACCAGCCAGGTCGAGCCAGAAGTTTCGTAGAGGGTGAAGTGAAAGCGCTCGTGGGCGTCGCGTGAGGTGAGGAGATCGCCGAGCTCGAGCCGCACTCGCCGTTCGCTCAGTGCCACCCTGGCGCGCCTGGCGTCGTCGGCCGAGATGCCGCGTTTCGCGGCCTCGCTGAGTGCGATCGCCTCCAGATGAACACGCGTGAAGTAGGTGTCGTAGAGATCGTCGAGCGATAGGGGGCGGACCCACGCTCCTTTGTGGGCGATGATTTCCACCAGACCGAGCGACTCGAGACGCTGAATCGCCTCGCGGATCGGCATCATGCTCATGCCCAGCTGCTTGGACAGGTCCTGAAGCCGCAGGGGGGACCCGGGCGGAATCGTCCCGTCCATGATGCCCTGGAAAAGAGCCGCCTCCGCTCCGTCGGCGGCAGTTGCCCTAGGCGGTGGCTTGAGCACTGCCCCCTCCATCGGTTGCAAGATTATCTGCCCACTCGGCCGAGATGGCCAGACGGGGCTGGTTGTCCGGGCGTCCACTCGAGCTGCAGTCGCTCGACGCCTTGGCTGACAGGTGACGCCGGGTAGACGAGTTCCTGTTCGTCGGCCAAGCGCAGGTCGGGAAGTCGCTCCAGCAGCAGCTCGAGCGCGATTCTCAGCTCGGCACGGGCAAGCGGGGCGCCGATGCAGAAGTGCGTGCCCTTGCCAAAAGCGAGGTGATCTTTGTTGTTGGGGCGGCTCAGCTCGAACTCGTCGGGTCGCGGGAAGATCCGCTCGTCATGGTTCGCCGCTCCCCAGAGCAGCCAAACCGTCGCTCCCTCGGGCAGCGTGACCCCTCCCAGCTCGACCTCGCGGGTCGTGGTTCGGAACAGGCCTCGGATCGACGACTTGATCCGCAGGACCTCCTCGATTGCCGGGCCGATCAGAGCCGGGTTGGAGCGGACCGCCTGCAAGCGCTCCGGCTCGGACAGCAGAATCAGCAGCAGGTTGCCGAGGAGGTCGGTGGTGGTGACATTTCCTCCGATCAGCAGTTGCGCGGTAAGGCTGATGATCTGCTCGTTGCTGAGCTGGGTGGTCTCCTCACCGCCGTCGACGAGGCGGCTCAAGAGGTCGTCCCGCGGGTCCTGCCTGCGCTCGGCGATTCGCTCCTGCAGATACTCATTCAGCTCCGCATGACAGGTGGCGCAGCGGATGAATTCGTCCTCGTCGAGGTTTGGGTTGGACATCAGGAAGGCCGCATGGGACCAGCGCTGGAAGTCTGGAAGGTCATTCTCATCGACCCCCAGGAAGCGAGCGATGACGGTCACCGGAAGTGGGACGGCGAAGCGCCCGACGATGTCGACCGCGCCGTCGTCGACGAAGCTCTCGAGCAGCGAGGTCGCGATCTCCCGGATCGCCGGTTCCATCACCGTGACGTGACGGGGAGTCAGGCTTCGGTTGGCGATCTTGCGGATGCGTGAGTGCTCCGGAGGGTCACTGTTGATCAGGGACGGGTATGCCTGCGGGAAGCCGTTGGGAAGGCGATCGCTGAGGTGCTCAGGTACGGGCCGGAAGTTGAGCGAGTCACGAGAGCTGAATACCTCGTTGTTGCGAGCCGCCTCGAGGATCTCGGCCTGCCCCGTGACGGCCCAGAAGCCTGCCTTGGAGACGTAGAAGACCGGTGCCTCGCGCTGAGAGAGCCGCCATAGCGGATATGGATCCGCGAGGTGGTCGGGAGCAAACGGGTCGTAGTCGTGGAGTGCGGGGCAGAGGCCCGCACTCGGGTCCCGATTTGGCATGAGCCGACTGTACTCGCATAAATATCAAATGTCAAACACTCCCTGATAAATCGCCGTTTCTCCGGGTCGGGGCGGGAAAAGGCGCCGATGAATAGTTTGGATTCAAACTTTGCTATAGATTGACTATGGTTCGAAGCACCGAGACGGAGGTCGTCGTGGCGCAGGACGGGGTCGCGCGGGTGATCGCCAGCTGGGGGCGGAGCCGGCCCGATCTCGACGTCTCGCCGATCGCCGTGATCGCCCGCGTCAACCGGATCGCCCGCGAGTTGCAGGTGAGGCAGGACGCGGTCCTCAACCGCTACGGCGTCCGCGGCGCCGACTTCGCGGTGCTGGCGACGCTGATCCGGCTGGGGGAAAGCGAGGTCTCGCAGGTCGACCTGGCGCGGGAGCTCAACCTCAGCGCCGGGACGGTGAGTCTGCGGCTGGACCGGCTCGGTCGCGAGGCCCTGGTGGCCCGCAAGGCCGCCGCGGGCGACCAGCGGCGGACCACGATCGAGCTGACCGCGGCGGGGAGGGAGCTGTTCGAGGCCTGCGTCGCCGAGCACCTGCAGGTGAGCGACGAACTGCTCGCCGGCCTCGATCCGGCGGAGCGGGAGAGCCTCGGGGAGCTGCTCGGCAAGTTGCTCGGCAGCCTCGAAGAACCGGGCCCGGACGAGCGGCTCGCCACCGACTTCGGGCTTGTCGTCGCCGCCGCGGCGACAGCGATGAGGGTGCGGCGCGAGGCCGGCCTGCCGCCGCTGCCAGGAGTGATCGTCCGCCACGTCGACCCGCGCGGGCCCGCGGCCGCGGCGGGGCTGCGCGAGGGGGACCTCATCACCGGCGCCGCCGGCCGGCTTGTGCGGACCGCCGCCGACCTGCGCGAGGCGCTCCGCGGTGGGCGCGGGCTCGAGGTCGTCCGCGGGGTGGAGGAGCTGAAGATCGATCTGGAAGGTGGAACGCGATGAAGGTGGGAGTGGTGGGCGCCGGGAGGATCGGCGGTGGCATCGGGCAACGGCTCGGCCGCGACGGCCACGAGGTGATGTTCAGCTTCTCCCGCGACGCGGGCAAGCTCGAGGGGCTCGCCGCCGGCGTCGAGGGCGGCAGGGCGGGGACCGCGCGCGAGGCGGTCGAGTTCGCCGACGCCGTCGTCTTCGCGGTTCCGTGGCGGACAATCGATGCGGCGCTGGCGGAGATGGGGCCGCTCGAAGACAAGGTCGTCGTCGACACCACGAATCAGTTCGGCGCCGGTCCCGGGGAGATCTCGGCCGGCCTCAGCGCGGTCGAGCACAACGCCCGGAGGATGCCCGGCGCGGCGCTGGCGAAGGCCTTCAACACCCTGACCGCCGGCTTCCAGGCCGAGGTCGCCGCCGGGGCCCCGGGCGAGGTGGCGATGTTCTACGCCGCCGAGGTGGAGACCGCCGACGCCGTTGCCGACACCCTCGTCGCCGCCTGCGGCTTCGCGCCGGTGCGGATCGGCGGCTGGCGTCAGGCCGCCCTGATCGAGGCGCCGCGGCGACCCGGCGCCGTCTACGGCGAGGCCTACCGGCCCGTTGCCGCGGAGCGGATCGCCGCCGCCGCGCTGACGGGGGATCTGGAGGCGGCGGGGCGGCTCGCCGACGAGCTGAAGCAGGCCGAGGGGGAGCGGTGAGACGGGCCGGCGGGGCAAACGGTGGCCGCGTCCTCTCCGACCAGATCTCGTTCTGGCTACTCGCGGCGGTGTTGGCGCTGCTGCTCTTCGCCGCCAGCGCGCCCTCGCCGCTCTACGTCGTCTACGAGGCGCGCTGGGCGGAGGGTTGACGGTGCGACCGCGCCGGCGATCACGGAAAGAAAGGTGGTTCTCTTGAAGGTTTTGGTCGCGGGATCAACCGGCTACCTCGGTCAGCACGTGGTCCGCGAGCTCCACGCCCGCGGACACGAGGTCCGCGCGCTGGTCCGCTCCCCCGGAAAGCTTGATCCGGTCCGTGACGCGGTGGACGAGATCCACCAGGCCGACGCCACCGACCCGGACGCCCTGGCCGGCTGCTGCGACGGCGCGGACGCCGTGTTCAGCTCCATCGGCCTGATGGGCAGGTCCAGCAAATTCACCTGCTGGCAGGTCGATTATGCCGCCAACCGCAACCTGCTCGAGGAGGCCCGGGGAGCGGGGGTGAAGAAGTTCATCTACACCTCGGTGGTCTGCGCCCCCGGCCTCGACAAGCTCCAACTGGTGCGCGCCAAGCGCGCGTTTGAGGAAGAGCTCAAACGTTCCGGCATGCCGCACACCATCTTGTACCCCAACGGCTTCTTCTCCGACATGGACGAGTTCCTCACCATGGCGCGCAAGGGCCGCGTGTACCTGTTCGGCAGCGGCCGCTTCCGGATCAACCCGATCGACGGGGCCGACGTTGCCGCCGCAGTCGCCGACGCCCTCGCCGGCGACGCCGAGGCCATCGAGCTCGGCGGACCGGACGTCCTCACCCACGAGCAAGTCGCCCACGAGGCGTTCCGCGCCGTTGGTAACCCACCGCGCATCACCCATGTCCCGCTGTGGCCCGTCAAGTCCGGCCTGGTCCTGCTGCGACGGCTGACCCCGCTGCGGACGCACCAGCTCATCGAGTTCCCGCTGACCGTCCTCACCCGGGACGTTCTTGCCCCCACCACCGGCCGGCACCACCTCGCCGGATATTTCCAACAGGCCGTCTCCTCGAGCCGGCGCCAGGCATGACCTGGGTCGCGAGCAACGCAAGTCCGCGCGGTCAAGCTGCCCGGCGAGGGCGGGAGGTAGGTTAGTTTGGCGGGCGCGTAGTCGAGCAGAACGACGACGCCGGCTCTCGCCTGCGCCTTTACGTCGACGGCGAAATCGTCGCGAGCAAGCCACTCGCGGGGGTCGACCTGAGTAGCGAAGGGTCTCTCCACATCGGCTCCGCACCCAATCCCGGCAGCACCTCCTACGGCAGTATCGACGAGGTCCGCCTCTACGAACGCTCCCTCGACGGCGGCGAAGTAGCCGCCGACATGGAAGCGCCGCTGCAGACCCCGAGGCAGGGCCCGGTCACCGCCTACTCCTTCGACGAAGGCAAAGGAACGGTCGCCCAGGACGTCACCGGCGACGGCCACACTGCGACCCTCGACGGTGCCGAATGGACCAGCCACCGCAATGACTGCGCTCGCTGCGAGTGCCCCGGGCAGCTCTACTCAGGGGAGCGCAACGTCTGCGTCCGCACCTTTGCTGCCGGCCCGGTCCTTTTCCAGGTGTTCGCCACCTCGAACCCGGCGCTGCTCGATTTCGACATTGCCTGGGACAACTCGGGCCACAGCTGCCCCGCGTCATCCAGATCTGGGCGGTCGGTCCCTCGGTGCGATTGCTGCCCGAACCCTCGCTCACGGACGACGGGATCATCTGGTTCGCGAGCCACATTGTCGCCACGACGATTCAAGGGCGAAACCTTTCATCGGTAGCGGCCCGGCGCAGTGCGGCCTCGGTGGACGCCCGCGACTGGACTTCCGAAGGGAACGATTAGGGAACGAAAGGGGTCGAGAACAGGCCCTTTCTGACGTTCGCTGACTTCGATTGACCTAACCGCTGGCGTCGAGCAGGACGACAGCAATCCCGCTTTCCAAGCGGGATTGCCAGCCCTGTAGCGGAGGGGGTGGGATTCGAACCCACGAGCCGCCTTACGACGGCCAACGGTTTTCGAGACCGCCCCGTTCAACCACTCCGGCACCCCTCCAATCAGAGGACCGATCCTAGAAGGATCGCCGCGTCGGTGGCGTCGCGGCCCGGGTGCGTCGTCAAAACCGGGCGAAAGTAATATGCCGGCCCTCATGTCAGCAGCCGAGAGCCGGGTCGATTGCGAGTTGGGCGAATTCTCGGTCTCCGCCGCCGGTGACGGGCCGGCGATCCGGCGCGTGATCGACAACTCGCACCCGCCGGCGGCGACGGTCGACAGCGGCGACGTGGTCGCGTTCAGGTGTCCCGGCCTACCGCTGCCGCCCGAAGCGACGCTCGCCGACTTCGAAGCCTTCAACACCGAGCAGCCGCACACGATCATCGGCCCGGTGCACGTGCGCGGGGCCGAGCCGGGGGACACCCTGGTGGCGGAGATCCTCGCCGTCCGCCTCGGCCAGAGCTACGGCCACACGACGGTGGTCCGTGGCTTCGGGCTGCTTGGCGACGAGGTGCCGGAGAGCTTCATCCACAACTTCAGCTGGGAGGAGGGCGCCACCAGCGTCGCGCTCTGCGACGGCGTCGAGGTGCCGCTCGACCCCTTCTGCGGGATCCTCGGCGTGATGCCCGCCGAGCCGGGCCCGCACACGACGCTGCCGCCGCGCGCCAACGGCGGCAACATCGACATCCGCCACCTCGTCGCCGGCGCCACCCTCTACCTGCCGGTGGCGGTGCCGGGCGCCGGCTTCTTCGCCGGTGACGGCCACGGCGCCCAGGGCGACGGCGAGATCTGCATCTCCGCCCTCGAGACCGCGGTCGAAGCGAAGATCCGGCTCTCGGTCCAGAAGGGGCGGACGATCCGCCAGCCGCACCTCTCGACCGCGGGGCCGCTCAACGTCGACGGCAGCCGCGGCTACTACGCGACGACCGGGATCGGCCCCGACCTCTACGAGTGCAGCCGCGAAGCGGTGCGGGGGATGGTCGAGACCCTGGTCTCCGAGCGTGGCCTGCTCTGGCGCGAGGCCTACGTCCTCTGCAGCCTCGCCGTCGACCTGAAGATCAGCGAGATCGTCGACGCCCCCAACTGGGTCGTCTCCGCCTACCTGCCGCAGAGCGTCTTCAAGGACTGAGCCGGGCGCCCCGCCCGCTCCCAACGCCTACCCGAGCCGCACCACCACGTCGCCGTCCTCCACCGCGACCGGGTAGGAGTCGGCCCTGTACGGGCCCATCACGAGACCGTCGACGATCCGCTCGCTGTCGCCCACCTCGTCGCCGCGCTCGACCTCGACGTCGTAGCTGCGCACCCGCAGCCGCCCCGGATCGCACCACGACTGCCCGTCGCGGATGTCGAACTCCCAGCCGTGCCAGGGGCACTGCAGCAGCGTCTGGTCACCCATCTTGTGGTCGCCCGGAGCCCGCGACTGGACCACCGGCACCAGCCGCCCGGCGCAGAGCGAGGCCCCCTGATGGGGGCAGCGGTTGCGCAGCGCGAAGAACTCGCCGCCGACGTTGAAGACGCCGATCTCGCGGCGCTCGATCGTCACCAGCTTGCGGGCGCCCGGGGGGAGCTCGTGGACCCGCGCCACCACGTACCTGCGGCCCTCCGCGCTCATTGGCCAACCTCCTCATAGTTCTGGTGAGATCTGGAGGCCGAGCGCAGCGAGGCCGTCCGGCATCCCCGGCGAACGCCCAGAGCCGACCGCCGCAAGTAGGGACGGCCACTCCATCGTTGATGGATTGATGTCGCTATAGCCACGTCAATCCATCAACGATGACGGCGCACAGGGCGCTCACAGCCGGTAGAGGGCGCGCGCGTTGTCGGCGGCGATCGCCCGTTCGAGCCCGGGGTCGAGGATCCCCTCGAAGGCCTGCTCGAAGCTGCGATCGTGGGCGTGCGGGAAGTCGCTGGAGAAGAGAAGCATCCGCTCGCAGTCGATCTGCTCGATCACCTGAGCCAGCCGCTCCCGCTGGGGCGGCGGGTCGATCGGCTGCAGGGTGACGCTGACCCGCTCGCGGATCGTCTCTGAAGGCAGCCTCTTCACCCAGGGGATCTCGCGCCAGAGCCCGCGCCACTCCTTGTCGAGCCGCCACATCGCCGACGGCAGCCAGGCGAAGCCGCTCTCGACGAAGACGACGCGGAGGTCCGGCAGCTGCTCGAAGGCGCCGCTGGCGACCAGGCTCGTCAGCTGCGCCTCGAAGGCGTGGGCCATGCCGACGTACTCCTCGATGTAGTAGCTGGGCCAGCCGATCGGGGTCGGCGGGTTGCCGGTGAAGCCGCCGAAATGGATCGCCACCGGCAGCCCGGCCTCGCTCGCCGCCTCCAGCAGCGGCAGGTAGGAGCGGTCGCCGTAGGGCCGTTCGGAGCGCGCCGGCAGCAGCACCTGGAGGAAGCGCTCGTCGCCGCGGCGCCGCTCGATCTCCGCCGCGGCGCCGGCCGCGTCCTCGGCCTTGACCACGATCCCCGCCCGCAGCCGCGGGTCGCGGTCGAGCCACTCCGCCATCAGCCACTCGTTGACGGCGCTCGCCACGGCGCTGGCGAAGTCGAGGTTGCGCAGCCCCTCGAGGCCGTAGACGCAGTTGAGGACCGCGTGCGCCGCCTGCTGGCGGTCGAGGTGCTCGCGCAGCGCCTCGAGGCTGGCGCCCCCTTCCGGGTCGCCGGTGGTCGCGGCCCCCGGCGGGTAGACGGCGACGATCCCGGCCGGGGCGCCGATCCCGGCCTCCTCGGCGTAGGCCGCCCAGTAGGGGTCGAGGTGGGGCATCAGCTCCGCCATCGTCGGCGGCCGGCCGTGGACGTCGCAGTCGATCCTCATCGGACGGGCACCCTCGCGTCCGCCAGCTGCGGATACAGCGCCCGCGCGTTGCCGCCGAGCACCGCCCGCTTGGTCTCCGCGTCCAGCACCGAGGGCAGCGCCCGGTCGGGCGCGTCGAAGTCCCAGTGCGGGTAGTCGCTGGCGAAGAGCGCCCGGGTCGGCATCCCGACGTCCTCCCAGAGCTCGGCGAACTGCTGCGGCCGCTCCGGCTCCTCGATCGGCTGGGTGGTGAACCAGAAGTGCTCGCGGACGATCTCCGAGGGCGGTCGCTCGAGGTGGGGGACCTCGTCGCGGAGCCGCCGCCAGGCGCTGTCCATCCGCCACATCAGCCACGACATCCAGGCGAAGCCGCCCTCCTGGAGGACGATCTTCAGGTCCGGATAGCGTTCGAACACGCCCTCGAAGACGAGGCTGATCAGCTGCGACTGGAACGCCTGCGGGTAGCCGGCGTGGTCCTCGAAGTAGTAGGAGGGCCAGCCGGAGCCGGTGATCGTGTTGCCGCCGTGGCCGCCGACGTGGACCGCGACCGGCAGCCCGTGCTCGACCGCGGCCTCATACAGCGGCCAGTAGCTGCGGTTGCCGAGCGGTTCGCGGGTGCGGACGTTGACCAGCAGCTGGACGAAGCGCGGGTGGTCGCCGAGCCGGTGCGCCTCCTCGGCCGCCAGCCGGGCGTCTTCGCAGGGGACGCAGATCGCCCCGTAGAGGCGCTCGTCGGCCTCGATCCACTCGGCCAGGGTGAGTTCGTTGAGGGCGCGGCAGAGGGCGGCGCTGAAGGCGGCGGGCTGGGCGCCGACGGTGGTCTGGTTGATCGGGTTGAGGATCGTCGCGGCGATCGGGAAGCGGTCGAGCAGCTGCTCGCGCATCAGCTCGAGGTCGCCGCCGGGGACACCGCCGACAGGCCAGGCGTCGGTGCGGGCGGCGAACTTGCGCGGCCGGGTCGAGAAGAACCCGATCGAGTCCGGCCGCCGCAGGCCGAACCGCTCGAGCTCGCCGGTCCATCGCTGCGAGAGGTAGGGCCGCAAGAGGTCGTTGGAGGCGAGCGTGTTGTGGACGTCGGAGTCGACGATGCCGTCGGCTCTGCCCTCGGAGCTCGTGCGCTGGCGCTCAGCGCTGGTTGCGATAGACATACTTCGCTCCTCCTGTTTGATTAGGTATCAAAAGATGGGAGAGACTCAGTATCCACCTCTGGTCAACCTCGACGACGCCGAACTGCGCGCCGAGCGGGTCCTTCCGCGGCCCACCTTCGAGTTCATCGCCGCCGGGGCGGGCGACGAGCTGACCCGCAACCGCAACCGCGACGCCTTCCGCCGCCGCTGCCTGCTGCCGCAGGTGCTGCGCGACGTCAGCCAGGTCGACCTCGCCGCCACCGTTCTCGGCGAGGAGATCTCGCTGCCGGTGCTGGTCGCGCCGATGGGCCTGCAGCGGATCGTCGACCCGGAGGGCGAGTGCGAGATGGCGCGCGGGGTCGCCGCCGCGGAGACGATCATGTGCGTCTCGACGGTGTCGACCCGCTCGGCGGCGGAGATCGCGGCGACCGGGGTGCGGCGCTGGTACCAGCTCTACCTGCTCGCCGACCGGGCGGTCACCGCCGACCTCGTCGCCCAGGCGCGCGAGCACGGCTACCGGGCGCTGGTGGTAACCGTCGACGGGCCGGTGCTGGCCCGCCGCGACCGCGCGATCCGCGCTGGCTTCAGCTTCGGCCCGGAGATCAGGATCCCCAGCTGCGGCCCGGCGCTCGGCCGCCCCGAGGGGCTCGACCCGGTCGAGGTGGCGGGCATGCTCGACCGCTCGGCCACCTGGGAGACGGTCGAGTGGCTGGCCGAGTCCGGCCTCCCGGTCGTCGTCAAGGGGGTCCTCACCGCGGCCGACGCGGCGCGCGCCTGCGAGCACGGGGCGGCGGCGGTGATCGTCTCCAACCACGGCGGCCGCCAGCTGGATGGCGTCCCGGCGACGCTCGACGTGCTCGCGGCCGTGGTCGAGGCCGTCGACGGCCGCGCCGAGGTGCTGCTCGACGGCGGTATCCGCCGCGGCACCGACGTCCTGATCGCGCTCGCGCTCGGGGCCCAGGCGGTGCTGATCGGCCGGCCCGCCTACTGGGGACTCGCGGTCGGCGGCGCCGCCGGAGTCACCGAGGTGATCGAGTTGCTGCGGGCTGAGGTTCGGCAAGCGTTGACCCTGGTCGGCTGTCGCGGCTGGGGCGAGCTCACGGCAGAACACGTCGCCGACGCCCCTGCTTGACAGATTGTCAAACGATATCGGCGCTGGGGCGCCCGATTGCGCGCTTCGCATCGGAATCGACCATCTGCCCGGCCCCGGCCGCCGAGCCCTGGCCGGCGCGGGACACTAGGCTTCCAGCAGCACCCCGGAGAGGTGTCCGAGTGGCTTAAGGAGCGCGATTGGAAATCGCGTGGGCGGGGTTAACTCGCCTCGAGGGTTCGAATCCCTCCCTCTCCGCTGAGCCGCTCTGGCTGCGCCGGGCGGCGTCATCGGTCGCTCACGTGCAGAGCACGCTTCGCTCCCTGCTTCCTTGCCCGGCGTTGCCAGAGCGGCTCAGGGCGGGGGCGGCGGAGTCATGGTGCGCCGGCCGATCGCTTACCCCGATGGCGGGCCGAGCTCTTCGCTCGCCGCTGCGTGGCCCTCGTAGGGCAGCACCGCGAAGTACATGAGGGAGGGGAGGAGGTCCTCCAGGTCGCCGCAATCTTCGCGGCAGAGGCGCGCGTAGAGGACGGATTCGACTCCGCCGACGACGCTGGCCGCCGTCAGCGCGGAGCGGGATCGGCGGCCGGGCAGGAGCGCGTCGGCGCTGGCGTCGAGGCAGCGGGCGAGGTCGTCGAGGAGGTTGATCCGGCGCCGGGTCGCCTCCGGTCCGGCGGCGCGGGCCTCGACGATCAGGGTCCGCGCCGTATGCGGCTCGGCGACGCCGAAGGCGAGGACCGCGGTGAGGCTCAGCCGCAGCCGGACGCGCCAGCCCTCGCCGCCAGCCGCCGCCGTCGTGATCCGGGACCGCAGCCGCCGGGCACCGGCGTCGAAGGCGGCCAGGAAGCAATCGTCCTTGTTGGTGAAGTGCTCGTAGAAGGTGGGGCGGGAGACGCCGGCGCGTTCGATCACGTCCTGGACGTTGGCCTCGCGGTAGCCGCGGGTCGCCGCCGCGTCGAGCATCGAGGCGATCAGTCGCTCGCGCTGAACCGCCCGCACCAGCTCGGCGGGCAGCCTGCGGCTGCCCGCCGGGAACTTGCCGTCGCTCGCCGCCAGCAGCTCGAGTACCGCCTCCACCTGCTCGGGCGGCCAATCGTCCCCGATCGCTTCGAGGAGGAGGTCGGGGCTGAGTTCGACGCGGTCGGGGGGCACCGGGAAACTTTTCAGTTTCTAATAAAAACTTACTTAGTTCCCTCACCGTACCAGAACGAAAGTTTGCTGTTGGAACTCCTAATGCCCAAAGGTATCCTTCGCAACATGCTCCCGCCAACGTCCTGGGAGCCTCGGTGACCCCGGTTCGGCCAGCTCTGCCCCGCGAGTTCGTCGCGGTCCACAAGCGTCGCCGGATGATGGACGCGATGGCCGAGCTGAGCGCCGAGCGCGGCTACGGGGCGACCAAGATCGCCGATGTCGTCGCCCGCGCCGGGGTCGCCCGCAAAACCCTCTACGACAGCTTCGCGGGCAAGGAGGAGCTGTTCCTCGCCGCCTTCGATGCCGCCGTCGAGGAAGCCCGCGAGGCGGTGGCGAGCGCCTGCGCGGAGGCCGGGGGTGGGGTGGAGCAGCGGGTCGAGGCGGGGCTCGAGGCGCTGCTCGACTTCCTCGCCGCCCACCCGGCGCGGGCGCGGCTCTGCATGGTCGAGGCGCTCTCGGCGACGCCGGCGACGGCCGCCCGCTACGAAGGGGCGATCCAGGACTTCGCGCAGCTGCTGCGCGACGGGGTGCCGGCGCACCGGCGTCCGGACACGCTCGAGGAAACGCTGGTCGGCGGCGTCGCCTGGATCCTCCAGCAGCGGATCCGCAACGACGAAGCCGAGGCGGTCGGCGCCCTGCTGCCGGAGCTCTCCGGATTCGTGCTTTCTCCGTACCGCGGTGTAGGAAAACCAGGCCGCTGAAGCGGGAGGCGAAGCCGGCGAGACGGTGGCAGACTCCCAGGCCGCCGATGGACAGACTGCCCCGTGGACGCCATGGCCTCTCGCCCGAGTACGTAGCGCAGCACCAGCGCGAGCGGCTGATCGCGGCGCTGACCGAGGTCCTCTACGAGGTCGGCTACGAGGAGACCACGGTCTCGCTGATCGGCCGTCGCGCCGCCGTCTCCAAGAGCGACTTCTACAAGCACTTCTCGAGCAAGGACGAGTGCTTCTACGCGGCCTACGACGCGGCGATCGACCGCCTCCGCGGGCAGGTCGCCGCCGCCTGCCGCCGCGATCGGGAAGCGCAGTGGCCGCCACGCGTGCGCGACGCGCTCTCGGCACTGCTGGCCGCCCTCGCCACCGATCCGCCGCTGGCGGCGATCTCGCTGGTCGAGGGGCTGCGCGCCGGGCCCGGGGTCTACGATCGCTACCAGGCGGCGCTCGAGAGCTTCGCCGGCTGCCTCCGCGAAGGCGCCCCGCTCGCCCCCGACGGCGCCGAAGTCCCGCCCGCTGCCGACGAGGCGATCGTCGGCGGTATCGCCTCCCTGCTCGGCCGCCGCGTCCTCGCCGGCGAGGCGGCCGGGATCGCCCAGCTCGAGTCGCAGGTGGTCGAGTTCGCGCTGACGCCGTACGTCGGCACCGACGAGGCGCGGCGAATAGGCTCTGGGCGATGACCGGCGTGCTGCCCTCGCAGGAGCTCGAGCGGGCGATCGAGGCTGAATGGGTGAGCTCGGGTGATTTCCGCATCCGCCCGGATGCGGTGCAGCCCGCCAGCATCGACCTCCGGCTCGGCGACCACGCCTGGGCGCTGCGCTGCTCCTTCCTCCCCGACGTCGACTCGACGGTCGAGGAGAAGATCGAGGGGATTGCCTTCCAGCAGGTCGACCTCCGCGACGGCGCCGTGCTCGAGCGCGACCGGCCCTACCTGGTGCCGCTGATCGAGGAGCTGGCGCTGCCCGAGGACGTCCGCGCCAAGGCCAACCCGAAGAGCTCGACCGGCCGCCTCGACGTCTTCACCCGGGTCATCAGCGACCGCCAGGCCCGCTTCGACGACATCCGCGCCGGCTACCGCGGGCGGCTCTACCTCGAGGTGGTCCCGCGCTCCTTCGCGATCCAGGTCAAGACCGGCCTCTCGCTCAACCAGCTGCGTCTGGCCCGCGGCGAGGTCCGCCTCAAGGACGCCGAAATCCGCCAGCTCCAGGACTCCTCGCCGCTGCTCTTCCTCGACTCGCAGCCGCTGGCGCAAGAGGAGTTCGACGTCTCCGATGGCCTCTTCCTCTCGCTCGACCTCTCCGGCCCCGAAGACCGCGTCGTCGGCTACCGGGCGAAGAAGAACAGCCTCCCGGTCGACCTCTCGCGGATCCGCGCCTACCGCTGGAACGACTACTGGGACCCGGTCTACCCGGAGGCCGGCGGCCGGGTCGTGCTCGAGCCGGAGATCTTCTACCTGCTGATCTCGGCCGAGGGGGTCCGGATCCCGCCCGAGGTCGCCGCCGAGATGATGGCCTACGACCCCACCGCCGGCGAGCTTCGGACCCACTACGCCGGCTTCTTCGACCCCGGCTTCGGCTACGACCCGGCCGGCGAGCGCAACGGCAGCCGCGCCGCGCTCGAGGTCCGCGCCCGCGACGTCTCCTTCATGGTCGAACACCGCCAGCCGGTCTGCAAGCTCGGCCTCGAGTGGATGGAGGCCCCCGCCGAGCGCCTCTACGGCGCCGGCCTCGGCTCCAACTATCAGGGCCAGGTGACGATGCTGAGCAAGCACTTCGCCGAGCAGACGGCGGGCGTCGCGGCGCCTGCGTAGCCGATTGCTTTGGCCTAGGGACGCGACGAGGGTTCAGGGTTTTGCGAGGGGAGCGCCGGCGTGCCCCTCCCGAAAACGCTCCGCCTTCGGCTCCGCTGGAGTGTTTTCGGGAGGGGTACACCACCGCTCCCTAAGAAACGGCTGAGGACTCGCAACGTCCCGAAGCTCACGAACGAAGCTGCGGGCGCCCGTCCCCTCGTGGGAGCTTCCGTGCTTTGGGGCCGGGAAGCTAGACAGGCCGAGAGAGGAGGGTCCCCCGACCCCCTCCCCGCAAGACCTGCGTCCCGACTGTCGCGTCGCCTACGAAGGATCCAGCTCCCGCAGCAGGTCGCGCACCCGCCTGCGCCGCGCCACCAGCTCGTCTTCCAACTTGCCGATCTCGTCCCGCCGCCGGCGGGCCAGCTCGAGCTGGCCGGCGATGTAGGAGAGCGATTCCTCGAGGATCTGGCGGCGCCGGGCCGGGTCCTCGACGCCGCCGCGCCACTCGCGGCGGAGTGCTGCCCGCGCCTCCTCGGCCTCGAGCAGGTCCTTCAGCTCCTCGAGCGAGAGCCCGAGCAGGCTCTTCAGCCGCAGCACCTCGGTCAGCCGCTCGACGTCGGCCTCGGCGTAGGTGCGGTGGGCGCCCGGCTCGCGCCCGTCGGCGGCCGGCAGCAGGCCGATTTCCTCGTAGTAGCGGATCGTCCGCGGCGTCGTCCCGGCCAGCTTCGCGACCTCGCCGATCCGCAGCTCGCGCGACTCCGCCCGCGTCCCGGTGGCCTCGGTGCTCAAGGGACAACCTCCCCGGGAGCATCGATCAAGAGACCCTGTGCGTAATTGACGTCGCCATGGCAACCACAAATGCACAACGACGGCCTTGACTGGTCCGGCGCGCCCGGCGACGAACGCACCGTGGCTCGGGGGGTTGGCGCGAGGCGCCTCACGGCGTCGCCTCGATCTCCTCGGCGATCGCCTCCTCGATCACCAGCGCCCGCTCGCGGGTGCGCCGGCCCGAGGTGGTCCTGACGCCCTCGTCCTTGGGCCGCAGCAGCGAGACCACCGCGCCGACCACCGAGGTCCCCGCGAGCACCCAGAGGGCCGTGTGCATGTTTTCGATGAAGGGGCTGAGCTGGGCGCTGGTCAGGCCCGCGGCGAGGCCGGAGAAGATCTTAAAGAGGACGTCCTTCGGCACCGCGGCGGTGACGATCGCCAGCACGAAGGCGATCGAGATCACCGCCCCGGTGTTCTGCAGCATCGTCCGCGCCCCGGCCGCGATGCCGCGCCGCTCGGTCGGCACCGTGCCCATCATCGCCGCCGTGTTGGGCGAGTTGAACATGCCGGAGCCGATCCCGACCAGGAGCAGCCAGAGCCCGCTCTCCCAGTACGCCGTGCCGGCCTCCAGGGTCGTCATCGCGGCGAGCCCGACGGCGGTGACCAGCATCCCGGCGGCGGCCAGTAGCCGGGAGCCGTGGCGGTCGGCCCAGATGCCGGCCAGCGGCGAGGCGATCAGCATCCCGATCGCCATCGGCGCCAGCTTGACCCCGGCGGTGATCGGGTCGTCGCCCTGGGCGCCCTGGTAGTAGAAGACGAAGATGAACATCAGCGCGAACCGCGAGAGGCCGTTGATGAAGGCGGCCGCGGTGGCGGCGGCGAAGAGGCGGTTCTGGAAGATCGTGAGGTCGAGCATCGGCGCCGAGCCGCGGTACTCGATCAGGACGAAGAGCGGCAGCAGGATCGCGGAGACGATCAGCGAGCCGATCACCAGGCTGTCGTTCCAGCCGGTGATGCCGCCGCGCGAGATCCCGTAGACGAGCCCGGTCAGGCCGACGACGAAGGTGAGGGTGCCGCCGAGGTCGAGGCCGCGGACGGCGTCGCGCTTGGCCAGCTCTTTGAGGATCAGGGCGGCCCAGAGCCCGCCGAGCAGGGCCAGCGGCACGTTGAACCAGAAGACCCAGTGCCAGGAGATGCCGACCAGGGCGCCGCCGAGGACGGGGCCGATCACCAGCCCGATCGCGGCGACCATCGTGTTCGTCCCCATCGCCAGCCCGAGCTGCTCGCGCGGAAAGGCGTCGGTGACGAGGGCGGGGCCGTTGGCGAAGATGAAGGCGCCGCCGATCCCCTGCAGGATCCGCCAGAGGATCAGCTGGGTGCCGTCGGCGGCGAAGCCGGCGCCGAGCGAGGCGATGCCGAAGATCGCGAAGGCGGCGACGAAGGCGTTCTTGCGGCCGAAGAGGTCGGAGAGGCGACCGGCGGTGAGGACCAGCACGGTCGAGGAGATCATGTAGGCGAGGATCACCCAGACCAGTTCGAGCAGGCTGGTCCCGAGCGCCCGCTCGAGGTCGGGGAGGGCGATGATCAGCGTTCCCGAGTTGGTCGCGACGAGCAGCATCCCGAGGCTGGTGCAGGACAGCGCCCACCACTTGTAGCTCTCGTGCCCCGAGTCGACTCCGCCCGCGACGAACCTCTTCCTTACGTTCACGTCAAATACGGTAGCAACCCTGAGACTCAGTATCAAGATCGCTCAGCACGAGCGGGCTGCGGTCCCCCGGGCGGCTCGATCGGTTCGAGCTCGTCGAACCGGATCGCCGCCGGCGTCGGCACCACCTCCTCGCCCTCCCAGGCGAGTAGTCCGGCGGCGGCCAGCGCCGTGGCGGCCCTCGCGACCGCCTCGGCTCGGCCGAGCACGTTCTGCACCTCGCCCAGCGACAGCCGCAGCGGCTGCTCGATCAACAGCAGCGCCAGCACCTCCCGCTGCAGCCGCCGCTCGTCCTCGTTCCCCCGTCCGTCCCTCCGCCGTTCCATGCGTCCCTCCGCTCTCGAAATCTCGGCGGGGGACGTCCGGCATTCCTGCAAATCTATGCGAACAGATGTTCGTGTCAGATCGGAACGACCGGTGAGGTGGGACGAGCAGCGGGTCGAGAACGACCTCCGCCTGCCGGGGGTCGGCGACGGCACCGTGGTCCGCACCTTCGACGCCCCCGAGGCGATGGGCGTCAACTTCCACGAGGTCCGCGCCCGCTCGGCCCTCAACCACGTCCCCGGCGACCGCTTCGGCTTCAGCTGGACGGTCAACCCCTATCGGGGATGCACCCATGCCTGTGCCTACTGCGCCGTGGGCGAGACCCAGGTCCTGATGGCGGATGGGACCAGCCGCTCGCTCGCCGAGGTCGCCGTCGGGGACGAGATCTACGGGACCGTTCGCCGCGGCCGCTATCGCCGCTATTTCGTCACCCGTGTCGAGGCTCATTGGGAGACCCGGAAAGAGGCATTTCGGGTCACGCTCGAAGACGGCACTGAGCTGGTCGCGAGCGGCGACCACCGGTTCCTCACCGATCGCGGCTGGAAGCACGTCGTCGGCGCCGAGCGAGGCCGGGGCCAGCGCCCGTTCCTGACCCTCAACAACAAGCTGCTGGGAATGGGCTCCCTGGGGCCCGCCGGTCGCCAGACCGAGGAGTACCGGCGGGGATATCTCTGCGGGATGATCCGCGGCGACGGTCACCTCGGGACCTATTCGTATCCACGGCCCGGGCGCCGGAGTTGCGAGGTGCACCGGTTCCGGCTGGCGCTTGCCGACGACGAGGCGCTGCAGCGCTCGAAGCGATTCCTTGTCGCTGCCGGCGTCCAGACCACCGAGTTCGAGCTCCAGCGCGAGAATGGGCGCCGACGGCGGATCGGGGCGATCCGCGCCTCCTCGCGTGACGCGATCGAGCGGGTCGGCGATCTGATTCGGTGGCCGACGGCGCCGGGCGAGGACTGGACGCGCGGCTTTCTCGCCGGCATCTTCGATGCCGAGGGGAGTTGCAGCGGCGCCCTCCGGATCGCCAACAGGGACGCCGAGATCGTCGGCCGGACGGCTGAGGCCCTGGGACGGTTCGGCTTTCCCTACGTCGTCGAGCCGCCGCAGCGGAACGGCGTTCGCCACATCCGGTTGCTGGGAGGCCTGCGTCAGAACATGCGCTTCTTCCAGCGGGCCGATCCCGCGATCAGCCGGAAGCGCACGATCGACGGCGTCGGGATCAAGTCCGACGCCAAGCTCGGGGTCGTCGCGATCGAGCCGCTCGGCCGGGAGCTCGAGATGTACGACATCACCACCGGCACCGGTGACTTCATCGCCGACGGGGTCGTCAGCCACAATTGCTTCGCCCGCCGCACCCACACCTACCTCGACTTCGATGCCGGCCGCGACTTCGAGCGCGAGATCGTGGTCAAGGTCAACGTCCCCGAGCTGCTGCGGCGGGAGCTGGAGCGGTCGAGCTGGAGGCGGGAGCTGGTGGCGCTGGGGACGAACACCGATCCCTACCAGTGGGTCGAGAGCCGCTACCGGATGATGCCGGAGATCCTGGCGGCGCTGGAGGCGACGCGGACCCCCGTCTCGGTGCTGACCAAGTCGCCGTTGGTCATGCGCGACGTCGAGCTCTTCGAGCGGATGCGGGACGCCGGCCTGCGGGTCTCCGTCAACCTCTCGGTGCCGACCCTCGACGAGGCGGTCTGGCGGGCGACCGAGCCGCACACGCCGAGCCCGGGGGCGCGGCTCGACGCGGTCGCGGAGCTGCGGCGGCGGGGGATCGACTCCGGCGTCCTGGTGGCGCCGCTGATGCCCGGGATCAACGACAGCCCCGAGCAGGTCGAGCCGCTGGTCGCCCGTGCCCGCGAGGCCGGCGCCACCTTCCTCGGCGGCGTCGCCCTGCACCTGCGCGACGAGGTCAAGGACGTCTTCTACGGCTGGCTCGCCGCCAAGCGCCCCGACCTCCTGCCCAAGTACGAGTCGCTCTACGGCTCCCGCGCCCAGATGCGTCCCGAGCAGCGCAAGCACGCGACCCGCGCCGTCAAGGGCTGGGGCTCGGCCAAGATGCGCAGCTCTCGAGCCGACGGAAGCTCCCCGTCCGATGGAAGCTCCCGCGCACCGGCTCCGAGCAGCTCGGCGTCCAGCGAGAGCGTTCCTCGGGCGGGTGGCGCCGTAGGGGGGACCACCCCCGAGGAAGCTTTAGCTACCGCAGGGGGTGGTGGGTCCCCTGCGGCGACAGGACCCGCCCGCCAGGAAACCCTCTTCTAGCCCCCTTCGTCGAGCTGCTCGAACCGGCAGTCTCGCGGGTCTTTGTCGTCGCGGAAGCGATGGAACCGCGCCCCGTGTCGGATCCGGCCCGCCGCGGCGTGGTCATAGCCGACCTCGATCACCAGCTCCGGCCGCAGCCCGACCCACTCGAGGTCGCGGCCGCCGGTCCAGCGGCTCGGCTCGGCGCTGCCGTGCTGACCCGTCTCCAGCGGCGCCAGCATCGCCCGCATGCTCCGTTTCGCCGCCGCGCTGAAGCCGGAGATGTGGCCGACCGGGCGCAGCTGCCCGTCGTCGTAGAGGCCGAGGATCAGCGAGCCCACCGTGCCCTCCTCTTTGCCCGGCCGCCAGCCGAGGACCACGCAGTCGATCGTCCGCTCGCGCTTCACCTTCGCCATTCCCTTGCGCTTGCCGGGGAGGTAGGGGGCGTCGAGCTGCTTCGCCATCACCCCCTCGATGCTGGCCAGCCAGCGGTCGGCCTGCTCGGTGTCCGGGGTGAGCGGGGTGAGCTCGAGGCCGGCGCCCGCGGCGATCGCCTCCAGCCGCTCGCGCCGCTCGCGCAGCGGCGCCTCCAGCAGCGACTCGTCCCCCTCGGCGAGCAGGTCGAAGACGATGTAGGTGACCGGGATCCGCTCGGAGAGCATCTTGATCCGCGACTCGGCCGGGTGGATCCGTTCCTGCAGGGAGTCGAATTCGAGCCGGCCCTCGTCATCGCGGATCACCAGCTCACCGTCGAGCACCCAGCGCCCCGGGGCGAAGGTCAGCTCCGGGAAGTAACGCCCCAGGGCTTTGCCGCCGCGACTCTGCACGTAGGCGTCGGCGCCGTCGACGAAGCTGATCGCCCGGAAGCCGTCGAGCTTCGGCTCGTACGCCCACTCCTCGCCCTCCGGCAGCTGTTTGCGCGTCAACGCCAGCTGCGGCTTTATCGGGGGGGAGAGGGGGAGGGTCACGCCGCGCGCCGCGCCCGGCTCTCGCGCGGATCGGGGATCGGCACCGCCGCCAGCAGTTTTTTCGTGTAGTCGTCGCGCGGGTGCTCGCAGACCTGGTCGGCGGTCCCCTCCTCGACGATCTTGCCGTTGTGCATGACCGCGATCCGGTCGGAGATGTGGCGGACGACGCCGATGTCGTGGGCGACGAACAGGTAGGTGAGGCCGAGTTCGTCCTGGAGGTCGTCCAGCAGGTTGATGATCTGGGCCTGGATCGAGACGTCGAGGGCCGAGACCGGCTCGTCGGCGATCACCAGCTTCGGCTGCAGCGCCAGCGCCCGGGCGATCCCGATCCGCTGCCGCTGGCCGCCCGAGAACTCGTGCGGGAAGCGGTTGTAGTGCTCGCTCGAGAGGCCGACCCGCTCGAGCAGCTCCTGGACCCGCTTGCGCAGGTCGCTTCCCCGCGCCACGCCCTGCTGCTTGAGCGGGTCGGCGACGATCTGGCCGACCCGTTTGCGCGGGTTGAGCGAGGCGTAGGGGTCCTGGAAGATCATCTGCATCTCGCGCCGCAGCGGCTGCATCTTGCGCCGCGAGAGGCCGGCGATCTCGCGACCTTCGAACTTGATCGAGCCCGAGGTCGGCTTGGTCAGCTGCATCACCGCCCGGCAGGCGGTCGACTTGCCCGAGCCCGACTCGCCGACCAGCCCCAGCGTCGACCCGCGCTCGACGTAGAAGCTGATCCCGTCGACCGCGCGCACCTGGTCGACTTCGCGGTCGATCAAGATGCCCTGCTTGATCGGGAAGTGCTTGACGAGGTCAGTGACCTCGAGCAGGTTCTCGTCAGTCATTCGCGGTCACCTCCGGTGCCTCGAGCCCGATCCGCCCCTCGACCTCGCGCAGGCTCCGCTTCTCCTCGACGCCGAGCCAGCAGCGATCGCGGTGCTCCGGCGCCTCCGCCACCCGCGCCTCGAGCCGCGGCAGCTCGCTGCACTTGGCGAACTCGTGCGGGCAGCGGGGCCGGAACGGGCAGCCCTGGGGCAGGTCGAGCAGCGAGGGCGGCGAGCCCTTGATCTGTGGCAGCCGCTCCGGCCGCGGCTGGTCGAGCCGGGTCAGCGAGCCGAGCAGGCCCCAGGTGTAGGGGTGCTGGGGGTCGTAGAAGATGTCGTCGAGTGAGCCCTGCTCGACCACCCGGCCGGCGTACATCACCAGCACCCGGTCGGCGACTTCGGCGACGACGCCGAGGTCGTGGGTAATCAGGATCGTCGCCAGGTTGCGTTTGCGGTTGAGCTCCTCGAGCAGGCGCAGGATCTGGGCCTGGATCGTGACGTCGAGCGCGGTCGTCGGCTCGTCGGCGATCAGCAGGTCGGGTTCCAGCGCCAGCGCCATCGCGATCATCGCTCGCTGTCGCATCCCGCCGGAGAATTCATGGGGGTAGTCGTCGACCCGACGTGCGGCGTCGGGGATGCCGACCGCTTCGAACAGCTCGATCGCACGCGTCCGCGCCTCCCCCTTGGAGACGTTGGTGTGGGCCCTCATCGCCTCGCCGATCTGGCGCCCGATCCGGTAGACCGGGTTGAAGGAGGTCATCGGGTCCTGGAAGATCATCGCGACGCGCTCGCCGCGCATCCGTCGCAGGGTCGCGTCGGAGGCGTCGATCAGCTCCTCGCCCTCGAGCTTTACGGAGCCCTCGATCCGCGAGTTTTTCGACCGGGTCAGGCCCATGATCGTCTGCGCGGTGACGCTCTTGCCGGAGCCCGACTCGCCGACGATCGCCACCACCTCGCCCGGCCGGACCTCGAAGCTGACCCGGTCGACCGCCTGCACCAGGCCGCCTTCGGTGGCGAAGCCGACCCGCAGGTCGCCGACCTCGAGCAGGGGCGCCGGGCTCATGACAACCCCTCGCGCTTCGCTCCCGGCGCGAAGAACCAGAGATGCACGCCTGGTCGCTCCGCGCTCACTGTGCGCTGGCCCCCAGCCGCACCCGCGGGTCGAGGTAGGCGTAGGCGATGTCGACGCAGGCGTTGATCGCGACGACGAAGAAGGCGCCGTAGAGGGTCACGCCCATGATCGGCGGCAGTTCGAGTTTGGCGATCGATTCGGCCGCGTAGAGCCCGACCCCTTCGTAGGAGAAGAGGAATTCGGTGATGATCGCGGTGCCGGCGATCGTCGCCCCGAAGTCGAGGCCGAACAGGGTGATGATCGGGATCAGCGAGTTGCGGAGCACGTGGCGCATCATCACCTGGCGCTCCGAGAGCCCCTTGGCGCGGGCGGTGCGGACGTAGTCTTCGCTCATCACGTCGAGCATGTTGGAGCGCAGGACGCGGCTGTAGAAGCCGATCGAGAGGATCGCGATCGTCGTCCAGGGCAGGACCAGGTGCATGAACCATTCCGACGGATCTTCGGTTATCGGCACGTACCCGGCGTTGGGGAATATTTCGATCTTGTAGGTAAAGAAATAGATCAGCACCGGGGCGATCAGGAAGACCGGGATCGAGATACCGGCGACGGCGAAGCCGGTTAGGAACTTGTCGAGCCAGCCGCCCGCCCTGACCGCCGAGAGGTAGCCGAGCACCAGCCCCCAGAAGAGCCAGATCAGCCCGGCGCCGACCGCCAGCGAGAGCGTCGCCGGGATCCCTTCGATGATTCGTTCGTCGACCGAGACCCGGGGCGAGTACGAGGTCAGTTCGTTGGTGAAGACCTTCTTCATCATCGTCACGTACTGCGCCGGCAGCGATTCGTCGAAGCCCCATTCTTCTTCGATGCTTTTGACCAGGGTCGGGGTCGCGTTCTTGCCGGCCAGCCGCTCCGCCGGCGGCGAGTTCGGGATCACGTTGAAGATCAGGAAGACGAGGATCGAGACGATGAAGAGGACGATCACCATCCCGATCAGGCGGCGGACGATGAAGCGCAGCATCAGTGACTCCTCCGGTGAGTCCGTCGCCGGTTCGACGAGCGAAAATCGAGCCGATCGAGGACGCAGGGCGGGTGAATACCGGAAGGTATTTGGCCGCCCGAGGACGAAGGCCGGCGACGATTTGCAGCCGCCCAACCGGCGATCGGATTTGCCGGAGGAGTCACTAGACGCTCGATCCCTCGGGCTCGACCATCCCGGCGTGCGCCTCGAGCCGCACCTTGGAGCGCGGGTCGAGGGCGTCGCGGAGGCCGTCGCCGACGATGTTCAGCGAGAGCACCGTCAGCAGGATCATCACGCCGGGGATGATCGCCAGCAACGGCTCGGTCGTCAGCAGCTCCTCGCCGACCGAGATCATCGTCCCCCATGAGGAGTTGGGCGGCTGGACGCCGGCGCCGAGGAACGAGAGGGCCGCCTCGAACAGCATGTTGTTGGCGATGTTGAGGGTGAAGAAGACGATGATCGTCGAGGCCAGGTTGGGGAGGATCTCGCCGAACATCACCCGCACCGGGCCCGCTCCTTGGGCGACCGCGGCTTCGACGAACTCTTTCTCGCCCAGGGCCAGGACTTCGCCACGGATCGGCCTCGCCACGTAGGGCACGGTGAAGACGCTGATAACGAAGATCGGGATCCAGATCGAGCCGCCTTCGATTTCGATCGGGCCGAGCTGCAGGCCGCCGACCGCAAGCGAGACGCCGAGGGCGATCCCGAACAGCAGCACCGGCAGCGACCAGAGCACGTCGAGGATGCGGGCGATGATCGCGTCGACCCAGCCCCGGTAGTAGCCGGCGAGGAGGCCGAGGATGACGGCGACCAGGGTCGTGATCAGGCCGGAGACGACGCCGATGAAGAGCGAGGTGCGGCCGCCGTACATCAGCCGCACCATCTCGTCGCGGCCGAGACGGCTGTCGGCGCCGAGGAAGAATTTGCCGCCGGCTTCGAACCACTGCGGGCCGATCGGCCGCCCTTCCGGCGTCACCACTTCGCGCACTTCGCCGTTGACGTGCAGTTTCTCCAGCGTGTGCGACTGGTTCGGGCCGGTGTGGGCGACGTGGTCAGCCCACAGCGGCGCCGCCAGCACGAATAGGACGATCAGGACGAAGAGGACGAGGAACCCAACCGCCATCCGGTTGCGGATGAACCGTTTGTAGGCGAGGTACCAGGGACCGTGATCGGCCGCCGAGACGCCCTCGGGCGCCGGCGGGAACGCCGAGACCGGACCCCCGGCGGGCAGTCCCGCTTCCGGTTGGGGGTCGATCGCCACGCCCTCGCTCCTCGGTTCCCCTTCCTCCTATTCCTTGAATTCGAAGCTGGTGAGGTACTCGAAGAACGTCGGGCTGTAGATGATGTTTTCGAGGTTGATGTTGCTGGCGACGAAGGTGTCGAGCGTCCGCGTCCCGTACGGGGCCCAGGGCGCTTTTTTCATCACTTCTTCGTCGAGTTTCGTGTATTCGGCTTCCTGCGCCGGTTCCAGCTGTTCCTCGCCGAGTTTCTTGATCTTGGCGTTGATCGGCGCTTCGCTGAAGTTGGCGAAGTTGCCGTTGTTGGTCTGGAGGATGCTTTCGCCGTTCAGCAGCGGCTGGAAGAAATCGTTCGGGTGCGGATAGTCCATGAACCAGTCCGACCAGCCGGTGTCGAGGTTGGGCGTCGACTGGTTGCCGATCACCGTGAAGTAGTTGTCGGCGTTGATCACTTTCAGCGTCGTGTTGAAGCCGATTTCTTTGAGCACGCCCTCGTAGTATTCGCCGGCTTCGTTGTTCGGCGATTCGGTGTCGGTCCAGACCGTGATGTTCATGTCCGACGGGTTCGCTTCTTTGATCAGTTCTTTCGCTTTCGCGATGTTGTGCGGATACAGTTCGAATTTCTTGTATCCGGGCATCCCGGGCGGCAGGATCTGCTGGGTGCCTTTGATCTGGCCGGAGTAGATCCGTTCCAGCGCCGCCGGATCGACCGCGTAGTTGACCGCTTCGCGGACTTTCGGGTCGTTGAACGGGGCCTGGTCCGTCTTCATCCAGAAGTAGTAGGTGCTGATCGTCGGACGGACGACGAACTGGGTGCCTTCGTATTTTTCTTTGACTTCGGTGTAGCGAGCGGCCGGCACCGGGTTCTGCATCCAGTCGAACTTGCCCTGTTCGATGTCGTTGACCTGGGTCTGCGGGTTGCGGATCACCGTCACCTTGGCGCCTTCGATGTGGCCCGACGGGTATTCCGGCATCAGTTTCGAGTTGGTTTTCGCCCAATAGGGGTTGCGTTCGTATTCCCAGCCCTGGCCCGGGCGGACGTTGATGATCTTGTAGGGGCCGGTGCCGGGCGGCGGGTTGGCCGACATGTCTTCGAACGGGGTGTTCGCCGGCACCGGCGCGGCGAACATCAGCGCCAGCTCGTTTTCGAACGTCCCGCGCGGCTTTTCAAGCGTGATCTGGACTTCGCCGGTCTTGTCGTTGGTCTTGATGCCGGGGATGCCGCCGGTCTTGGTTTTGGCGAAGTGTTCGGCGCCGACGATGCTGGTGAAGAAGGGGGAGCCCCCCGAGCTGAGTTTGAACAGCCGTTCGATCGAGTGGGTGAAGTCCGAGGCTTTTACCGGTTCGCCGTTTGAATATTTCAGGCCGGGTCGGAGGAACATCGTGTAGGTCTTACCGCCGTTGGTGACTTTCGGCAGTTCTTTGGCAAGGCCGGGGACGACCTTGGTCCCGGCCGCCCCGGTTCCGTGTGAGTAGGTCAGGAGCGGGATGTAGACCTCGCCCATCGCCGTCCAGCCTTCCGCGGTGTAGGAGAGCTGCGGGTCCATGTAGTCGGGGAAGGAGGCATAGGTGGCATTGAGGATGCCGCCTTCTTTGCCTTCGCTGCCGCCGCCACCGGTGGTGCCCCCTCCACTGGTGCCCGACGTGCTGCTGCCGCCTCCGCCTCCGCACGCTGACAGTCCCAGAGCCCCCAACGCTGCAATTGCCATGACCACAAAGAAAACGACGAGCTTCTTCACGGGATTCCCCTCCGTCCTTACCGTTTGAGACCCGGGTCGGACTTGGCCGGCGCGACCCCTGGCATCAACTCCAGCACAATTTCGTTACCCGAGTCAAGGGGTTCTGAACTCTCGCTGCGGCGGCGCTCAGGCCATTTCGCAGCAAGGATCGGGACCATTAGTGCCACGATGGCAAAGATGCCGAGGCCGGCGACGAGAAAGGTCGCGCGCGGGCTGACGACCGCCGCGATCACACCGCCGACGGCGAAGCCGATGCCCGGCATCGCGGCTCCGATCGACTCCAGCACGCTCATCACCCGAGCCTGCATCTCGGCCGCCGTCAGCTCCTGCACGGCGCTGATCGCGGAGACCCACTGGACCCCGTTGCCGGCGCCGCCGAGGGCCGAGGCGGCGCAGGCGAGCGCCAGGTTCGGCGCCGCCGCGAGCCCGAGATAGCCGGCACCTACCGCGAGCGTGCTGAACAGCAGCAGGACCCGCAGCGAGGCGCGGTGGACGGCGGCGAAGACGAGGCTGCCGAGGACCATCCCCACGCCCCAGCTGGCCAGCAACAGGCCGTAGCCCGAGTCGTTGGCGCCGAGCGTTTCCTTGGCATAGACGACCTCGACCGGGATCACCGCGGCGAAGAAGACGAAGGCGGCGCCCTGGGCGATCAGCAGCCAGCGCAGCGCGACCTTCTCCCGTAGATAGGAGACCCCGGCCCGGACCCGGTCGCGCATCCGGCCAGCTTCCGGCTCGGCCCGGGGGAGCTCGCCGGCGGTGAGCAGGATCCAGGCGATCGCGTAGAAGGAGACCGCGTTCAGCAGCAGCGCGGTCTGCACGTTGAAGGCGGCGACGATGAGGCCGGCCAGCGCCGGGCCGACGGCCGCGCCGCCGGTGAAGGCGACGTTGAGCAGCGCGTTGCCGGCCCGCAGTTCCCCGGTTCGCTCGAGCAGCTCGGCAACCACCGACCGAGTCAGTGCACGGCCGGCCAAAGCCAGTGCACCGTCGACGGCGGCGACGGCGATCACCGCCGCCAGCGAGAAGTGGGAGGTGAGCAGTGCCAGCGCCCCGAACGCCGCGGCCTCGAAGCAGTAGATCACCGGCAGCGCGTAGCGGGGCGGCGGCTTCTCCGCCCGGGTCACCAGGAGCGGGGCGAAAAGCGCTGGAAGGAAGCGGGTTCCGAGGAAGAGGCCGGCGGTCGCGAGGGCGCTGTCGGTGCGTTCGAAGACGAGCACCGAGAGGGCGATGATCCCCATCCAGTCGCCGAGCTCGTTGACCGCGTAGGTCGTCGCGAGCCGCCTGAAGAGGGGACGCCGCAACGGCTCCATGAGGCCCTGTCTAGCCATGACTGGACGCTCGTATTACTAAATTTGTGCACAAGTTCCCGTGCAGATGCACAAGTTTTGGCCAATCTGTGCTACAAAGTTGCCAGCGATTAGCAAGATTTTTGAAAGAGCGCACAGCTAGAGCGGCTTCAACTTGAAGGAGGGACAAGGCATGGGCTACAAACACTAAGTCCCCTCAATCGCCGGTTTTCTCGGCGTTTGAGCGCCAACCGGCGACAAAGCAGAGCTTTTGCGAAGGGGTGCCTATGGCGCCCTTTCGTCTTTTCTGGGGCCTTGAAGTGCCTCCTGCATGACGCCGGTCATACGGCTATATCGCTTGTAAGGGTCCTCTGAGCGGGGTAATTTCGTTCTCGCGTTGGCGCAGGGAATTGCCGATTCCTGCTCGACCTCCGCTTCGGAGAGGCAGTTCGGCGCCAGCCACGACCCGCCGCCATGGAAAGCAACCGCCCCAGTACCAGCAGGACCAATGCCGTCCAGATCGTCGGCTTGATCGTCGCCGTGGCGGTGGCCGTGATCACGGCCGACACGGCGAATTGGGACATGGCGCTGTTCGGCATCCTGCTGGCCTTCTCGGTCTTCAGCGACCTGACCGCGATCACCACGACCTCGAAGGTGAAGCTGTCCGGCAGCTTCCTGCCGATCGTCCTGGCGATCGTCCTTCTCGGCGGTCCGCCCGCCGCCGTGATCGGCGTTATCACGATAGTCGTCGGGACCCTGGTCAACCAGCGCAACGCCTTCCACTTCTTCCTCAACAACCTCGTCACCTACACGGCCTTCCCGCTGATCACCGGTCTCGCCTTCCATTGGGTGACGGACGCCGCCAACATCTCGGCGTCCGACGGCGCCTTCTACGCCCTCGTCTTCGGTGCCTTCCTGTTCGCCCTGGCGATCAACTTCACCCTGATCGCGGGTTACGCCTGCTACCTCGAACGCAGCTCCTTCTGGCGCAAGGTGCGGACGGCGCTGGTGCCGCTGTTGCCGTCGGAGCTCGCGGCGGCGCTGATGGCGGTCGGCGTCGCCTACCTCTACATCCATGTCGGGCTGACCGGGATCGCGCTGTTCGGCGTCGTCCTCGTCACCTTCCAGTACCTGCTCGGCGCCCTGCTGGTCTCCCAGGAGCGGGCGGAAGAGCTCGAGGTGCGCTCGAAGCAGCTGGCCAGCTTCCAGGTCGGCGTCTTGAGCGCGATGCTGCGGACGCTCGATCTGCGGGACCAGATGACCGCCCGGCACTCGGCCGCGGTGGCCCGCTACTCGCGGGCGATCGCGCAGCGGGCAGGGTTCTCACGCCGGGACGAGGAGCTGGTCCACATCGCGGCGCTGCTGCACGACATCGGCAAGTTCATCCTCCCCGACCGCATCCTCAAGGCCAACGTGCCGCTCACGGACGAGGACTGGATGCTGATCAAACGGCACCCGCAGCAGGGCGCCAGGGTGGTCTCCTCGCTCGACGGCTACGGGCCGGTGGCGGAGATCATCCTCGCCCACCACGAGCGGATCGACGGCAAAGGCTATCCGCGCGGCCTGGCCGGCGGCGAGATCCCGGAACTGTCGCGGATCATCTCCGTCGCCGACACCTACGACGTGATGACGGCGCGCGACTCCTACCGGACGCCGATGTCGAGCCACGACGCGATCATCGAGCTGCGGCGGGTCGCCGGCAAACAGCTCGACGCCCGCTTCGTCGAGGTCTTCATCGAGCTGCTCGAGGGCAAGGACGTCTCCTTCCAGCACGGCGAGGCGGCCGACTTCGAGAAGGAGCTGGCGCTCGAATCGCGCATCGCCGAGACCGCCAGCCCCGGCGCCGAGAGCAACCGCTTCCAGGTTGCCGGCGCCAAGGCCTAGCACCGCGCGATAGCGTTCCGCCGGTGCGGGCGGTGACCTTCCAAGCGCCGGAGGAGGTGCGGATCGAGGAGGTGCCGGAGCCCGAGTTGGGGGCTCCCGGCGACGCGATCGTCCGCGTCGACGCCAGCGGCATCTGCGGCTCGGACCTCCACATCTACCGCGGCCGCTTCCCGGTCGAGCCCGGCTTCACGATCGGCCACGAGTTCGTCGGGACGGTGCTGGCGGCCGGTCCCGAGGTGACCCGGGTGGCCGTCGGCGACCGGGTGCTGGGCACCTTCCACGTCGCCTGCGCGACCTGCTCCTCTTGCCTGCGGGGCGAGTACCACCGCTGCCGCAACGGGCGCACCTTCGGCCACGGCTCCAGCCTCGGCAGCCTCCAGGGCGCCCAGGCCGAGCAGCTGGTCTGCCCGTGGGCCAACGTCAACCTGCGCCGGGTGCCGGAGGGGATGTCGGACGACGTCGCCCTCTTCGCCGGCGACGTGATGGGGACCGGCTACCACGCCGTCGCCAACGCCGGGATGACGGAGGGCGACACGGTCGCGATCCTCGGCCTCGGCCCGGTCGGACTCTGCGCGGTGCAGGCGGCGCTCGCCGGCGGCGCGGCCCGCGTCTTCGCGGTCGACACCGTCGCCGAGCGGTTGGCGATCGCCGAGTCGTTCGGGGCGCTGCCGCTGCACCTGACCGAGAGCGACGTCAAGGGCGAGATCCGCGCCGCGACCGAGGGCGGCGTCGACGTCGCCGTCGACGCGGTCGGCGACCCGGCGCCGCTGGCGCTGGCGATCAGCCTCGCCCGCGACGCCGGCACCGTCTCCGGGGTCGGCGCCTACGCCGGCAGGGGGGAGGTGCCGCTCGGCCTCGCCTGGCTCAAGTGCCTCGACCTCAAGCTCGGCCTCGCCAACGTGATTGCCCACGTCGACCGCGTCCTCGGCCTGCTCGAGAGCGGCCGCCTCGACCCGACCCCGCTGGTCAGCTCGCACATGAAGCTCGACGAAGCGCCCGAGGCCTACCGGATCTTCGCCCGCCGCGAAGCGCTGAAGATCGTCCTCTCGCCCTGACCGCCCTGGTCCCGCGTCAGCTCGGCGGGATCGGGCAGGCGACGGTCTCGAGCTGGAGGATCGCCAGGGTCCGGCCGAAGCCGATGTACTGGCCGGCCATCATCATCAGCTCGAGGATCTCGGCGTCGCCGAAATGCTCGTGCAGGGCTTCGATCTCGGCATCGCCGATCGAGTGGTGGTCGACCGCCATCTGCTCGGCGAACTGCATCGCGGCGAGCTCGGCCGGGGTGTACTCGGGATTCGCCGCGAAGTCGTCGGCCCAGACTCCGACCGCCTGCTCCTCGGGGATCGAGTCGGAGGCGAGGCGGGCCGACTGGCAGGTGACGCAGCCGTTCATCTGGGCGATCCGCAGCCGCATCAGCTCCTTCGTCCGCGGCGTCAGCCTGGCGACGTCCTCGGCCTCTTCGATGTTGGTGTGCCAGGGGTAGTAGAAGCTCAGGTACTGCTCGATGAACTCGGGATGGGCGCTGAAGGCGCGGGCGACGTGCTGGGTCGCCCAGTCGTCCTCGGCCGCTTCGTCGTGCATTTCCTTCAGGAAGCCGTCCAGGTCGCTCTCGTCAGCCAGCGGAATCCGGGCCATGCATTCACCTCGTCGTCCAGTTGATCGTCCTCGGCTCGACGGTACCCGCGGTGGTCGCGAAGGCCGACGGGGCGCCGCGCTCGCGCTGTGGGATCTCCAAGCCTCCGATCTGCGAGCATTTGGAGCGATGCCACTCCTTGACGAGGCCGCGATCGAGGCGAGGTTGACCGCGCTGCCGGGCTGGGCCCGGGCCGGCGCGACGATCGAGAAGACCTTCGAATGCGGAGACTTCGTCGGCTCGGTGAAGTTCGTCGACGGCCTCGTCGCGCCGGCCGAGGCGATGAACCACCACCCCGACCTCGAGATCTCCTGGGACAAGGTCAGGGTCTCGCTCTCGACCCACTCCGAGGGCGGGCTGACCGCCAACGACTTCGAGCTGGCGGCGCAGATCGAGGCGCTCGCCCCGCGCTAGCCGTCAGCCGGCGGGCGAGCTCGCCGCCAGCGCCTCGACCAGGGCCTGGCCGCAGTCGCGCTGCGGGTCCTTGTCGGGGTTGTAGCAGGCGAGCGAGGCGCCGATCAGGCGCTCCGAGTCGAGCAGCGGCCGCAGCGTTGCCAGCAGCTCGTCCCAGTCGAAGCCGCCGCTGAGCAGGTAGTCGGTGGCCGGGAAGCAGGACGGGTCGAGGACGTCGACGTCGAAGTGCAGCCAGTACGGACCGCGGTCAGCCAGCGTCGTCGCGATCGCCGTCGCGGCCTCCGCGTGGCCGCGAGCGCGCAGCTCGGCCCCGGAGGCGAGCAGCGGCGGCGGCTCCAGGGTCTCCGGCTGGCGCATCCCGTACTCGCGCGACTCCTCCTGGTCGCGGAAGCCGACCAGGGCGGTGCGCTCGGCGACGGTGGCGGCGCCGCCGGCGGCCTCGACCCAGGCCTCCGGCCCGAGCCCGAGCGCGACCGAGATCGGCATGTCGGCGGCCTCGCCGGTGGGCGAGGTGGTGCCGTCATATAGGTCGAGGTGGCCGTCGAGGTGGGCAAGCCCGGGCGGCTCGCCGAGGGCGTCGCGAGCGCCGGCGAGCGCTCCCGGGAGTGCCGCGCAGCAGCCGCCGGCGAGAAACGGCCGCACCCCTTCGCCGATCCACTCGGCGACGGCGGCCCGGATCGCCCAGGTGGTGGCGAGCACGTCGTCGCTGGCCAGCAGCCCCGTCTCGGGGTCGCGCTCCTC
>JAFDWC010000060.1 GCA_018268655.1 Actinomycetota bacterium
ACCAGCGCTCCGCTTCGGCCGGCGGCACGAAGAACTCCATCTCCATCTGCTCGAACTCGCGGGTGCGGAAGATGAAGTTGCCGGGGGTGATCTCGTTGCGGAACGACTTGCCGACCTGGGCGATCCCGAACGGCGGCTTCTTGCGGGCGAAGCCGAGCACGTTCTTGAAGTTGATGAAGATCCCCTGCGCCGTCTCCGGCCGCAGGTAGACGACCGAGCCCTGGTCTGCGACCGGCCCGACGTGGGTCTCGAACATCAGGTTGAAGTTGCGCGGCTCCGACAGCTCGCCGCCGCACTGTGGGCAGCGCAGCTCGGCCTCGGGGTCGCCCCCTTCGGCCGCGACCGCCTCCCGCAGGTGGTCCTCCCGCCAGCGCTTCTTGCACTCGCCGAGGCACTGCACCAGCGGGTCGGTGAAGCCGGCGAGGTGGCCGGAGGCCTCCCATACCTTCGGCGCCTGCAGGATCGCCGAGTCGAGCGCGACCATGTCGTCGCGTTCCTGCAGCATCGCCCGCCACCACTCGTTCTTGACATTGGTCTTGAGGAGGACGCCGTAGTGGCCATAGTCATAGGTCGAACCGAGGCCGCCGTAGATCTCCGAGGAGGGAAAGACGAAGCCGCGCCGCTTGCACAGCGCGACGATCTCCTCCATCGTCACCTCGGTCGGCGGATCGGCTGGCTGGGTGGTCGCCATGCCCGAACCGTAGCGATTGCGATAATGCCGGGCTCCGTGCCGATCTACGAGTACAAATGCGACAACGGCCACGTCTTCGACGTGATGCAGAAGATGGCCGAGGAGCCGCTGACCGAGTGCATCGAGTGCGGCGCCCCGGCCGCGCGCGTGCTGACCGCCCCCGCGGTCCACTTCAAGGGGTCCGGCTTCTACAACACCGACTACGGCAAACGCAAAGGCGGCGGCAACGGTGCCAGCTCCGACGGGTCCGGCTCCGGCGGCGAGTCGAAGTCCTCGAGCTCGAGCTCGAACGGCAGCTCCTCGTCGTCGGACTCGAAGTCGACCGCCTCCTCGACCGCGGACTGACGCGCCGCGGACCGAAGGTCCGCCACAAGGGCCCTCGCCCTATCCGTTGAGGAAGCGGTGGACCGCGGCCCGGCGGGCGGACTCCGGCACTTCGATCGCGCCTCCCGGGCCTTCGAAGTTGCAGCCTTCCTTCGGTTTGTCGCAGAGGACGTCGGCGGGCGAGCTGCCACCGATCGCCGCCGCCAGCACCAGCTGCGGCATCGTGAAGAAGCCCATGTCGCTGATGAAAGCCTGCGGCGCATCCCAGCCGATGATCGGGCCCTTGATGAAGTTGTAGGGAAGGCGGAGCGGGTCGGTGAGGCGTTCCTTGATCCCGTTGATCACCGCCTGCTGGGCCTGCTCGCGCTGGACGTCGGTATAGGCGAACGAGTAGGCGCTCTTCCCCTTGCCCGGGCATTCGCTCAGCTCGCGGACGCGGGCGTAGGCGAGCGCCTTCTGGCCGTCGAGCGTGTTCTCGCCCTTCTGCAGGTGCAGGGTGATCCCGCCCTGGCCGTGGCCGGCCCCGCCGGCGATTTCGGCGCAGAGCCTGCGGGGGAGGTTGACTTCGACCCCGCCGACCGCGTCGATCAGCTTTTCGAAGCCGGTGAAGTTGACGATCGCCAGGTGGTCGATCTTGATGTTGAGGAACTTTTCGACCGTCTTGATCTCGAGCGCGGCACCGCCGTAGGCGAAGGCGGCGTTGATTTTCTGCGGCGTCTGCCCGGGTATTTCGGCGAAGCTGTCGCGGGGGATCGAGAGTTTGTTGAAGGTGCCGCCGCCGGCCCGGATCAGCAGCAGCGTGTCGGCCCGGAACTGGCCCTGTTCGCAGGGCGGATGCGGGGCCTGGCCTCGTTCCTGCTGTTCGAAGCACTTCTGGGAGGGGGCGGCGCTTTCGCCGTTTTCGTTCAGTTCCTTGGTGTTCGGCGGGCGGGCGTCGGTGCCGAGGATGAGGATCGTCTGTGCGCTGGGCAGCAGGAACGGGTTGCCGTGGAGTGCGTCCTTGGCTTCGCCGGCGAGCTTGAACGACTGCAGCTGGGCCGAGACGGCGAAGGCGAGGAAGCTGAGGATGATCCAGCCGCCGGCGGCGATCGCCAGCCATTTGAGGCCGCGCTTGACGGTGAACGGCCGCTTGCGGCGCTCGCGGCCGAGGTCGTCGCCGTCGTCCCGGCGCCGCCGGGGGAGCCAGGAACGGCCTTCGGAGCCCCCCTCGTCGCCCCCGCCGCGGCCACCGGTGGCGCTGCGGTCCTTCTTCGAGCCCGGGATCTCCGCCCCGCGCAGGCGCGAGAGCAGCCCCCGCCGCGAACGGTAGACGTTGTATTCCGGCGGCTCCGGGGATCCCTCGGGCGGCCGCTGGGGTCGCTGCTGGCCATCGTCAGGCATCAGAGCGCTAGAAACCTAGTGGAGGTCGATTAGAGCGCACTAATGGGCAACGGTTCGCAGTCCGGCGCCGCGATCCTGCTCGCCGGCGGTCAACAGCTAGCCTGCGGATTTCGTGAACGAGCCGGCCTCAGAGACGATCGGAATCGACCTCGGCGGCACCAAGCTGCTGATCGGGGTGCTCGACGGCACAGACGTCGCCTGGGAGAACCGCGAGGCCTCGACCGGGCAGAACGAGGAGGAGCTGGTCGAGCTGATCGTGCGCGAGGTCAACGCCGCCCGCGAGGCGCGCCCCGGCGCCGCCGCGGTCGGGCTCGGGATCCCGGCGACGATCGACTACGCCCGCGGGGTCGCGGTCTCCGCCGTCAACCTGCCGCTCGCCGAGCTGCCGATTCGCGACCGGGTCGAAGCGGAGGTGGGGCTGCCGGTCTTCGTCGACAACGACGCCAACCTCGCGGCCCTCGCCGAGTACACCTACGGCGCCGCTCGCGGGATGCCGGAGGTGGTGATGCTGACGGTGGGCACCGGGATCGGAGGTGGTCTGATCCTCGGCGGCGAGGTCTACCGCGGCGCGACCGGAGCCGGTGCCGAGCTCGGCCACGTCGTGATCCAGGCCGACGGCCCGCCCTGCCAGGGCAACTGCCCGAACCACGGCTGCGTCGAGTCGCTCGCCTCCGGGACGGCACTCGGGCGCGAGGGCAGGGCGGCGGCCGAAAGCGCCCCGGACTCGGCCCTCGGCAAGCTCCTCGCCGCCGGCCAGGAGATCGACGGGACCGCCGTCACCGACGCGGCCCTGGCGGGGGACGCGACCTCGATCGCCGTCTTCGAGCTGATCGGCTCGCGGCTCGGGGTCGCCTGCGCCAGCTTCGCCAACATCTTCCAGCCGAACGCGATCGTCGTCGGCGGCGGCGTCATCCGAGCCGGCGACCTGCTGCTGGAGCCGGCGCGGCGCGAGGTCCGCGAGCGGGCGCTGAGGCCGATGAACGAGACCCCGGTGCTGGCCGCCACGCTCGGCAACACGGCCGGCATGATCGGCGCCGCGGCGCTGGCCCGGCTCGAGCTCGGGCGGCTCGCCCGGAGAGAGGGCTAGGTGGCGATGCCGGGGAGACTGGTCGTCTGTCCGACCCCGATCGGCAACCTCGACGACACCTCGCCGCGGATGCGCGAGGCCCTCGTCAGCGCCGACTTCATCGCCTGCGAGGACACGCGCCGCACCGGGGCCCTGCTCGACCGGCTGAGGATCCGCCCCCACCCCCGCCTCGTCTCCAACCACGAGGGCAACGAAGCCAGCCGCGCGGTCGAGCTGACCTCGCGGATCGAGCGCGGCGATACGGTGACGCTGGTCTCCGACGCCGGCATGCCCGGCCTCTCAGACCCCGGCTACAAGCTGATCCGCCGCTGCATCGACCGCGCCCTCGAGGTCGAGGTCCTGCCCGGGCCCTCGGTGGTGCCGGTGGCGCTGGTCGCCTCGGGCCTGCCGACCGACCGCTGGCGCTTCGAGGGCTTCCTGCCGCGCCGTGCCGGCGAGCTCGAGCGGGTCCTGCGCTCGGCCGAGACCGTGATCGCCTTCGAGAGCCCGCGGCGGGTGGGGGAGAGCCTGGCGGCGCTGGCCTCGGTCGCGCCCGACCGCGAGGCCGCCGTCTGCCGCGAGATGACGAAGATGCACGAGGAGGTCGCCCGCGGCTCGCTCGGCGAGCTTGCCCGCCGCTTCCGCGGCGAGGTCAAAGGCGAGATCGTCCTCGTGATCGCGCCGGCGGCATCGACCTCGCACGACAAAGACGTCAGCTTCGCGGTCGACGCGCTCCGCCATCTGGTCCAGTCGGGGGCGCGGCCGCGCGCCGCCGCCAGCGTCGTCGCCGCCCTCACCGGGACCCGCGCCAACGACCTCTACAAAGCGTTGACGGGGCGCGAGGCGCGGCGTTAGAGGCGCCGCCGCCTCGCCCGCGCCTGTAGCTTGGCGTCTCCGATGCCGCCGAACAGCTGGTACGTCACCACGCCGATCTACTACGTCAACGCCGAGCCGCACCTCGGCCACGCCTACTCGACGATGGCGGCGGACGTGCTCGCCCGGCACCACCGCCAGCGCGGTGACGACGTCTTCTTCCTCACCGGTACCGACGAGCACGGCGAGCCGATCGAGGTGGCGGCGGCGCGCGAGGGGATCACGCCGCAGGCGCTGGCCGACCGCAACGCGGCCAAGTTCGAAGCGCTGGGGCCGACGATCGGGGTCTCCAACGACTTCTTCATCCGTACCTCCGATCCCCGCCACGAAGCGATGGTCGCCGAGATCATGCAGCGGGTCTACGACAACGGCTGGGTCAGCAAGGGCAAGTACGAGGGCTGGTACTGCCCGCGCTGCGCCGACTTCAAAACCGAGCGCGAGGTCGGCCCCGGCAACACCTGCCCGATCCACGAGATCGTCCTCGATTGGGTCGAGGAGGAGAACTGGTTCTTCCAGCTCTCCAAGTTCCAGGGGCGCCTGGAAGCGCTGTACGAGGAGCGCCCCGACCTCGTGGTGCCGGATTTTCGCCGCAACGAGGCGGTTTCGTTCATCAAGGGAGGGCTCGAGGACGTCTCGCTCTCGCGGCCGACCCTGAAGTGGGGGCTGCCGCTGCCGTGGGACCACACGCAGCGGATGTACGTCTGGTTCGACGCCCTCCTCAACTACGTCACCGCGCTCACCTTCGCCCGCGAAGGCGAGGATCTGAGCGCGCGTTACTGGCCGGCCGACCTGCACGTGATGGCCAAGGACATCCTCAAGTTCCACGCGGTGATCTGGCCGGCGCTGTGCATGGCGGCGGGGCTGGAGCCGCCGCGGCGGATGGTGATCCACGGCTTCCTCCTGATGGGCGAGAAAAAGATGTCGAAGAGCCTCGGCAACGTGCTCGACCCGTTCGAGGTGATCGAGCGCTTCGGCGCCGACGCGCTGCGCTTCTACCTCTTCCGCGAGGTCAGCTTCGGCCAGGACGGCTCGATCTCGACGGCCGGGTTCGAGGCCCGCTACGAGAACGAGCTCGCCAACGACTACGGCAACCTCGCCAGCCGGGTGCTGGCGATGGTCGACCGCTACCGCAGCGGGACCGTCCCCGAGGCCGCCGTCGACGCCACCCTCGCCGAGGACTTCGAAGGCACCCTCGAGCGCTTCCGCGAGCTGCTCGATCGGGCCGAGCTGACCCAGGCGCTGGAGCTGGTCTGGGCGCTGGTCCGCCGCCTCAACCGCTTCGTCGAGGAGACCCAGCCGTGGGTGCTGGCCAGGGACGAGGCCGATCCCGAGCGGCTCGACGAAGTCCTCTACAACCTGGTCGAGGGCCTGCGGGTGACGACGCTGATGCTGGTGCCCTACCTGCCGGCGACGGCCGAGCGGCTGCTGTCGGTGCTGGCCGAGGAGGACCGGGCGCTGGCCGAGCTCGGCTCGCGCCCCGGCGGCCAGAGCGTCGAACGGGTGCCGCCGCTGTTCCCGAAGATCGAGGCTTGAGCGAGTCCCGGCGGCGCTCCCCTCAACGTTTGTAACCCTCTGGGTTACAAACGTTGAGAAGTCCTTCGGCCGCGGTCCATAACCTGGGCGCCGTGATCGATTCGCATACCCACCTGTTCCTCTGTGAGGGCGAGGAGGACGAGTTGCTGGCGGCGGCCGCCGCGGCTGGGGTCGAGCGGATCCTCAACATCGGCCTCGACGAGGCGACCAACGCCGACGTGGTCGCGGCGGCCGAGCGCCACGCCGCCGTTTTCGCCAGCGTCGGCCGCCACCCGAACGATGCCGAGGGCTTCGACGAGGAGGCGGCGGCGGCGATCGCGGCGCTCGCCGGCCACGAGCAGGTGCGAGCGGTCGGCGAGACCGGACTCGACTTCTACCGCGACACCGCCTCGCCGGCCGCCCAGCGGCGGGCCTTCGCGGCCCAGGTCGAGATCGCGGCGGAGGTGGGGCTGCCGCTCGTGATCCACGCCCGCGACGCCGACGGCGAGAGCGCCGCGATCGACGAGATCTTCGCCACCCTCGACGCCCGCGCCGGCTCCAACCCGGTCGTCCTCCACTGCTTCTCGGCCCCGCAGCGGGTCGCCGACGCGGCCGAGCGCGGCTGGTACTGCTCGTTCGCCGGCAACGTCACCTACCCGCGCTCGGAGGCGCTGCGCGAGGCCGCCGCCCAGGTGCCGGCCGACCGGATCCTGGTCGAGACCGACGCCCCGTTCCTGACCCCCCAGCCGCTGCGCGGCCAGCGCAACCAGCCGGCCTACGTGGTCGAGACGGCACGGGTCGTAGCCGCTGTCCGTGGGGTCAGCTATGAGGAGCTGGAGGCGACGGTGGCCGCCAACGGCCGCTCGCTGTTCGGCTGGTAGCCCCCGATGGTCAGGCTCGGCCAGAACTTCCTCGCCGACCCGAACCTGCTCGACGCGATCGTCCGCGACGCCGGGCTCGGTCCCGGCGAGGTGGTGCTCGAGGTCGGGGCGGGGGAGGGGGTGCTGAGCCAGCGGTTGGCGGCGGTCGCGGCGCACCTGCACACGGTCGAGCTCGACCGCCGGTTGGAGCCGGCGCTGGCGCCGATCGCGGCGCTGCCGAACGTCGAGCTGCACTGGGGCGACGCGATCAAGCTCGACCTCGGCGGCTTCGCGCCGGCGCCGACGGCGATGGTCGCCAACCTGCCCTACGCGGTGGCGACGCCGGTGATTCTGCGGACGATCGCCGAGCTGCCCTCGCTGCGGAGCTGGACGGTGATGGTCCAGCGCGAGATCGCCGATCGGCTGCGGGCGGCGCCCGGCAGCCGCACCTACGGCTCGCCGAGCGTGCTGGTCCAGCTCGCCTGCGAGGTCGACCTGGCGCGGACCGTCGACCCGGCCGTGTTCAGGCCGCGGCCGCGGGTCGAGTCGGCCATCCTGCGGCTGCGCCGCGTCGGCCCCGGGGCCGACGAGTGGATCCGGACCGTCGTCCGCGCCGCCTTCTCCCACCGCCGCAAGTCGCTCGCCCGCTCGCTCGAGCTGACCCGGCCTGGCCTGCTGAAGCCGGCCCGCGAGGCGCTCGCCGCGCTCGGGCTGCCCGAGAACGCCCGTGCCGAGGCCCTCTCCCCGGCGCAGTTCTCCGCCTTCTCCGCGAAGCTTCCGAGCGAGACCTGACCCGCCGCACCCCGCCCGTGCTCCTCCACGCTCCAGCCAAGCTCAACCTCTGCCTCTACCTCGGCCGCGCTCGTGACGACGGCCTGCACGAGCTCTGCTCGCTGTTCGAGCCGCTCGCCCTCGCGGACCTGGTCAGGGTCGAGCCGGCGGCGCGGGACCAGGTCCTCTGCCCGGGGGTCGAGGGGGCGCCGGAGGCGAACCTGGCGGCGCGGGCGCTGGCGGCGCTGCGGGCGGCGGGCTGGGAGCGCGAGCCGCTGCGGATCGAGGTCGAGAAGCGGATCCCGGTCGCCGCCGGCCTCGGCGGCGGCTCGGCCGACGCCGCCGCCGTGCTGCGGTTGGCGGCGGGCGAGGTTGCCGACCTGCCGGCGATCGCCGCCGCCCTCGGCGCCGACGTCCCCTCCCAGCTGCGCCCCTCGCTGGCCCTGGTCCGCGGTGCCGGCGAGCGGGTCGAGCCGCTGCCGCGGCCGGCCCCGCACGCGGCGGTTCTGCTCCCCGGCGGCGGCGGGCTCGCCACCGCCGCGGTCTTCGCCGAGGCCGACCGGCTCGGGCTCGGGCGCGATACGGGGGAGCTCGAGGAGCTGGCCGACCGGCTCCGGGTCGCCGCCGGCGCCGGCGCCTCGCCGCTCGCCTACCCCGAGCTTCTCGTCAACGACCTCGAGCCCGCGGCGCGCTCGCTGCGTCCGGACATCGGCGCTGCCCTCGACCGCCTCCGCGCCGCCGGGGCGGGGCTGGCGATCCTCAGCGGCTCCGGCCCGACCGCGGTCGGGCTCTTCGCCGACCTCGGCGCCGCCCGCGACGCGGCCGCGCGGCTCGACGGCGCCGAGGCGATCGTCTGCGAGGCCGGGGTCGCGCCGCCGCGGACACTGCCGCCGGAGCAGGCGCCGTGAGGCTCCCCGGCAGCGAGCGGCAGCGCAAATACGCGAAATGGGCGGTTGTCGGGGCGGCCGCCATCGCCGCCTACATCGTCTTCACCCAGTACGTCGACCTGGAGAAGATCCTCGAGGACGTCTCCCAGGCGCTCGGAGCCTGGACCTACGCCCTCGTCGGCCTCTTCGCCTTCGCCGAGACCGGCGCCTTCGTCGGCCTCTTGGTCCCCGGCGAGACGGTGATGATCCTCGGCGGCGCCGTCGCCGGCCAGGGTGCCACCGACCTCTACCTGACGATCGCCATCGCCTGGTTTGCCGCGGTCGGCGGCGACTGCACCAGCTTCTTCGTCGGCCGCCGCCTCGGCCGCGAGTTCCTGCTCCGCCACGGCCCCCGTTTCGGCCTCGACCACGATCGCCTGCGCCAGGTCGAGGACTTCTTCTCCCGCCACGGCGGCAAGACGATCTTCCTCGGCCGCTTCGTCGGCTTCGTCCGCGCCTTTGCCCCGTTCATCGCCGGCAGCTCGGGGATGCGCTTCCGCCAGTTCTTCCCCTACAGCGTGCTCGGCTGCGGCCTCTGGGTCGGCTCGGCGGTGGTCGTCGGCTACCTCTTCTCGCGCTCGATCGACACCGCGCTCAACTACGCCGGCAAGGGGGCGCTGCTGCTGGGGACGCTGATCGTGGTCGTCGTCGGTGTGGTCTGGCTGATCCGGTTCCTGCGGGTCGAGGGGAACCGCCGCGCGACCGTCGCCTGGATGGACGAGCATGCCTGGACGCGCTGGATCGTCGCCTTCGGCCGCCGCTACCAGCGCCAGCTCCGCTTCATCGGCGACCGCGCCACCCCCGGCCGCGACTTCGGGCTCGAATTCACCTCGCTGCTGGCGGCGCTGGCGGTGGCCCTGTTCGTGCTCGTCGCCTACACCGTCGTCGTCAGCAATGAAGCGGGGCCGACCCCTGGTGACGAAACCGCGATCGAAATCGTCGAAAGCATCGCCGGCGGTGCCCTGCTCGCGGTCGCCAAGGTGATCACCCTGCTCGGCTCGGGCGCCTTCACCTGGGGCCTGACCGCGGTCTGCGCCGCGCTGCTCGCCTGGCGCCGGCGCTGGCCCGAGCTCTGGGTGCTGCTGGCCGGGATGGCGATCGGCACCATCGGCTTCCTCGAGATCAAGGACGCGGTCGACCGGCCGCGGCCGCCGGGGCCGCACGTGGTCGCGACCCACGGCTCCTCGTTCCCCAGCGGCCACGCCACCCACTCGGTGCTCTACGTCTTCCTCGCGGTGACGACGGTGGTGCGGCTGCGGCCGGGAATGGCGCGGGCTGCGCTGGTCGTCGTCGCCGGGGTGGCGCTGACCGCGCTGGTCGGGCTTTCGCGCGTCTACCTCGATGTTCATTACCTGAGCGACGTCAACGCCGGCTGGGCGCTGGGGGCCGCGGCCTTCTCGTTTTGCGCGCTGATCGCCTTGGTCGTCACCCAGATGCGCAAAACTGCGCCGGAATGACTCCGGAGAGTCACTGAATGATCGTCTACGCGATCACCGGCATCGGGCACCAGTACGTCCTCTACGCGATCGCCGCGGCGATCTGCCTGGTCGTCTTCGTCACCCTGATCCTGGTCCCGGCGCTGAGCTCCTACGGACGGGTCTGGGAGAAAGCGGCGGCGAGCTTCCTCGCCTGCTTCGTGCTCGGGGCGCTGATCGTGATCGGCGTCGTGATCGGCCTGGTGGTCGTCCGCTTCTACCCCGAAATAATCGAATTCCTCGAAGGGCTGTAGCGACTGCTTCCCGATTCCGCCCGCGCCGATCGCGCCCCCGGCCGGTTGTCCCCGGATAGCGGGGACAAAGGCACCCGAGTCGGAGGGCGAAGGCGATAATGGGAGGGTGGCGGAGGGCGTCGAAGTGAGCGAAAGAGCCGCAAATCCGGGTGATCCGGGGCTGCTCGACGCGCTCTCCGAGGCGGTCGAGTCGGGCGCCGGACTGCCCGCGGTGGCCCGTGCCGCGGCGCGGCTGCTGGATGCCAGCATCGCCCTGATCGACCGCTCCAGCGCGGTTCTCGCGGTTGCCGGCGCCTCGCCCGACCAGGAGCGCAAGCTGCTCGACGGGGGGGAGGGGGTGACCGCGGTCGAGCTGCGGGTCGCCGATGCCGCCGTCGGCGAGCTCCGCTACCGGGCTCGCGCCAGGCCCGACCCGGCCCTGACCCGGATGGTGACGACGCTGCTGGCGCTCGAGCTCGAGCGCTCGCGCTCGCCGGAGTGGGAGAGCGAGGAGGTGGCGAGTACCTTCGTTCGCGCCGTCCTCGCCCGCCAGGTCACCGACCGCGGCGACATCGTCGCTCGCGCCGCCGAGCTCGGCGCCGACCTCGACCGCGGCGCCGGCGTCCTCGTCCTCCGGGCCGCGCCCCGCTCCGCCCAGACCGGCGAGTGGCGCGACCGCGTCCTCACCCTGGTCATCCGCGCCCTGCGCTCGCTCGCGCCCGGCTCGCTAGCCGCCGGCGAGGACGGCGATGCGGCGGCCGAGGTGGCGGTGATCGTCCCCGCCGAGGACGACGAGCGGCTGGCCCGCGCCGCCGCCGGGGTCGCCCGCGAGCTCGACGACAGCCTCGCGGGCTTCCACCTCACCACCGGCCGCAGCCGCCGCTGCGCCGACCCGGTCGACCTCTACCGGGCAGGCTCGGAGGCCCGCCTCGCGGTCAACGTCGGCGAGGCCGAAGGCCGCTCGATCCTCGCCTTCGAGGACACCGGCGCCTACCGGCTGCTGCTGCCGGCGATGAGCGACGACCCGGGCGAGCTCGAACGCTTCTACGCCGAGACGATCCAGCCCCTCGCCGACTACGACGAGCAGTACGAGACCGAGCTCGTCACCACCGTCGAGGCCTACCTCGACAACGACGGCAACGTCGCCGCCACCGCCAAACAGCTCTTCACCCACCGCCACACGATCCGGTACCGCCTCGAGCGCGTCCGCGAGCTCTGCGGCCACGACGTCTCCTCGACCGAAGGTCGCGAGAAGCTCGGCCTCGGCCTCAAGGCGATGCGCGTCCTCGGCATCGCTTCGCCGCGAGGGCCGGCGCTGGAGCCTGGGTCGAAGGGCGGCAAGGTGTCGCGAGGGACGGAGGACTAGGGCCTAAGCTGTGGGGCGTTGGGGAGTCGGCTAATGGCAAGCCTCTAGCCTTTGGAGCTAGCTATCCCGGTTCAAGTCCGGGCTCCCCAGTGGAATGTTCTGTCTGCAGCGACGTCTAATGTTGTCGCCGTGCCAGGACGGAAACCACGCTTTAAGGAACCGGAACTTCGCGCCGCGATCGCGCAGTCGAAGTCGTGGACGCAAGTGCTGCGAAAGCTCGGCTACTGCCCAACCGGTGGTAACCCCGCGACGGTGAAGAAATACGCTCAACGCTGGGATATCTCGGTGGAGCATTTCGATCCCTACGCCGGCGTCATGGATCGGATCCGGCGCCCGACCAAGCCGTTGTCCGAGATTTTGGTCGAACGCTCGACGTTCTCGCGTAGCAACCTGAAGCAGAGGCTCTATAGGGAGGGCGTCAAGGAGCCGATCTGCGAGCTGTGCGGTCAGGGCGAGATCTGGCGGGGCGTTCACATGTCATTGATCCTCGACCACGTCAACGGGGTGCGGGACGACAATCGCATCGCGAACCTCCGAATCGTCTGCCTCAACTGCGCGGCAACGCTCGAGACGCACTGTGGTAAATCGATCGCGAGCCCGCCGCCGCTGCGCAACTGCGAGAGGTGCGGGGAGATGTTCCGTGCCAAACACCGAACTCAGCGTTTTTGCTCGCGCGAGTGCGGTACCCGCGGAGGAGGGCGCAAGCGGGTGTCCCTTGCCCCGCCCGGCGCAAAGTCGAGCGGCCGCCCTACGAGAAGCTCTTGGCGGAGCTCGAGGCGACCAGCTATCTCGCGGTCGGCCGCAAGTACGGCGTGTCGGACAACGCCGTGCGGAAGTGGGTGCGGTTCTACGAGCGGGAACGCGAAGCGCGTCCGCGGTAGCGCTTAGGTTTCGGGCATGGAGTACGGAGGAGCGTCGCTCGACCCCGAGGTGCGCGAGGCCCTGGGCCGGAGCTGGAAGGTCGTGATGGGGATCGGGGTATTCCTGATCGTCCTCGGCTGCATCGCGATCCTGGTGCCGGCGGCGGCATCGGTCGGGACCGCGATCTTCATCGGTTGGCTGTTGGTGGTCCTCTCGGCGTTCCTGGTCGCGGCGGCGTTCTCGGCGCACTCGATGGGCTCCGTCGCGGTGCGGCTCGCGTGGGCGGTCCTGACGTTCATCGTCGGCATCTGGCTGATCGTCGAACCCCACAACGGCACCCTGACCCTGACCCTGGTGCTCGGGATCTACTTCCTGCTGATGGGGATCACCCGGATCACCGTCGCGTTTCTCGGCCGCGGCCAGCCGAACGCAGGCCTGGTCGGGCTCAGCGGCGCCTGCGGCCTGATCATCGGCATCCTCGTCCTCGCCAAGTTCCCGAGCTCGGCTGACTGGGCGATCGGCCTCCTGGTCGGCATCGACCTGATCTTCGCCGGCTGGACCCTGACCTCGATCGCGCTGGTTGGCCGAAACATCATCCGACGCGCCTGAGCCGGCGCATCTCGGCGTCCTCGGTCGGTCATGTGCAGCTGCCACTCCCTCGCTCGTCCTTGAGCTGCTTGGCTCAGACGCGCCTTCGCGAATGACCGATCCCAGCTAGCTCGCCCCGGCGCGCAATCGAGGCGCCGTTAAATACGATTCACGCAGTGAGCTTGCCTCTGGTCCTGGTCATGGCGGCGGGCGAGGGGACGCGGATGCGTTCCTCGACGCCGAAGGTGCTGCATCCCGTCTGCGGGCGCGCGATGGTTGCCTGGCCGATCCTCGCGGCGCGTGAGGCCGGCGCTGGCCGGGTCGCGGTGATCGTCTCGCCGGGGCGTGACCTCTCGAGCGGGCTGCCGGACCAGGTCGAGACGGTCGAGCAGCCGGAGGCGGACGGCACCGGCGGCGCGATCCGCGCCGCCCGCGAGCTGATCGCCGCCAGCGAGACCGTGCTGGTCCTCTCCGGCGACGTGCCGCTGCTCTCCGCGGCGACGATCGCCGACCTCCTCGCTGCCCACGAGGCCGCCGGCGCCGCGGCGACGATGCTGACGATCGAGCTCGACGACCCAGGCTCCTACGGCCGCGTCGTCCGCGCCGGCGACGGTTCGGTCGAAGCCGTGGTCGAGGCCAAAGCGGCGGGCGACGCCGCTCCCGAGCAGCTCGCGATCCGCGAGATCAACGCCGGCACCTACGTCTTCGACGCCGCCCCGCTCGCCGCCGCGCTCGACGGCCTCTCCAACGACAACGCCCAGGGCGAGTACTACCTTCCCGACGTCTTCCCGGCGCTCCGTGGCGCCGGCCACACCGTTGCCGCCCACGTCGCCGATGACCCCGCGGTGACCATGGGCGTCAACAACCGGGTCGACCTCGCCGCGGTCGAGGCTGAGGCCCGCCGCCGTCTGCTCGAGGGCCACATGCTGGCCGGCGTCACCGTCGTCGACCCCGCCTCGACCTGGGTCGACGCCGGGGTCGAGATCGGCGCCGACGCCCGGATCGAGCCCGGCACCAGCCTCCGCGGCGCCACCCGGGTCGGCGCCCGCACCGTGGTCGGCCCCCACAGCACCCTGATCGACACCGAGGTCGGGGCCGAGGCGACCCTCGTCCACTCCTACCTGACCAGCTGCCAGGTCGGCGACGGCTGCTCGGTCGGACCCTTCGCCTACCTGCGCCCCGGAGCCGCGCTCGACGCCGCCGCCAAGGCCGGCACCTTCGTCGAGATCAAGAACTCCCACCTCGGCAAGGGGGCGAAGGTCCCGCATCTCTCCTACGTCGGCGACGCCGACATCGGCGCTGGCGCCAACCTCGGCGCCGGCACGATCACCGCCAACTACGACGGCTTTCGCAAGCACCGCACGGTGATCGGCCGCGACGTCCGCATCGGCGTTGACACGATGCTGATCGCGCCGGTAGAAGTCGGCGACTCCGCCTACACTGGCGCAGGCGCGGTGGTCAAGGACGACGTCCCCGAGGGGTCGCTGGCCGTGAGCGAGAACGCGCAACGGAACATCGACGGATACGCCGCCGCGAAGGCGGCGAAGATGCGAGAGGAAGGTTCGTGAGCACGATCGAGCAGACGCCTCAGTCAGTGACCGCGCTGCCGCACGACTACTCGAAGCGGATGATGGTCTTCGGCGGCCGCAGCTCGATGGATCTCGCCGCCAAGGTCGCCGGCAAGCTCGATCTCGACCTCGGCCAGGTCACCCTGAAGACCTTCGCCGACGGCGAGGTCTACTGCCGCTACGAGGAGTCGATTCGCGGCGCCGACGTCTTCCTCGTCCAGTCGACCTGCGCCAACGAGCAGCAGCAGCTGACGCCGAACGACTCGCTGATCGAGCTGCTGACGATGATCGACGCCGCCCAGGGCGCCTCCGCCCACCGGATCATCGCCGTGATGCCGTGGTACGGCTACGCCCGCCAGGACAAGAAGTCGGCCCCGCGCGAGCCGATCACCGCCCGTATCGTCGCCAAAACGCTGGAGGCGGTCGGCGTCGACCGGGTCCTGACGATGGACCTCCACGCCGGCCAGGTCCAGGGCTTCTTCCACGTCCCCGTCGACCACATGACGGCGATGCCGATGCTGACCCAGTGGTTCATCGACCAGGGCCTCACAGACGACCTCGTGATCGTCTCCCCGGACGCCGGCCGGGTCAAGACCGCGCGCAACTTCGCCCGCCGGATCGGCACCCAGTGGGCGGTGATGGAGAAGGAGCGGCCGGCCCAGCAGGTGGCCGAGATCGGCTACGTGGTCGGTGACGTCAAGGACAAGACCGCGGTCCTCGTCGACGACATGATCGACACCGCCGGCACCCTCACCGCCGCCGCCCAGACCGTCCTCGACGAGGGCGCCGCCCGGGTCATCGCCTGCGCCACCCACGGCGTCTTCTCCGGCCCCGCCTACGAGCGGCTCGCCGACTCGGCGATCGAGCGGATCATCGTCACCGACACCCTGCCGCTCCGCCCCGGCGCCCCCGACAACATCACCGTCCTCTCCACCGCCAGCACCTTCGCCGACTCGATCCGGCGGATCTTCACCGACGACTCGGTCTCGGAGATCTTCGCCGGCGAGAACCAGCTGTTCTGAGGCGGGTCGGCCACAAGGGCGCCGACGCGATCGCGTCCGGCAACACGCCGGCCAGCTTCGAAGCGGCGGTCGCGGCGGGGGTCGACACGATCGAGTTCGACGTGATCTGGCTGCAGGACGCGCACCTGCCGCTCGAGCAACGCCACCCCCTGGTCGTCGCCCACGACTGGGAGGACGCCGGCGGCCGCGCGCCGCTGAAGCTGACCGAGGCGCTCGACCTCTTCCTGCAGCCGCCGCTCGACAAGGTCGAGATCGACCTCGATCTGAAGCTGCCCGGCCGGGAGGAGGAGGTGGTGGAGGCGCTGCGCGAGCGCGACCTGGTCGAGCGGGCGATGGTCTCGACGATGGAGATGCACACGCTGAAACGGATCCTCGAACTGGAGCCGCGGCTGCGGCGCGGCTGGACCTTTCCGAAAACGAGCCGCGACTGGACCAAGCGCCCCTGGGCCCGCCCGGTCCTGCCCTTCGCCCTGGCTGGGATGCGCCTGCAGCTGCCGGGTCTGGCGGCGGAACGGCTGCCCCGGTTCGGGGTCTTCGCGATGTGGGTCTACCACCCGCTGGTGAGCGCCCGCCTGGCCCGGATCTGCGAGCTCTCCGGGGTCGAGCTGATCGCATGGACGGTCGACGAGGAGAAGCGGATGCGAAAGCTGGTCGAGCTCGGCGTCGACGGGATCGTCTCCAACGACCCGCGCCTCTTCGACCGCCTCTAGAACATCTAGGACATTTCCGCCAGGCCGGGGGTTCGCCTGACCCCCCGTTCCTCGAAGTAGTCCCACTCGAGCTGCCCCAGTTCGGTCGCCGGCGGGTCGGCGTAGACCCACTCCCGTGCGATTCGGTGCCAGTTCCGTTTCGCCCGCAGCTGCCCGAGCACGGCGACGACTCCGACCTCCATCCGCCGCCCCATCAGCTCGTCGGCCGGGATCGACTCGCGCCGCATCAGGTCGAAGTACTCCGAGCGCGGGTCGTTCATCGACTCGATGATCTTCATCACCCGCCGCGGCG
>JAFDWC010000061.1 GCA_018268655.1 Actinomycetota bacterium
GCCCCGGCGAGGCCGCCGCCGGTCTCCTCCGCGGGATCGAAGAACGCGCCCCCCGCGTCTTCGTGCCGAAATGGTGGCGCTATGTGTCGGCTCTGCGCGGGATCGTCAACCCCATGCTCGACAGGCGGATGGAGCGCGACGCCAAGACCCGCGCCTTGATCCGCGATCTCGACGCGAAGAGCATCGACGCGGGCGAGACGGCGCAGCGCTAGGGGAAGAGATGTCGGCGCCGGCGCCCTTGGGCGCGGGTGCCGCCGATCTACGAACTGGATGTCCCGGAGTTCGCGCAGGTGAAGCTCGGCCGTCGCAATATCTCCGCCGAGGAAGCCCTGCAGCTGCGGTGGAACGATCCCGAGGAGAGCGCGAACCCTCACTCCCGACGCGGCCGGAATCGCAAGCTCTTGGTCGGCGAAACCAACGGCGGCCGGCGGTTGACGCTGGTTATCGAACGCACCACCGATCCCACCGCTTGGCTCGTAATAACCGGTTGGGACACCTGAGGAGGCTACGATGACCGATGTGACGGATAAGCAACAGAAACGCGATCCTTGGACCGACCCCGACCCTCAGCCCGAGGACTTCGAAGAGTGGCTCGCCGATCCTGAGAACGAGTTGATCACCGTGAAGATCCCGCCGAACTCCGGGTTCATCTTTCCGATCCCAGAAGGGGTAACTGCCGAGGAGTGGAAGCGACGGAAGGCAGCGGCGCACGCTCGCGGCGAAAGGCTCCCCGAGGAGATCGCCGAGGAAGAGGAGCTGGCGGCTCGCCGGGCCGCCGAAGAAAAGGACTGGACCCCCGAGCAGAAAGCCGCGCGCGAAGCCGAACGACTAGCCGCGCGTGAGGCGCTCGAGAAGCTGCACCACTGATTCGTAGGGGGCGCCGGTGGCGCGTTCGAGGCCGATCTCGCAGGTGCGGTTGCTGCTGAGGTGGGCCTCGAAGGGACGGCCGCGAGCGGCGGCCGCGGCCGCCAGCTCGGCCGCCGCGGGGGCGGTGGCCGCCGCGGTCAGCTCGGGGTGGGAGATGCCGCGATCGCCGGCGAAGCCGCAGCAGGTGGCCGAGGGTGGGACGTAGACGTTGTCGGCGAGGGACTCGGCGAGGGCCCGGAGCTGAGCGGCGAGGCCGAGGCGGCGGGTGGCGCAGGTCGGGTGAACCGCCGCGCTGGCCAGCTTGCCGGTGATCGTCAGCGCGGGCAGGAGGCGGTCGTGGGCCCAGGCGACGGAGTCGAGGATCTGGAGCTCGGCAAGATGCTCGGCGTTGCCGTCGTCGAGCACGCCCTCGCCGGGCTCGGCGATCGCGGCGGTGCAGGAGGAGGCGTCGATGACGATCGGCTGCGCGCCCTCCCCGCTCCAGCCCCAGAGCAGCGAGACCATCTCGTTCGCCTTCTCACGGTGGGCGGCGGCGAAGCCCTTCGAGCTCCAGGGCAGGCCGCAGCAGCTGCCGCCGACATCAGCCGGGATCCATACCGGGAGGCCGGCGCGGGCCGAGACCGCGACCAGCGCCGCCGCCGGCGAGCCGGCGAAGATCCGGTTGGTGCAGGAGGGGACGTAGACGGCGGCCGCGCCGTCGCGGCTCGTCGCCGGCAGCTTCGCGGCGGCCGCGCCCGGCAGGTCGCGCCCACGCCTGGTCCGCCGCGCCAGCGGCCCGCCGACCCGCAGCCCCGCCCGCGAGGCCGACTCGACCGCGCCCCAGCGTCGCGCCGCGCTCGCCGCCCGCCTTTCAGCCCCCTCCGAATGCCCGTCCTGCCGCAGTTCCTTGACCAGCTTGCCGGTGTCGATCCCCAGCGGGCAGACCAATTGGCAGGAGCCGTCGGCGGCGCAGGTGTCGAGCACGTCGTAAGCGGCTTCGGCTTCGAGCGCCAGCCGCAGCGGCGACCCCTCCGGCTGGCGGGCGATCTCGCGCCGCAACAGGATCCGCTGCCGCGGCGTCGTCGTCAGGTCGCGGCTGGGGCAGACCGGCTCGCAGAAGCCGCACTCGACGCAGGTGGTCGCCGACGGCTCGATCTCCGGCATCGTTTTCAGGTTGCGCAGGTGGGCGCCGGGATCGCGGCTGAGGACGACGCCGGGCGCGAGCACTCCGTCGGGGTCGGCCAGCCGCTTCACCCGCCACATCAGCTCGGTCGCCCTGGCCCCCCACTCGCGCTCGAGATAGGGCGCCATGTTGATCCCGGTCCCGTGCTCGGCCTTGAGCGAGCCGTCGTACCTGTCGACGACCATCTCGACCAGCTCCTCCATGAAGGCCTCGTAGCGCTCGACGTCCTCGGCCTTGGCGAAGTCCGGGGTCAGCATGAAGTGGAGGTTGCCGGCCGAGGCGTGGCCGGCGAAGCCGGGCAGGAAGCCGTGCTTGCCGAGCAGCGCCTGCAGGTCGCGGCCGCCCTCGGGAACCCGGTCCGGGGGCAGGCAGATGTCCTCGATGATCAGCGCCGTGCCGGGCGGGCGCAGGCGCCCGATCAGGCCGTGGAGGCCCTCGCGGACGCGCCAGGCGAGCTCGATCTCCTCCGGCTCGCGGCTGAGCTCGATCGGCCGGATCGTCTCGTGGCCGCCGAGCAGCGCCCGCGCCGCCGCCACCTGGGCGTCGAGGCCGGCGTCGTCGTCGGCGCCGAACTCGACCAGCAGCGCCGCCGACTCGGGCGGCAGCTGCTTCCACTCCTGGGGCGCCCCGTGCATGTTCCAGGCGGCGGCGATCAGGCTCGGGCCGATCATCAGCTCGACCGCCGTCGCCCCGAGGCCGACCAGCTCCTGGACGGGCGCGACGGCGGCGTCGACGCTGGCGAAGTGGACCCAGCCGGCGGACGTCCGCGCCGGCAGCGGCACCGTCTCGAAGACGACCTCGGAGACGAATGCGAGCGTGCCCTCGGAGCCGATCAGCAGGCGGCGGAAGATCTCCAGCGGCTGCTCGGCGTCGAGGAAGGCGCAGAGCCGGTAGCCGGTCGTGTTCTTGATCGCGAACTTCTTGCGGATGCGCTCCGTCAGCTCGCGGTCGGCGCGGATCTCGTCGCGGATCGCGCCGAGGCCGGCGGCGAGCTCTGGCTCGAGCGCCTCGAAACGCTCGGCGGCGCCCGGCTCGGCGGTGTCGATCCGGGTCCCCGAGGGCAGGGCGAAGGTCAGCGAGCGCACGGTCGAGTAGGAGTCCTGGGTGGTGCCGCAGCGCATGCCGCCGGAGTTGTTGGCGACGACGCCGCCGACGGTGGCGATGTCGGTGCTTGCCGGGTCGGGCCCGAGGCGGCGGCCGTGGGGGGCGAGGACGCGGTTGGCGTGGCCGAGCACGGTGCCGCTGCGGACCCGCGCCAGCGCCCCCTCCTCCTCGACGGCGACGCCGCGGAAATGGCGGCGGACGTCGACCAGGATGCCGTCTGTCTGGGCCTGGCCGTTGAGGCTGGTGCCGCCGCCGCGGAAGACGACCGGGATCCGCCGCTCGCGTCCGAAGGCGAGGACGCGGGCGACGTCGTGGGCATCGTGCGCCATCACCACCGCCCGCGGCAGCAGTCGGTAGGGGCTGGCGTCGGAGGCGTAGCGGATGATGTCGCTGGGCCGGGCGAGCACGCGATCGGCGCCGAGCAGCGCCTCGAGCTCGCCCCGCAGCGGCTCGGCGACGCCGGCTGCCAGCGTGTCGGGGGCGCGGTCGGGGGCGGGCACGCCTAGAACAGTGACATCCCCGGCGCCACCGGGACTTCGACCAGCTCCGGCGCCGAGGAGGCGAGCGCCGCCTGGAGCGCGCCGCGGACCGCTTCGCGGTCGCCCGCGCGCCGGGCCCTGACGCCGTAGCCCTCGGCGACCGCGGCGACGTCGAGCTCTGGCAGGTCGAGCCCGGGAGCGCCGGCGACCCCCTCCATCTCGGCGAACCACTTGAGGATTGCGTACTCCTGGTTCTGCAGGACCAGGAAGGTGACCGGCGCCCGGTAGGCGACCGCGCTCCAGAAGGCGGTGATCCCGTACTGGGCCGAGCCCTCGCCGAGCACGCAGACGACCGGGCGGTCGGGCTGGGCGAGCTGGACCCCGACCGCGGCCGGGAGGCCGAACCCGAGGCCGCCGCCGGCGCTGAAGTAGTAGGAGCCTGGCCGCGAGAGCCGCAGCTGGTTGCGCAGCGCCAGCGTGCTCGAGGGCGACTCGAGGACGACGATCGCGTCCTCGGGCAGGACCGCGCCGAGAACGGTGTGGACGGTCGAGGCGTTGATCGGGTCGGTCTCGGGGAGCTCGCCGGGGCCGGGGTTGGGCTCCGGCGCCGGCCGGCCCGACTCCGGCACGGCCTCGAGCAGGGCCGCCAGGGTCAGCGCCACGTCGGCGATGATCGCCTCGCCCATCGGCGCCCGCACCGCCTCGTCGGGATCGCTGGTGATCGCGACCAGCTCCGCCCCGTGCGGCAGCAGCGGCCCCGGGATGTAGGGGTAGTAGGGGAAGACCGAGCTGCCGGCGACGAGGATCAGGTCGTGGCCCTCGAGCGTCTGCCCGACCGGGCCGATCGCCGGCGGCAGGACGCCGCGGAAGTTGGGGTGGTTCTCGGGGAAGCCGAGGCGGGCGCCGCCGGTCGCCGGCGAGGCCCAGACCGGCAGCCGCTGGCGCTCGGCGAGGGCGACCGCGGCCTCCCAGCCGCCCGACGCGTCGATGTCGGGGCCGGCGACGAGGACCGGGTTCGCGGCGGCGTCGAGGCGGGCGGCCAAGCTGGCGACGGTCTCGGGGTCGGCGACGGCGCGGCCGGTCACCCGGCGGGCGATCGCGGCGCCGGCGTCGCCGGGATCGACCTCGGCCTCCCAGTCGTCCATCGGCAGCGAGACGAAGACCGGCCCGCGCGGTGCCAGGCCGGCGAGGTGGGCGCCGTGGGCGAGCGCCAGCGGCACGTCCTCGGCCCGCGGCGGCTCGTAGGACCACTTGACCAGCGGGTGCGGCATCCGGGTCGCATCGCGATTGGTGAGGTTGGCCTGGAGGGTGATCTGGGCGCGGGTCTGCTGGCCGGCGGTGACCAGCAGCGGCGAGTGGTTGGCCTGGGCGTTGAAGATCGCCCCCATCGCGTTGCCGACCCCCGGCGCGGTGTGGAGGTTGACGACGGTGGTGCGGCCGGAGGCCTGTGCGAAGCCATCGGCCATCCCGACCACGACCGCCTCCTGCAGCCCGAGGACGTAACGGAAGTCCGACGGGAAGTCACGCAGCATCGGCAGCTCGGTCGAGCCGGGGTTGCCGAAGATCGTCGTCATCCCCCGCTCCCTGAACAGCTCGAAGGTGGCCTCCCTGACCGTCAGCATCGGCGCAACCCTATCCGCGCGGCCAGGAGGTCACCTGAGCGGACTGGGCGGGACCTTGCAGTGGCTCAAGCGCGGGCGCGGTCGGCGCCGATGGCTGAGGGATGGGAAGACGGGTCTCGATCCTCGCGCTTGTCGCCGCCTCGCTGGCGCCGCTGCTGCTCTGCCTCGCCGCCGCGCGGGCGGGCGCCGCGACGCCGCCGGTGCTGCCGGCCCCGGCGTCGCCACCGACCCCGACCCGGATCGTCAAGGCCCCCGGGCGCCTGGTGCCGATCCCGGCGGCGATCCCGCACGAAGCCGGCGACATGGTCGACAACCGCATCGTCCCCGACCTGCGCTGGATCAACCAGCGCTGGCCGATCTACGTCACCGATGGCTACTCGGGGCCGCTGCCGAACGGCGAACACGTCGGCTGCGACGAATGCCACACCCGCGGCTCCGACCACTACAACGGCCTCGCGGTCGACCTCGTCCCGGCCGAACCGAGCTCCACCTGCGACTCGCACTGGGCGGCGATCACGGCGCTGGCGCTGTGGGCGGAGCCGGTCCAAAACCAGCCGCTGCCCCCGTTCCGCTGGGTCGGCTACGAAGGCGACGCCGGCCACGGCTGCGGCAACCACCTCCATCTGTCCTGGAACCACGCCCCGGCGCCGCGGTTCACCCTGGCCGAATGGGTCGAAGTCTTCCCGACCGGCCCGCTGGCCCCGGCGCCCCGGCGCCAGAAGAAGCAGCCGCCGAAGCAGCCCGCCGGCCCGGCCGGCGGCGTCGACCAGCAGCTGACCGGCGGCCTCTCCCCGCACGGCTCGAGCCCGAGCAGCGGCGGCGGCATCCGCGACTGAGGTTCCTGAGCCCGCGCCGCGGCCTCCCTAGGATGGGCGGCCGATGCCCCTCGTCCGCTCCAGCCTGCCGCTCGCCTGTCTCGGCGCCGCGCTCGCGGCCCTCCTCCTCAGCGCCTGCGGCGCCGGCAGCGAACCGACCACGCCGCCGGCCTGCTTCGAAGGCGCCGCCGCCTACGCGAAGGCGCTCTCCGCCGCGCCGGCCGAAGTCCGGGTCAACGGCGAAACGCTGATCAGCGAATGCTTCGCCGAGCGCCAGGCGAGCGGCGACCTCGAAGCCGTCGGCGAAGCACTGGTCACGACGGCGACCAGGCTCAACGGCGAGGCGCGGGCCGAACCGGGCGGCCAGGCGAACCTCGAGCTCGGCTACCTGCTCGGCGCCGCCAGCGCCGGCTCGGAAGCGACGCAGGGCATCCACGCGAACCTGCTGCGGCGGCTCGAGGTCGCGGCGCGCTACGCGCCCGGCGGGCAGCCGCTCTCACCGCGCTTCCTCGCCGCCTACCGCGAAGGCTTCGACGCCGGTGAGGAACAGGGCTAGCAGCCCGCGCCGGTCCAGCGCGGGCTGCGGGTCCTAACTCTGGCTACTTCCCGTAGCGCTTCTGCATCTGTTCGGACCAGGATTCGGCCGTGCCGACGTTTTCTTCGGTCACCGCCACCGGTTCGCCCGCCAATACCGCTTTCGGCACCGGCTTGCCCTGGACCAGGTCGTAGGCCTCCCAGGCGGCGAGCTTGCCGGTTTCGAGGTCGTCGACCTGGACGGTGGCCGAGATCTTGCCGGCGGCGACGGCCTGCAGGCCGACTTCTTCGCCGTTGTTGCCGATCAGGACCAGGCCGGACTTGCCAGCCGTGCGCGCCGCCGCGGCCGCGCCGACCGCCGAGTTGTCGTTGTAGGCGATCACGCCTTCCATCTGCGGGTATTCGCTGATCAGCTGGGTCATCGCTTTTTCGCCGCCGGCGATTTCGTCGGTCGGGTTCTGCGCTTCGCCGAGGACTTCGAGGCCGAACCGTTCGGACCATTCCTTCTCTTTTTCGACCATCCGTTCCAGCTGCGGGACCGGGTGGGCGAAGCCGATCACCGCGATCTTGCCGCCCGCCGGCAGCAGGCCGGCGGCGACCTTGGCCTGGTCGTAGGCCATCAGGTCGCGGCCGATAAGGACCTGGCTCGCGAAGCCCTGCCCCGGGGAGACGCCGTTGAGGTTCTCGTCGATCCCGACCACCGGGATCTTTGCCGCTTCCGCCCGCTTCAGCACCGGTGCCAGCGCGTGCGGGTCGACGGCCTCCATGACGATCGCTTCGGCGCCGGAGCCGATCGCCTGTTCGAGCTGGGTGACCTGGGTTTCGGGCGAGATCTTGGCGTCGTAGATCGTCGCCGAGCCGCCGAGCTTTTCGACCTCAGCCTGGGCGCTCGCGGTGCGGAAATGGACCGCTTCGTTTGCCTCCAGCGGGCTGAGGATGGCGATCTTGAGTGGGGCCGACGCGGGCTTCGGCACCGATCGCGGCAGGCCGGTCTCCAGCCCCCGGTAGGTGACGGAGGCGGTGTTCCCGGTACTCGATTCGTTCGTGCTTCCCCCACTCGACGTGCCGCCGCCGCCGGACGAGCTCGAGCCACACCCAGCGGCCAGCAGCGCCAACGGCACCACCAGCGCAACCGCAATCCAGCCACGGGCCAATCTCATCGAATTTCCTCCAGTACTTAGTATTTGTCGATACTGATCTTGGATTTCGAGAAGTCGGTGCGGGGGCGGGCCGCGATCAGGGCAGGCTGATCAGCTTCAGGTCGTGGAGCGGCGGCTCCCCGCGCTCCTCGACCTCGACCGCGTGCAGCCTGCCGCAGGAGGGGCAGAGGTAGCGCGCCAGCTCGAGCTCGGCGTGGACGAGGATCCCCGCGGGCAGGTCGGCCGCGGGGAGCGGCTGGCGCAGGGCCCGGTCCTTCCAGTTCTCCGCGGCCGACCCGAGCCGGTGCCCGCAACCGCAGGCCACCGCCAGCCCGGCCCCGTCGCGCACGATCACCAGCGCCGGCCCGTACCGGGCGACGGGCTCGAGCTCGGCGTTTGCCGCCGGCGCCACCCCGCCCGGTGCCAGGCGGGAGGCCCGCAGGTGGGCCCGGCGCTCGTCGATCTGGGCCGCCGCCTCGCCGACCACCACGCCGTACACCTCGCTGGCGCGGGTGGCGGAGATCAGCCCGGCCTCGACGTCGGCGGCGACCGCCGCCGGGTCGCGATCGAGCGGGTCGCCGTAGCCGCCGCCTCCCTGCCAGGTGTACTGGACGACGTCGCCGGGGGCGAGCTCGAATTCGTCCTGCTTGGCCGCCAGCAGCTCGAGCTCGCCGCCTAGCGACGCCAGCTCCAGCGGTTCGGCCAGGGTCGCCAGCGGCATCGCCAGCTCGCCCGAGCCCAGCAGCTCGCGCACCGCCGTTCCCCGGATCACCATCTGCCGGTTGCAGACGCCGGGCCAGCCGCCGAACTGGCCGTAGGAGACGGGCACTTCGATCCCGTGGGCCGAGACCGTGTTGCGGAGGCGCTCGACCCCGTGGGGCGTCCAGGCGGTACCGGCGGCGCGGCCGCCCCGCCGAGCCCCGTCGCCGCCGCTGTCGGGGAAGAAGGACCGGTAGAGGAACAGCATCGGCCCGTGCAGCTCGTTCGACTCGACGTTGGCGATGTGCGGGCGCGGGGCGACGAAGCAGCCGGACTGGTCGATCCCGTCGGCGATCGAGCTGGCGCCGCCGCCGCCGATCTGGGCATCGATCAGCTGCGTCGTGTAGGGCTCGCCGTGCTGGTTGCGATCGCCGGTGAACAGCGCCGCGAAGGTGCCGTGGGTGATCGCCGCCGAGTGCCGCCGCAGCTCGTCCGAGAGCGCCAGCAGCTTGGAGACGGCGTGGGCGGTCGCGCTCATGATCGTCCACCCCTGCCCGATCGTCGCCGCCCCGGTCGGAGCGGGACGGACGGCGTTGACGATCACCCCGGGCGGCGCCACCACCTCGAGCGCGTTGAGGATCCCGTGGTTCCATGGCACGCCGGCGCCGAGCAGCGGCGCGGTACCGCCGAAGACGGCGCCGACCAGGCAGCCTTCGGTGCAGTTGATGTAGGTCGGGGCCTGCGGCGAGGAGTCCGAGAGATCGAAGCGGAGGACGTCGCCGCTCTTGATCAGGCGCACGTCGGTGCGGTAGATCCGGTTCTCGAGGCCGTCGTGGTCGATGAAGCTGCGCGAGCGGAACTCGCCGTCGGGAAGCTGCCTCAGGCGCTCGCGCATCCGCCGCTCCGAGTAGCGGATCAGCTCGTCCATCACGTCGGTGACGACGTCCGCGCCGTAGCGATCGATGATCTCGGCGAGCCGGTCGCGGGCGACGATGTTGGAGGCGATGAAGCCGCGCAGGTCGAGGCCGACCATCTCCGGCTGGCGGGTCATGTTGAGGATCAGCCGCCAGACGTCCTTCCTCATCACGCCGCCCTCGATCAACTTCATCGGCGGCATCATCAGCCCCTCCTGGTACTTCTCACGGGCCTGCCCCGAGACCGAGCCGACGCTCATCCCGCCCATGTCGACCTGGTGCGCCGCGACGCCCGACCAGGCGACGATCGCGCCGGCGTGGAAGAGCGGCGCCACCAACGAGACGTCGGGGTGGTGAACGGCGCCGAAGTAGGGGTCGTTGACGACGAACATGTCGCCCTCGTTGATCTCCTCGGGGGAGAACTGCTCCATCAGGTGGCGGAGCACCACCGGCATCGCCCCGGAGTGGAAGACGACCTGCGGGCCCATGCAGGCGATCCGGCCGTCGGCCGTGTAGAGGGCGTTGTTGAAGTCGCTGGCGGCGGTGACGATCGGCGAGACGGAGACGTCCTTCAGGGCGATCGCCTGCTCGTGGTTGATCGCCTCCAGCTTGTGGCGGACGATCTCGAAGGTGACCGGATCGACCTTGAGCGGCGCCCCGAGGCGCTCCTCGTCGGACTGGCTCGGGCCGAGGACGAAGTGCTCGCGATCGTCGCCATTGACCTCCCGGCTCATGCGGCCCTCCTGATCTCGATCCCGCGGAACCGGTCGACCGTGGCGAGCTGGCCGCTGACCAGGGCGATCGTCGTCGTCGGGTACTGGATGATCAGCGGGCCGCCGAGCTCTTCCCCGGGGCGCAGGCTGAGGCCGTCGTAGACGTCGGTATCGCGGAACTCCCCCAGGGTCGGGTCGAAGACCTCCCTGCTGCCCAGCCTCACCCCGCCGCCCCGGCCGTCGTCGCTGCCGAGCTCCGGGCGCAGCAGGCGACCGCGCCCGCGGACGATGCAGGTGACCAGCTCGAAGCCGGCGCGCTCGGGCAGCGCCTCGCTGCCGTAGCGCTCGGCGTAGAGGCGCTGGAAGTCCGTCAGCAGCGCCCCCAGATCCCCCCGCCAGCGCACCAGCAGCGCCTTCGTCTGGCGCGCGAACCTGACCTCTACGAGGCGATCCAGGTAGCGGTCCTCGACCCGGACGCCCTGCTCCGCGAGGGCGCGATCCGCCTGCTCGTCGAGCTCGCCGAAGGCGCGCTCGACCGGGGCGGGATCGACCCCGGAGCCGAGCGTCGCCCGCTCGAGCCGGAGCGGCAGCGCCCGCTCGGCGGCGACGGCGACGTCGGAGGCGATCGCGCCGAGGGCGCTGTGGACGGACTGGGTGAAGGGAATCACCATCGACTCGACGACCTCGAGCCCGAAGGCCGGCGCGTGGCTGGGGCCGGCGCCGCCGTAGGCGTGCAGGGTGAAGTCGCGGGGGTCGTAGCCGCGCTCGAGGGTGACCGTCCGCAGCAGGTCGGCCATCCGGGTGTCGACGATCCGCTTGATCCCGGCCGCGGCCTCGGTGACCGAGATCCCGAGCGGGGCGGCGACGTGCCGCTCGATCGCCTCGCCGGCGGCCGCGAGGTCGAGCTGGAGGCTGCCGGCCAGCGGGTTGTCGGCGCCGAGGATCCCCAGCACCAGGTCGGCGTCGGTGACGGTCGGCTTGGTGCCGCCCAGCCCGTAGCACGCCGGACCGGGCCTGGCCCCGGCGCTCTCGCGGCCGACCTGCAGGTAGGCGCCGTCCTCGACGTAGGCGATCGAGCCGCCGCCGGCGCCGATCGCCCTGACGTCGACCATCGGCAGCAGCAGGTGGTACTTGCCGAACTCGGTCTCGTGACGCTGCACCGGCTCGCCTTCGACGACCAGCCCGACGTCGGTCGAGGTGCCGCCCATGTCGAAGGTGATCACGTTGCCATGGCCCAGCGCCTGGCCGAGGTACTGGCAGGCGGTGACCCCTCCGGAGGGGCCCGAGAGCAGCAGGCGGACCGGCGCCTCGCCGGCCTGCTCGGGGGTCATCACACCGCCGCTCGAGTCGAGCAGCATCACCGGCGCCCCCGGCAGCTCGCGGGTCAGGGTGCGGGTGTACTCAGCGACGATCGGGCCGAGATAGGCGTTGATCAGGGTCGTCGCCGTGCGCTCGTACTCGCCGAGCCGCGGCACCAGCTCGCTGGAGACGGAGACGTAGACGCCCGGCAGCTCGCGGCGCAGGAGCTCGGCGATCCGCCGCTCATGATCCGGGTTCTTGAACGACCACAGCAGCGAGATCGCGACCGCCTCCACCCCCTGCTCGCGGATCGATTCGATCGCCGCCGCGACGTCCTCCTCGCGCAGGCGGCCGACCTCCTCCCCTTCGTAGTCGACCCGCTCGCGGACCCCGAAGACCAACGAGCGGTCGCAGATCGGCTCCGGCACGGAGCGCAGCGAGTAATCGGTCAGCTCCGCGGTCGAGAGGCCGGCGGTCATGCCCAGCATCCGCTGCATGAAGATCACGTCCTCGAAGCCGCGGGTCGTGATCAGCGCCACCTTGGCGGCGCGGCGCTCGATGTAGGCGTTGGTCGCGGCGGTGGTCCCGTGCGCGATCCGCACCAGGCCGTCGAGGAACTCCTCCAGGGAGCAGTCGCGGTCGGCCGCCGCGGCGCGGAGGTTGTCGAGCAGTCCGGCGAGCAGGTTGCCGGGGGTGGTGAGGCTCTTGTAGACGGCGATCGCACCGTCGTCGTCCATCACGACGGTGTCGGTGAAGGTGCCGCCGATGTCGACTCCGGCGGTCCAGCTCACCGGGAGGCCCCTGCTCGGCTATCTCGATCTGCGGGCATTTGAGGATGGAGAGGCTGGTCTCTGGTTCCTGTGTGGGTATCCGGTATCCGGATGAAGAATCCGGATTACGGTTCGCGCAGAGTAACACGGATCGACGGCCTGTCAAGCCGTGGGCATTGCGACGGTGGAGCGGGCGCCGGGCGCCCGCGGATCAGTCCGGGCCGGCGCCGAGCTGCCGTTCGATCGCGGTCGTCGTCTCCAATAGGGCGTCGACGATCTCGCCCTCGCGACCGCTGAACCGCTGCATCGGCACGGCGACGGCCAGCGCCATCTCCGCCCCGAAGTTGTCGCGCACGACGGCCGCGACGGCGCTGACGCCGAGCGCGTACTCCTCGCGATCGACCGCGTAGCCGTCGCCGCGGATCCGCTTCAGCTCGGCGTCCAGCTTGGCCCGGCTGGTGATGGTGTTGGGGGTGCGCTTGGGCAACCGCTCCGGAAGCAACCGGTGCACTCGCTCGACTGGCTGGGAGGCCAGCAGCGCCTTGCCGCTGGCGCTGCAGTAGGCGGGGATCGCGCTGCCCAGCGCGGAGACCGCTCGCAGCCACTGCGGGGCCGCCACCTGGTCGACGCAGACGATCGAGTCGTTGTCGAGGACCGCGAGGTCGACGGTCTCGCTGAGGCGGGAGGACAGCTCCTCCAGGTAGGGGCGGATCTCGATCCGGTGGTCGAGCTGCTCGGCGCCGGCCAGCCGCAGCAGCCCGGGCCCGAGCCGGGCCAGCCCGGTCGCGGAGGTGCTGACCAGATCCTCCTCCTGCAGGGCGGAGACGATGCGGTGAACGGTCGTCCGCGGCAGCCCGACCTCGACCGCCAGCTCCGAGACGCCGAGCCCCTGCCGGTGCCCGGCGAGCGCCCGCAGCACCGAGGCCGCGCGCGCGATCACCTTGATTCGATTGCGCTCGTCTTTCGGGATTGAAGACGCCGCCATGCGGCGAAATAGATAGCAGGCAGGGCCAGTCGGCCGGCCGGCCCGCGAAGCGCTGGCCGGGGGCGACCGGAGGAGGCGCGACTCCTATTAGGGTTACCTAATTCCCGCTGGGGAATACGCTCCGGGTCCCCGTTTCGGCGGCCCCATCGGCGCCGAGAACCACCGAGACTTCCCAAACCAGATGGAGGCAGCAACCGCATGGAGGGCACCAGCGTGACCGAGCAGCTCTGGGGTGGCGAGACCACCAAAGCCGTCGACAACTTCCCCGTTTCCGGCCAGCCCGTGCCGGTCTCGGTCGTCCGCTGGCTGGGCCGGATCAAGGGCGCCGCGGCCGAGGTCAACGGCGAGCTCGGTAAGCTCGACCAGGAGCTGGCGGAGCGGATCGCCGCCGCCGGCAGGGCGGTCGGCGCCGGCGAGCACGACGACCAGTTCCCGGTCGACGTCTTCCAGACCGGCTCCGGCACCTCCTCGAACATGAACGCGAACGAGGTGATCGCGAACCTGGCCGGCGAGGGGGCCCACCCCAACGACCACGTCAACATGGGCCAGTCCTCGAACGACGTCTTCCCCAGCGCCGTCCACCTGGCCGCGCTCGACGAGGTCACCCACGACCTGCTGCCGGCGATGGGCGCTCTCGAGGGGGCGCTGGCCGAGAAGGCGAAGCAGTTCGCCGACGTCGTCAAGGCCGGACGCACCCACCTGATGGACGCGGTCCCGGTCACCCTCGGCCAGGAGTTCGGCGGCTACGCGGCGCAGGTGCGGCTCGGGGTGCAGCGGGTCGAGGGGACGCTGCGGCGGGTCGGCCAGATCCCGCTCGGCGGCACCGCCACCGGCACCGGCCTCAACACCCACCCGGAATTCGCCGCCAAGGTGCGCGAGAAGCTCGCCGCCGAGACCGGCCTTGCGATCTCCGCCCCGCTCGACCCGTTCGAGGCGCAGGGCAACCGCGACGCCCTGGTCGAGCTCTCGGGCGCGCTCAAGGTCTACGCGGTCTCGCTCAACAAGATCGCCAACGACCTCGCGCTGATGGGCTCCGGCCCCCGCGCCGGCCTCGCCGAGCTGCGGCTGCCGGAGCTACAGAAGGGCTCCTCGATCATGCCGGGCAAGGTCAACCCGGTGATCCCCGAGGTGGTGATCCAGGTCGCCGCCCAGGTGATCGGCAACGACACCGCGATCACGGTCGCCGGCTCCCAGGGCCAGTTCGAGCTCAACGTGCGGGTGCCGCTGATCGCCCGCAACCTGCTCGACTCGGTCAAGCTGCTCGCCTCCGCCACCCGCCTGCTCGACCAGAAATGCGTGCAGGGGCTGGAAGCGAACGAAGAGATGACCGAGCGCCACGCCGAGGCGACGCTCGCCACCGCGACCGCTCTCAACCCGCACATCGGCTACGACCGCGCCGCCGACATCGTCAAGGAGGCCGCCAGCTCGGGGCGCTCGCTGCGCGAGGTCGCGCTCGAGCAGGGCGTGTCGACCGAGACCCTGGACGAGGCCCTCGACCACCGGCGGATGGCCCGCCCGCACGAGTAGCGGGCGCGGTCAGCCGGCGACGGCGAGGTCGAGGAACCAGACGCCGTCGCGGAGGGTCCGCTCGCCGGGCTCGACCTCGAGCCGGCGCTGGAACAGCGGCCCGTTCACCACGAGGCTGTGGTACTCGCCGCTCTCACCGGCGGCGTCGGCGCCGTGGCGCTCGATCTCGGCGACCAGCTCGGGGTCGAGCGTCCGCCCCAGCAAGTTCGTCGGGAGAACGCCGTCGCGGACGGCGACGATCACCGCCTCCAGGCCGGCGCCGAGCAGCTCGTCCACCACGGCGCGCCGGTCGCGTTGCCAGAGCGGCAGGCAGGCCCGAACGCCGGCCTCGCCACAGACCCGCTCGACCCAGGCGCGGTGCTCCTGGAGATCGATGTCGCCGAAGATCCCGACCGTCGTCCCCGCCGCCACCGCCTCGGTCACGAGGAGGCGGTGGAACTCCTCCTCGTAGCCGGTCCAGCTGGCGGCGCCGAAGCGGATCGGGATCCCGAGCGCGGCGGCCTGGGCGGCCAGCACCTCACGGCTGACCCCGTGCGAGCGCGAGCGCTCGCCGCCCTCGACCATCATCGAGAGCAGCAGCCGCGGCGAGGCCCCGGCCCGCGCCGCCTGGTGCAGCGCCCAGGCCGAGTCCTTCCCACCGCTCCAGGAGCAGAAGATCGGCTCGCCGGCGCGGTGGGCGGGCAGCTCGTCGACGGTCATCTGATCTGTCCCTCCTCGGAATCGGTGGGTGGCCAGAGTAGAGACCGGCGCGTGCAGGCCGCTACTCCGCGGCGTTGAAACTGTTGGCTGAGCGATGCCGCAGCGGACAGGAAGACTCCGGAGGGGCCTCGGCGCGCTGCTCGCGACGCTGCTGCTCGCGGCTGCCGCGGCGGCGGCCCCGGCGAACGCCGCGGTCAGGTGGGTCGTGCACGGGCACGGGTTCGGCCACGGGGTAGGGATGAGCGCCTACGGCGCCTACGGCTACGCCAAGCACGGCGCCGGCTACAGGGCGATCCTCGCCCACTACTACCCCGGGACCTCGCTCGGCACCCTGGAAGGGCCGCGGATCGTCCGGGTCCTCCTCGGCACCGCTACCGGCGACGTCGGCTTCAGCGGCGCCACCGGTGCCTGCGGGGTCACCCTCGAACCGGCCCGTTCCTATCAGGCGCACCGGGTCGGGGGCACGGTGCGGCTCCGCACCTCCGGCGGCAAGCCGCTCGCCAACTGCGGCCGCAAGCTGCGGGCCGCCGGCGCCGGTCAGGTGACGATCGCCGGCTACGGCACCTACCGCGGCGCCCTCGAGGCGGTGCCGGAAGGCAGCGGCTCGCTCAACGTCGTCAACGCCCTCGCCGTCGACCAGTACGTGAAGGGCGTGATCCCGAACGAGTCGCCGCCCTCCTGGCCGATGGCGGAGCTGAAGGCGCAGGCGGTCGCCTCTCGCTCCTTCGCGCTCAGCGCCGGCCGCGAAGGGAACGGCTTCGGGCTCTACTCCGACACCCGCAGCCAGGTCTACAAGGGGATCGAAAGCGAGTACCCCCGGACCGACGAAGCCGCCGAACAGACCCGCGGCCAGGTGCTGATGTATGAAGGCCAGATCGCCGAGGCGCTGTTCTCGGCCTGCTCGGGCGGCAAAACGGAGAGCATCAAGAACGTCTTCGGGACCGCGATCCCCTACCTCGTCGGCGTCCCCGACCCCTACGACTACTACTGCCCGCTGCACGAATGGACGCTCGAATTCAGCGGCCCGGAAAT
>JAFDWC010000062.1 GCA_018268655.1 Actinomycetota bacterium
GGAATCGCATACATAAGGAACAGCTCGCCGTGAAGGCTTCGGGTTTCGTGGGTCAGGCCCCGTCCCTTGTCAGCTTTAAGAGAGATGGGGTGGTACGAAGCTCTGAGAGAGATGGGGTGGTCTCGAACCCTCGGCGTTGGACGGGTGCTCGAGCCTCTGCATCGACCAAGGGGCGGCCCGTACTCCGTACCCCCGGCCCGCGTTCGTCGTTGATCCGAACTGCGCGCTCCAAAGACAAACGCGTGAGCGATGGCCAAGCCCTTCCCGGCGCAGAATGACGAAGATCGCCCCCCATCTCCCGCCCCGCCCGCCTCAACAACCACCGCTCACACGCTCTATCCGTTCACCGGGAGGCGAACCGAGCCACATAGAAAGAAGGAGGAGAAGCCACCAATCACGGCCTCCCTGAAAGTCAGACCCGGGGCCCCACCTCTCGAAGACCCAACGCCCCACCGACGGACCTCGCCAACGGCCAGAGCGGAGCTCGCTACGAACCACCGGCGCTCGCTCGAAGCTCTCAAGGAGAGATGGGGGTGGTCCCGTCCCTCGGCGTTGGACGTGAGCTTCCGTTGCGGGGCACTCGGCGTCCCGCGCAACCACTAGACCCCCGTCGACGCCGCCTCGTCAGCCACCACGACGATCGAGTCGTTGCGGAGCCTCCCGGCCGGGATCGATTCGTCGCCGGCGAGCAGCTTGCGCAGCGCCTCTCGCTTCTCCTCGCCGGTGACCAGGAAGACGACGCGGCGGCCGGCTTCGATCGTCGGGTAGGTGATCGTCATCCGGCGGTGGCCCTGGTAGGAGCCGTCGGTGATCGCGACGCCGCGGTCGCCGACCTCGAGCACCGGATCGCCGGGGACCAGCGAGGCGGTGTGGCCGTCCGGGCCGAGGCCGAGGTGGATCAGGTCGAGGCGCTCTGGCAGCGAGGTCTCGTATTCGTGGGCGGCGGCGGCGAGGTCGCGCGAGGTGACCGGCATCGGCCGCAGCGCCGGCTGGTGGGACATCGACAGCGCGAGGATGATGTGGGTGAGGTTGCGTTCCTGGTCGCCGGGAGCGGCGATCCGCTCGTCGACCTGGAACAGCTCGGTCTCCGCCCACGGCATTTGCGGGCTCTCGTCGAGCAGCGCCAGCATCGCCCAGGGCGAGCGGCCGCCGCTCATCGCGAAGCCGAAGATGCCGCGCTCGGCGACCGCGGCCTCCCCCGCCTCGGCGATCAGCTCGGCGGCACGCCTGGCCGCGGCGCGGTCGTCGCCGGGGACCTCGAGCTCGATCGCCACCGCCGCCTCAGCCCTTCTTCTCGTCGTGGCCGCCGAACTCCTTGCGCATCGCCGACAGCACCTGGTCGCCGAAGTCGCCGAGCCCGCGCGAGTAGAAGCGCTCGTAGAGGGCAGTGGTGAGGATCGGCGTCGGCACCCCCTCATCGATCGCCGCGATCGCCGTCCACCGCCCCTCGCCGGAATCGGAGACGCGGCCTGTGAACTCCGCCAGCTCGGGCGAGGCGTGCATCGCCGCCGCGGTCAGGTCGAGCAGCCAGGAGCCGATCACGCTGCCGCGGCGCCAGACCTCGGTCACCTCCGGCAGGTCGAGGTCGTACTGGTAGTACTCGGGGTGGTCGAGCGGCGCCGTCTCGGCGTCGTCCTCGCGCTTGACCTTGCCGACGTTGGCGTTCTTGAGGACGTTCAGGCCCTCCGCGTAGGCGGCCATGATCCCGTACTCGATCCCGTTGTGGACCATCTTCACGAAGTGGCCGGCCCCGTTGCCGCCGCAGTGCAGGTAGCCCTGCTCGGAGGGCGAGGGCTCGCCGTCGCGGCCGGGGGTGCGCGGCGCCGCCTCGACCCCCGGCGCCAGGCTGGCGAAGATCGGCTGCAGGCGCTCGACCGCGCGGTCGGGGCCGCCGATCATCAGGCAGTAGCCGCGCTCGAGCCCGAAGACGCCGCCGCTGGTGCCGCAGTCGACGTAGTCGATCCCCTGCTCGCCGACCTTGGCGGCGCGGCGGATGTCGTCGCGGTAGTAGGAGTTGCCGCCATCGACGATCGCGTCCCCCGGGGAGAGCACGGCGGCGACCGCCTCGGCGGTCTGCTCGGTGATCTCGCCGGCCGGGACCATCATCCAGACCGCCCGAGGCGCGCTCAGCTTCGCCGCCAGGTCCTCGAGCGAGGCGGCGCCGGTGGCACCCTCCCCCTCCAGCCCCCTGACCGCGTCGGCGTTGACGTCGTAGGCGACGATCGTGTGGCCGTCGCGCATCAGCCGCCGCGCCATGTTCGCGCCCATCCGCCCGAGGCCGACGATTCCGAGTTCCATCCGTACCTCCGAGGTTGAGCGCTGCAGGGGACCGGTAGCGCGGGCTCCGCGCCCGCGCCCGCCATCGTACTTCCGAGCGGGCGCCGCTGGAGTAGCCTGCCCGACCGATGGCGCGTGGCGTTCCCCACACCCACCGGGACCGGGCGGCCGACGTCCTCGCGATCTTCGGGATCAGCGGCGACCTGGCGCGGAAAATGACCTTCCGCGCGCTCTACCGGATGGAGAAGGCCGGGCGGCTCCCCTGCGAGGTGGTCGGGGTCGCGCTCGACGAGTGGGATGACGAAGCGCTGCGACGGCACGCCCGCGAGGCGATCGAGGCGGCCGTTCCCGAGTTCGACGAGGCGGTCTTCGAGCGGCTGGCCCAGCGGCTCTCCTACGTCCAGGGCGACTACTCCGACCCGGAGACCTTCGAGCGGGTGAAGGCGGCACTCGGCAAGCACGAGGCGCCGGTCTTCTATCTCGAGATCCCGCCCTCGCTGTTCGCCTCGGTGGTCAAGGGGCTGGGCGCGGCCGGGCTGACCGCTGGCGCCCACGTGGTGATCGAGAAGCCGTTCGGGCACGACCTCGAATCGGCCCGAGCGCTGCAGGCCGAACTCGGCGAGGTGCTCGAGGAGGAGCAGATCCTGCGGATCGACCACTACCTCGGCAAGGAGCCGGTGATGGACATCACCTACCTCCGCTTCGCCAACTCGCTGCTCGAGCCGGTCTGGAACCGCCAGCACGTCTCGCACGTGCAGATGACGATCGCCGAGGACTTCGGGGTCGACGACCGCGGCCGCTTCTACGACGCGGTCGGGGCGATGCGCGACGTGATCCAGAACCATGCCCTTCAGGTGATCGGCCTGATCGCGATGGAGCCGCCGACCGGCAACAGCCCGGACTCGATCCGCGACAAGAAGCTGGAGCTGTTCAAGGCGATGCGGACGGCCGACCCGAAGCGCTACGTCCGCGGCCAGTACGACGGCTTCCTCGAGGTCAGGGACGTCGACCCGAAGTCGACCACCGAGACCTTCGCCGCGGTCGAGCTCGAGATCGACAACTGGCGCTGGGCCGGGGTTCCCTTCTTCGTCCGCGCCGGCAAGAGCCTGCCGGTGAAGTCGAGCGAGGTGACCGCGGTCTTCCGGCGGCCGCCGCAGACCGGGATCGGCCACGGCAAGACGCCCGAACCCAACAAGCTGACCTTCCGGATCGAGCCCGAGCCCGGCTCGCGGATGCGGATGTACCAGAAACAGGCGGACAAGGAAGCCTTCGAGCCGGCCGACCTCGAGGTCCTGTTCGAACGGGAGCCAGGCGCGGACCCCGAGCCCTACGAGCGCCTGCTCGAGGACGCCCTCGCCGGCGACCACACCCTCTTCACCCGCCAGGACGCGATCGAAGAGACGTGGCGGGTGGTGCAGCCGTTGCTGGACGAGCCGGGGCCGGTCCTGCCGTACGAGCCCGGGACCTGGGGACCGACGGAGGCGAACGACCTGCTGCGCGGGGTCGCCACCTGGTCCGAGCCCTGGATGCCGTAGCTCCTCCACCCCTGACCGACTCCTGCTGACGCCTAAGTTGCCTTTTCGCTCGCCATGCGACTGAAAAGGCAACGTCGCTGAGCGAGCGGAGCGTTTTCGGGAGGAGTGCGCCGGCGCTCCCCTCGCCAGACCCCGATCCTGACCCGCAACGCGCGAACTCCGACCTGCGTGCTAGGTTTTCGGCGACCCTAATTAGGGCTTCCTAAGATGATCCCAACCTTCGTAATAACCCTGCGCGAGGGCGTCGAGGCCTCACTCATCGTCGGCATCATCGCCGCCTTCCTGGTCAAGGAGGGCCGCCGGGACGCCCTGCGCCAGATGTGGGTCGGGGTCGGGATCGCGATCCTGCTCTGCGCCGCGGTCGGGGTCGGACTCGACCTGGTCGGCGAAGAACTGCCGCAGCGCCAGCAGGAGGGGCTGGAGACGATCATCGGCCTGGTCGCGGTGGCGATGATCACCTACATGATCATCTGGATGACCCGGCACTCGCGCGGGATCAAGGCCGAACTCGAGGGCGAGGCGGCCTCGGCCCTGGCCCGCGGCTCGGCGATGGCGCTGGTCGCGATGGCCTTCCTCGCCGTCCTCCGCGAGGGCTTCGAGACCGCGGTCTTCCTCCTCGCCGCCTTCCAGGACTCGAGGGACACGACTGCCGCGGGGTTCGGCGCCGTCCTCGGGCTGCTCGCCGCGGTCGCGGTCGGGTTCGGCCTCTATCGCGGCGGCGTCCGCATCAACCTCAGCCGCTTCTTCCGGATCACCGGCCTCGTCCTCGTCTTCGTCGCCGCCGGCCTGCTGGCGAGCGCCGCCCACACCGCCAACGAGGCCGGCTGGCTGAACAGCTTCCAGGGCCAGGCGATCGACCTCACCTGGCTGGTCAGCCCGGGGACGGTGACCGAGTCGCTGCTGACCGGGATGCTGGGCCTGCGGCCGACGATGACGATCGCCGAGACGGTCCTCTATCTCGCCTACGCGATCCCGATGGCCGCCTTCGTGCTGTGGCCGCGCTCGCTGCGGCCACGCCGCCCGGCCGGCGTCGGCGACACCGCCACCGCCTAGCGCGGGTGCGGATCCGACGATTGCGATGAGCCCGCTCTCCCGCCGCCGGCTGCTCACCTCGGCCGGGGTCGGCGCGGCTGGGCTCGGGATCGGCGGCGCCGGCTTCCTGATCGGCCAGGAGACCGCCGAAGCCAGCGCCGAAGGCACCGGGACGGTCGAGTTCTACGGCGCCCACCAGGCCGGGATCGCCACTCCCGCCCAGGATCGCCTCCACTTCGCCGCCTTCGACCTGGTCGAGGACGACCCACGGGCGCTGAAGGCGCTGCTCGAAGAGTGGACGGCGGCGGCGGCCGAAATGAGCCGCGGCGAGATGGTCGGCGACGTCAACCGGATGCCGGTCGCTCCCCCCGACGACACCGGCGAGACGGTCGGCCTCCTCCCCTCCAGCCTGACCGTCACCTTCGGCTTCGGCCCGGCGATCTTCGAACGGCCGGCGCTCGGCCTCGGGGCGAGGCGCCCGGCGGCGCTGAAGCCGCTGCCGCCGCTGCCCGGCGACGAGCTGAACGGGCTCGAAAGCGGCGGCGACCTCTGCGTTCAGGCCTGCTCCGACGACCCCCAGGTGGCCTTCCACGCGGTCCGCAACCTGGCCCGGATCGGCCGCGGGACCGTCGTCATGCGCTGGTCCCAGCTCGGCTTCGGCCGCACCGCGACCACCAGCCGCTCGCAGGAAACCCCGCGCAACCTGATGGGGATGAAGGACGGCACCGCCAACATCCGCGCCGAGGACACCGGCGCGATGGAGCGCTTCGTCTGGGTCGGCAGCGAGACCGACCAGCCGTGGATGCGCGACGGCAGCTACGTCGTCACCCGCCGGATCCGGATGCTGCTCGAGGTCTGGGACCGGGCCTCGCTCGAAGACCAGGAGCAGACGATCGGCCGCCGCAAGTACAGCGGCGCGCCCCTGACCGGGAGCAGGGAGTTCGACCCGCTCGACCTCGAGGCCGAAACGGGCGGCAAGAAGGTGGTCGCCGAAAACGCCCACGTCCGCCTCGCCTCCGCAACCGTCAACGACGGCGAGCGGATCCTCCGTCGCGGCTACTCGTTCACCGACGGGGTCGACCAGAGCCTCGGCGAGCTCGAAGCCGGCCTGTTCTTCATCGCCTTCCAGAAGGACCCGGAGAAGCAGTTCGTCCCGATCCAGCGCCGGCTGGGCCAGTTCGACGCCCTCAACGAGTACATCAAGCACGTCGGCAGCGCCGTCTTCGCGGTGCCGCCCGGGGCGCGCCCGGGCGGCTACGTGGGCGAATCGCTGCTCGGCTGAGCGCCCCGCCCGCTAAACCCGACCGTTACTGTCGGTTTTTGTTAGGGTGCCCTAACTCGCACTCTCTCAGGCACCCTCAAGGAGCACTCGAACCGATGAACCGACTTCCCGTCCGCGCCGTCCTCTGCCTCGGTGCCGCGTCGCTGCTGGCGCTGTTCGCCAGCGCCTGCGGCTCGAGCGGCAGCGACACCGCCCCCGGCGCCAAGACGCTCAGCTTCACGATCACCGACGCCGGCTGCGACCCCCACGACACCAAGGTCGCGGCGGGGCCGATCAACTTCGCGATCGAAAGCGCCAGCTCGAAGGTGACCGAGCTCGAGGTGCTCGACGGCGAAACGATCCTCGGCGAGAAGGAGAACCTCACCGACGGCCTCGAGGGGAGCTTCGCCCTGACCCTCGAAGAAGGCGAATACACGGTCCGCTGCAACGGCGCCACGGACGAAGACGGGACGCTGACCGTCAGCGGCAAGCTGAAGGGGGCCGGCAGCCCCGAAGTCGAAGCCGCGATCGCCGAGTACCGCCAGTACCTGGCGCAGAACACGAACGAGCTGGTGGCGCAGACGAAGCCGTTCGTCGCCGCGGTCGTCGCCGGCGACGTCGCCAAGGCGAAGCAGCTGTACCCGGCGGCGCGCATCCCCTACGAGCGGATCGAGCCGGTGGCGGAGAGCTTCGGCGACCTCGACCCGCGCATCGACGCCCGCGAGAACGACGTGCCGAAGAGCGAATTCGGCGGCTTCCACCGGATCGAGAAAGCGCTCTGGGAAGAAGGGACGGCGAAGGGGGCGGCGCCGGTCGCCAAGCAGCTGCAGGCCGACATCGAAGAGCTCGCCGCCGAAATCAAGGACGTGAAGCTGCAGGCGGTGCAGATCGCGAACGGCGCCAACGAGCTCCTGAGCGAGGTCTCGGCCTCGAAGATCACCGGCGAGGAGGAGCGCTACTCGCACGTCGACCTGGTCGACTTCAAGGCCAACGTCGAAGGCGCCGAGGTCGCCTTCGAAGACGTGCAGCCGCTGATGGAGGGCGAGGACAAGCAGCTGGCGACGGAAATCGAAGACGACCTCGCCACGGTCTACGCCTCGCTCGAGCCCTACGAACGCAACGACGACGTCGGCTTCGTTCCCTACACCGAGCTGACCAAGGCCGACACCCGGAAGCTGGCGCAGGGGATCGACGTGCTGGCGGAGAAGCTGAGCCAGGTGCCGCCGGTGATCGTGCGGGTGGAGAACGGCTAGATCGCCGGCCGGCGGGCCCTGTCGCCGGAGACACCCCTAAGCTGGCTCGCCATGCCCGACACCGGCTCAAGAGCTGATTATCTCCTCGAGGAACTTGGTTATTCCTCCTGGCGGCCGGGGCAGCGGGAGGCGGTGATCGCAGCTCTCGAGGGGCGGGATTCGCTGATCGTTATGCCGACCGGCGGCGGCAAGAGCCTCTGCTACCAGCTGCCGGGGCTGGCCAGCGAGGACCTGACGATCGTGGTCAGCCCGCTGATCGCGCTGATGCGGGACCAGTGGCAGCGGCTGCGGGCGGCGGGGCGGCCGGTGACGATGATCGCCTCGGGGATGGAGGAAGGCGCCGCCTGGACGGCGCTCGAGGAAGTCCGCAGCGGCGAGGCGCGAATCGTCTACTGCTCGCCCGAGCGCTTCGCCTCCAACGCCTTCCTGGAAGCGCTCTCGCACCGGCGCATCGACCTGCTCGCGGTCGACGAGGCGCACTGCGTCTCCGAGTGGGGCCACGACTTCCGCCCCGATTACCTGCGGCTGCCGCAGATCGCCGAGCGGCTGGGGCGGCCGACGGTGATGGCCTGCACGGCGACGGCGACGGTCGCGGTCGCGCGCGAGGTGGCCTCCCGCTTCGAGATGCGCGATCCGCTGCAGGTGCGCTCCGGCTTCGACCGCCCGAACCTCTCCTTCGACGTGGTGCCGCTGGAAGGAACCGGCTCCAAGGCGCGGCGACAGGCGCTGCTCGAGGCGGGGCTGAAGGACCCCGCCAACCGCCCGGCGATCGTCTACTGCGGGACCCGCAGGGACACCGAGGAGGTGACCGAGACGCTGCGCGAAGCGGGCATCGCCGCCCGCGCCTACCACGCCGGGATGGAGCCCGAGCAGCGGACCGCGGTCCAGCAGCGCTTCATGACCGGCGGCGAGGGCAACCTCGACGTGATCGTCGCCACCAACGCCTTCGGGATGGGCGTCGACAAAGCCGATGTCCGCTCGGTCTGGCACATGACGATCCCGACCTCGGTCGAGGCCTACTACCAGGAGGCCGGCCGTGGCGGCCGCGACGGGCTCCCGGCGCGAGCGGTGCTGCTGGCGATGAAGGCCGACCTCGGCCGCCTCGTCCGCTTCAACGAACAGCGCAAGGGCGACCCCGAGCTGGCGATCGCCCACGAGCGCGGCTGGCGCGCCTACCACGCGATCAAGGGCTTCATCTACGACCAGCGCTGCCGCCGCCGGGCGCTGCTGGACCACTTCGGCGACCGCGCCGCCGGCGCCCCGCTCGAGCGCTGCTGCGACGTCTGCGACGGCCGCGGCTGGCTGCCGGACCCGGAGACGATCGCGGTCCGCCGCCCCTCGCGCGCCTCCTCCCCCGCCCCCGAGCTCGGCGCCGCCGACGCGCCGCTGTTCGAGCAGCTGAAGGCGTGGCGGCTGCGCGCCGCCCAGGGCAAGCCCGCCTACACCGTCGCCAACAACCGCACCCTGACCGCGATCGCCGCCGCGAAGCCGCGCGACGAGCGGGAGCTGCTGGCGATCTCCGGCGTCGGCCCCGCCTTCATCGAGAAGTTCGCGCCTGAGGTGCTGGCGATCGTCGCCGGCCAGCAGGTACTCGCCGCCTAACGGCTCGGGGCGCTTTTACGTCTCTCGGGTGCCAAAGGCGCCCCATCGGCGCAAGCGCCGTTGCAGCGACTCGGTGCCGCTCCGGGGGTTCGGGCGCCAGTTGCGAGCATGGTTCGCTCGCGATTCGCACCGGGCATGAGGCTCCTCGTACGCTTGAAAACCCGCGCCGCACTGGCGACGGCCCTCGCCGCCGCGCTCGTCGTCGGCGCCCTCGCCGGCACCGCCCAGGCCGCGCCCAACGCCCTGCTCGAACCGCCGGGCAGGCAGATCTGGTTCGGCGTCTCCGACACCGGCAACATGGCCGACTTCGGCAGCTTCTCCGCCTCGGTCCACAAGCACCCGGCGGTGATCGAGTCGTTCCGCAGTTGGGGCGCCGAATTCCCCGGCTCGATCGTCCGCTGGCAGACCGCGCGGGCGCGGCCGATGCTCCACATCACCACCGCCGACCCCAACGACGGCCACGAGCTGATCAGCCTGCAGGAAATCGCCGAAGGCCGCGGGGATGGCTACCTGGTCCGCCTCAACCGACTCTTCGCCTCGAAGCACATGCGCGCCTACATCCGCCCGCTCGGCGAGCCCAACCGCTGCCTCAACGTCTACGCCGCCTACGACTGCGGCGGCAAACTGAAGAGCGCGAGCGACGCCCCGCGCTGGTACAAACTCGCCTTCCGCCGCATCTACGTGATCGTCCACGGCGGCGGCAGCCGCCACGCGATCAACGTCCGCCTCCACGAAGCCGGGCTGCGCGGCCTCACGGTGCCCGTCGGCGGCCTCGCGCGAGCGCCGATCGTGCTGGTCTGGAGCCCGTTGCCCGCCGGCTCGCCGACCTTCCCCCGGAACCGGCCCCGCTACTTCTATCCCGGCAACCGCTGGGTCGACTGGGTCGGGACCGACCTCTATGCCGCCTATCCCGAATGGAGCGCGCTGACGCACCTCTACCGGCGCTACGCCGGCAAGCCCTTCGCGATCACCGAGTGGGGCGTCGAAAGCGGCGACGACCCGTCGTTCGTGCAGCGCCTCTTCGCCTGGGCGGAGGCCCACCCGCGCTGCCGGATGCTCGTGTACTACCAGGACTTCGGCACCTCCTCGAGCTACCGGATCCAGAACTACTCGCAGAGCCTCTCCGTCCTGACCACCGAGCTGCGCTCGCCGCTCTTCCCGAGCTACGCGCCCGCCGCGCCGCACCTGCCGCCACCCCCACCCGGAGGGATCGCACCTAACGGGTGAGCCGGGACGGTTCCGCTTCGAGTTGGTGGACGGCGTCGCCGCCATCGAGCAGGATCGCGTTGTTGGGGTAGCCGGTGAAGTTGCGGTGGAGCTGCGGCCAGCGCAACGGCAGCGGCCGCGCTGCCCGGTAGCGGACCAGCGTCATCCGCCCCAGTGGGCGGATTTCGACCTGGTGGAAGGCCGGCGGCAGGGCGCCGTGGCGTCGCGGCGGCGGCCGGCCGCTGACGACGTCGACTTCGGCGACCGGGACCGGGCCGAGGCGCCAGCGCCTCCACTTCGCCTCCTTCTGAACGCCGGCGAGGTAGAAGGAGAGCGGTTCGCCCCCCTGCTGCCAGGCGACGATCGCCCGCGGCCGGGCGCTCGGCGGCCCGATCGCCGCGGCGGCGCCGCGCCAGTCTTCTCGCTGCAGCGCCGGGCGCAGGTCGACGTAGACGCCGAAGGCGAGCCAGTAGGCGGCAAGCGCGGTGCCGACCGCGATCCCCAGCCACCCCGAGCGGGCGCTGCCGATGCCGAGCGCCGCCACCGCCAGCAAGGGCACCAAGGCCACCAACAGGTTGCGGGCGAGGACGAAGTCCTGGCCGGCGGCGGCAAAGGCGAGCGTGAGGGCGATCGCGCCTGCCCCGACCGCCAGCGCGACCGCGGCGGCGCGGCGGTCACGCTGGCCGCCGCGCCAGAGCAGCAGCACCACCGCCGCCGCCAGCAGCGCCGCCGGGACCAGGGCGTGCCGGAGCAGGCCGGTTTCGCCGGCGAGGAAGGCGAGGGCAGCGTCGTGCAGGCGGCGGGTCAGGCGGAAGCTGGCGATCCAGTTGTTGTTGCCGCCGGCCGCCTGGTGGAGGGCGATCGGTGCCAGGGCCAGGCCGGCGAGCACGGGGACCGCGACGGCGGCGAGGACGCGACGCCAGGGCCGGACCTCGATCAGCAGCCAGACCGCCTCCATCGCCAGCGGGAAGAAGGCGAAGTAGTGGGTCGCGAGGGCGAGCGCCGAGCAGGCCGCCCAGCCGGCGAGGTCGCGGCCACCGCCACGGCGGGCGCGGAGGAAGAAGTAGAAGGCGGCGGTGGTGGTGAGAACGAGCAGCGCGTAGGAGCGGGCGTCCTGCGAGTACCAGATCAGCAGCGGGTTGAAGGCGACCAACGCTCCGAGGGCGATCCCGGTCCGCGGCCCCCGCAGCTCGCGGCCGGCGAGACAGGCGAGCGGCACCGCCGCTGTCCCGAACAGCGCCGAGAGCGAGCGCAGGCCGATCTCGTGGACGCCGAACGCCCGCGACCAGACCCAGGCGAGCAGGTAGTAGAGCGGCGGCGTCGACTCGCCGCGCCAGACCTCGTGCATCGTCCCCCCGAGACTGTTGAGGAGGACGCGACCCGCGGTTACCGCCTCGTCGTGGCGGTAGCTCTGGAGGCCGAGCGTCGGGAAGCGGATCGCGGCGGCGGCCAGCGAGAGACCGAGAACCGACCACAGGAACCATCTCCGGTTCGGCGCCACGCTGGGAGGGAGTCGAGTGACGATGCCGCGAGCAAAAGAAACGAAGCTGAACGCTGGCTGAGAGCGGAGACTCAAATGCCCTCGGTCGGACAACCGGCGCTGGGCCGACGCGGGCGCCCCGACCGGCCGGCGCGGCCAAGCTGACCGGCCGGCCGAAAGCTCGGCCACCGATCAAGGACATCTGTGAATGATTGACGTCGCTATAGCGTCGTCAACTCCACAACGATGACTTTGACCGATGTGGGCGCGGCGAACTCTGCGATGCGAACGAGCCGTTGCTCGCTCAGCTTCGGCGGCTGGGCGGCGGCTCTTTGCCGTGACCGGCTCCTCTGGCGGCCGCCGGCGCTGCTGGGCGTCTAGCGCTGCTGGTGCCGAGCGGCGCGGTGGTGCTGGCGCGCAGCCCTACGCTGGTGCCGGGCGGAGCCGCGGGCGTGGCGCCGGTGCTGCCGGGCGGCGCCGCGGGCGTGGCGCTGATGCTGCCTCGCCGCCGCCCGGCCCCGGTGTCTGGCCGAGCGCTGCGCCTGGCGCCCGTGCCGCCGCGCCTGCCGCGCCGCCGCACCCTGCGTAGCCGCCGCCCCCGGCGTAGCCGCCCCGCCCCGAGCGGCCCGAGCGGCCGCCTTCGCCCGCCGCCACAGCCGCACCGGTTCCAGCGCGTTGATGCTCGAGTAGCCGGTCAGGTAGATGCGACGGCCGTCCGAGATCACCGGCGTGTAGGTGCCGGTCTTGTAGTGGAAGACTTTCTTCCCGGTCCGCATCGAGTAGCCGTTGGTCGAGCCGTTGGTGAACTCGGCGACGTAGACGATGTTGCCGACGGCGGAGAGCGAGCCGACGACCTGGCCCCCGGCCGAGCGCTCCCACCGCGGTTCCCCGTTCTTCGCCTTGAGCGCGTAGATGTGGCCGTCGAAGGAGCCGATGTAGACGGTCGGCGGCGTGTTGTGGGTGCTCGCCACGGTCGGCCCCGAGTAGACGTAGCCACCGGTCGAGAACGACCAGGCGAGGGTGCCGTCGCTGATGTCGTAGGAGTAGACGCGGCCGTCGTTGTTGCCGGCGTAGACCCGGCCGTAGGCGACGGCTGGGGTCGAGTAGAACTCCCCGGAGCCGCCGAAGCCGGGCCCGAGCGAGCCGCTCTGCCACTTCAGCTTTCCCGTCTTGGCGTTGACCGCGTTCATGTAGCCGCCGTAATCGCCGACGTAGAGGATCCCGTGGCGGTAGGCCGGCGCCGACTTCACCGGACCGCCCAGCTGGGTCGACCAGCGGACGTTGCCGTTGCGGGTGCTGAGGGCGTAGAGGCGGCCGTCTTCGCAGCCGAAGTAGATCGTGTTGTCGAGCACCAGCGGCGAGGACTCGGCCCGGCCCGGCAGCGAGCGTTTCCACAGCACCTTGCCGGTGTCGGCGTCGAGCTTGAGGACGTGGCCGGGGACGAGATTGACGATGTAGAGCCGGTGCTTGGAGTAGGCAGGCGAGGAGGCGTTGAGACGGCCGACCGTGCGTTCCCAGAGCACCTTGCCGGTGTTCGCGTCGAGCGAGAAGGCGAGGCCGTTGTTGTTGATCGCGTAGAGACGGCCGTGGACGTAGATCGGCGGAAACTCGAGCAGGGGGCGCTCTGAGTAGTGCCAGATCAGCTTGAACGGTGGCCGCACCCCCTCCACCGGCAGGTAGCGGGTGCGGGCCGGGTCGAGGCCGAAGATCGGCCAGTTCACCGTTTGCCGCTTGGTCACCTTCTTCGGCGGCGGCGGCTTCGGCGGCGGGTCGAACCTTTCGATCGCCTGCTGATTGTGGACGTCGGCCGGGCGCTTGAGCAGGTGGTAGCCGACGATCCCGGCGCCGACCACGGCGCCCAGGGCCAGCAGGACGATCGCCAGCCGGCGGTGCGAGCGGCGGTGGAGGTATGGCTCGTGCGAGGGACGGGACATCCGGAAAGGTCTACTAACCCAGCACCCAGCGCTTTGGATCGCTCCCGGCCAGCTCCTCCACCTCGCCCCGCAGGGCGAGGTGGTCGAGGTGAGCGAGGACGATCTGCAGCATCCAGCCGGTGCTGAGCGGGGTCAGCTGCCCCTCGCCGGCGATCGCGGTGACGATCTCGAAGGCGGTGAGATTGCCACCCCCGGCGCGGAGCGCCTCGCGCACCCGGTCGAGGTTGAGCTCCACCTGGCGCCGCGCCTCGGCGATCTTCGCCTCGGGGTCGCGGAAGGTGCGGCCGTGGCCGGGCAGGCAGAGGTCGACCGCGAGCGGCTCGACCGCGTCGAGGCTGGCGAGGAATTCGCCGACCGGGTCGGGGCTGTGGCCGTAGTCGAAGAACAGAACGGTGCGGCCGAGCAGGTGGTCGCCGCTGATCAGCAGCCGCCGCTCGGGCTGGTGGAGGACGACGTGGGAGGGCGCGTGGCCGGGAGTGGGAAGCACCTGCCAGGTCCCGAGGTCGGTCTCGACCTCGACCCCGGCGACGAGCTCGCGGTCGGGCTCGCGCAGCTCCTCGATCCCGCTTTCGTCCTCCTCCCCCGCCCGCGACTCGCGGTAGCGCTCCAGCGCCGCCGGCGGCACCCCGCTCTGGCGGCCGACCTCGATCCGCTGCTCCAGCGCCGCCGCCGGGTCACCGGCCAGGAGCCGCACGTGGCCCCAGGCCGGGTGCATCCAGAGCTCGCAGCCGGCGGCGGCGGTGATCGGCCCGGCCAGCCCGTAGTGGTCGGAGTGCGAGTGGGTGCAGACCAGGAGCCGCACGTCCTCGACCCCGAAGCCGGCCTGGGCGAGGGCGAGGTCGAGCGCCCGCAGCCGCCCCGGGCCGCCGATCCCGGTGTCGAAGAGGACGATGCCGCCGTCGGCGGCGACCGCCCAGGCGTTGCCGTGGGGCACCCCGGGCCAGGGCAGCGGCAGTCGCAGCCGCCAGACGCCGGGCAGCTCACGGTCGGTGCGGGGAGCGATCTTGTCGTTGCCGTCAGCCATCCACGGGACCACCTGCTCCCGACAGGTTGTCAACCGGGGAGGCTGGGACGCTGGAGCTCCTGCAGCAGGCCGCCGACGGCGAAGCAGAGCGAGCCGGTCAGGGTCGCGAAGTTGGCGACCCCGATCGCCAGCGCGTCGCCGGTTTCCGGGCGCAGGAAGGCGGCGATCGCGGCGACCATGAACAGCACCGAACCGAGCTGGTTGATCAGCGCCACGGACCAATCGAGTCGGCTGTGGACGCCCGGCCGCCGCGCCCGCCACAGCGCTATCAGGGCGATCTGACCAGAGGCGAGGAAGAGGATGCAGCCGACCACTTCCGGCGACCAGACGAGGCGGTGGACCTGGGCGACCGAGAGGTCGCCGATCAGCGCGTCGACCAGGCTGACGAAGAAGAAGAGGGTGCCGACGAAGAGGGTGACGTCGCTGGCCCAGTCGGGCCGGCCCGGCTCGAGCGACCACCAGCGCCAGGGGGGCGTGCGAAGGATCCCGTCGGGGTCCCTGCCACGGTGGGAGTTGGCGACCAGCAGCAGACCGGCGTAGGCGCCGGTGGTGAAGAAGACGCCGCCGGAGAGGTAGACCACTCCGGCGAGGCGCGGGCCGCCGACGTCGCCCTGGGCGAGGGCCGCGCCGAGCGCGAAGAGGCTGCCGCCGAATACGAACGCCGTCGCCGAGACGGTGTTGATCGCGCGCAGCCGGGCCAGCTCAGCCGCCTCTACTCAGAGGTCAGCTGGTGGCGAGGCCGAGTGCGATCAGCGGGAACGCCAGCATCAGCCCCATGAAGAGGCCGATCGCGGCGCCGGTGGCGACCGTGCCGCTGCGCGAGCGGATGCTGAAGATCACGCTGATGAAGAAGATCACGGCGCCGAAGCCGACGCCGATCCAGAAGACCGGAGGCATGGGAGCGAACCCTACCGCAACGACCCGTCCCCACAGCGCCGCGGGACTCGGTCTCAGTCCCGTCCGAACGATGCCTATTAATGGTCGCGGGAAATCGGCCGAGCACGGATGCAACTGGGGAGCGGATGAGCGAAGCGAGCGGCAAGAACAGCAAGCTGATCCTGGCGGCGATGATCTTCGCCGTCTCGATGACCTTCATCGATCAGACGATCGTCGCGATCGCGATCCCGACCCTGCAGCAGGACATACACCTCTCCTCGACCGGGGTGCAGTGGATCATCAACGGCTACCTGCTCGCGCTCTCGGCGCTGTTCGCCTTCGGCGGCCGCCTCGCCGACATCGCCGGGCATCGGCGGATGGTGGTGATCGGGGTGATCGTCTTCGCGATCGCCTCGGCGCTCTGCGGCGCCACCCCGACCGGCTCCGCCGCCGAGGCCTGGCTGATCACCTTCCGGATCATCCAGGGCGCCGGCGCGGCGATCATGTTCCCGGCGGCGCTGGCGATCGTCCTCGACTCCTTCC
>JAFDWC010000063.1 GCA_018268655.1 Actinomycetota bacterium
GGTCTGACAGATGGGCGGCGGGGCTGCGGCAGATGGGCGGTGGGCGTCCCGACATATCGGCCGCTGGCTCTCCGCCAGACGGCCCGTCGCCTAGGCCAAACTGGTTGAAGCGTCTCAATCTCTGTTAGACTCGCCGGCGATGGGAGCGAGGAGAGCCCGTGGGTTCGATCCAACTCAGTGAGGTCACCAAGACCTTCGCGAAGTCGCAGGCCGCCGCCGTCGACAAGGTCTCGCTGAAGATCGCCGACGGCGAGTTCCTCGTCCTCGTCGGCCCCTCCGGCTGCGGCAAGTCGACCCTGCTGCGGATGATCGCCGGGATCGAGACCGTCTCCTCCGGCCAGATCCTGATCGACGGCGCCGACGCGACCCACGCGCTGCCGAAGGAACGCGACATCGCGATGGTCTTCCAGAACTACGCTCTCTACCCGCACATGACGGTGGCCGAGAACCTCCACTTCGCGCTCAAGCTGCGGCGGATGCCGAAGGCGGAGCGGAACCAGCGCGTCTCCGAGGTGATGCGGATGCTGCGCCTGGAGGAGCTCGAGAAGCGGCGGCCAGGCCAGCTCTCCGGCGGCCAGCGACAGCGGGTGGCGATGGGCCGGGCGATGGTCCGCGAGCCCGCTGCCTTCCTGATGGACGAGCCGCTCTCCAACCTCGACGCCAAGCTGCGGGTGGCAATGCGCTCCGAGCTTGCCCGCCTTCACGACCGCCTCGGCGTCACCACCGTCTATGTCACCCACGACCAGACCGAGGCGATGACCCTCGGCCAGCGGGTCGCGGTGCTGAAGGACGGTGTCCTGCAGCAGGTCGGCGCTCCCCAGGAGCTCTTCCACCACCCCCGCAACCTCTTCGTCGCCGCCTTCATCGGCAGCCCGACGATCAACCTGGTCGAAGCCGATGTCGGCGACGGCTCGCTGCGCTTCGGCGGCCACTCGATCCCGATCCCGCCACAGGCCGAGCTCGGCGGCCGCGCCCGGGTGATCGTCGGCATCCGCCCCTCCGACCTCGAGCTCTCCGAGTTCGCCGACGCCTCGGCGCCGCGGATCCCGGCCCGGGTCGAGGTGGTCGAGAACCTCGGCGCCGAGATCCACGCGATCTTCCCGCTCGACGTGCCGCGGGTCGACGCCGAGGCCGCGCGCGACGCCGCCGCCGGCGAGGGACAGGCCGGCGACGAGCAGTTGCTGGCCGACGAGCGCTCGCTGTTCACCGCCTCGCTCGCCGCCCGCCGGCCGCTCAGCCCCGGCGAGGAGATCGAGCTCGCCGTCGACACCAGCCGGCTGCAGTTCTTCGACCCCGGGAGCGGGCTCACCCTGGGAGCGAGGCCGGAGCCGTCGCCGCAGGCAACCGCAACGCGAGAGGAGACCCGTGTCTGACAACCGAGGCGTCGCCTACATCGAACCCGGCAAGGTCGAAGTGCAGGACATCGAGTTCCCGGGCTTCGAGCTGAAGGACGGCCCCGGCGTCAACCCCGCCAACGTCGGCCGCCAGCTCCCCCACGCGGCGATCGTCAAGTGCGTCTCGACCAACATCTGCGGCTCCGACCAGCACATGGTCCGCGGCCGGACCACCGCGCCGAAAGGGCTGATCCTCGGCCACGAGATCACCGGCGAAGTGGTCGAGGTCGGCCCCGGGGTCGAGTTCATCGAGGTCGGTGACCTCTGCTCGGTCCCCTTCAACATCGCCTGTGGGCGCTGCCGCCGCTGCAAGACCGGCGACACCGGCGTCTGCCTCAACGTCAACCCCGACCGCCCAGGCTCCGCCTACGGCTACGTCGACATGGGCGGATGGGTCGGAGGCCAGGCCGAGTACGCGGTCGTCCCCTACGCCGACTGGAACCTGCTCCCCTTTCCCGACAAGGAGCAGGCGCTGGAGAAGATCCTCGACCTGACGATGCTCTCCGACATCTTCCCGACCGGCTACCACGGGGCGGTGAGCGCCGGCGTCACCTCGGGCTCGACCGTCTACGTCGCCGGCGCCGGCCCGGTCGGCCTGGCGGCGGCGCACTCGGCGCAGCTGCTCGGCGCGGCGGTGGTGATCGTCGGCGACCTCAACGCCGAACGGCTCGAGCAGGCGCACAGCTTCGGCTGCGAGACCGTCGACATCTCCAAGGGCGACCCGAAGGACCAGATCGAGCAGATCCTCGGGGTGCCGGAGGTCGACGCGGCGATCGACGCGGTCGGCTTCGAGGCCCGCGGCCACGGCGGCGATTCCGACCACGAGGCGCCCGCCACCGTCCTCAACTCGATCATGGAAATCACCCGCGCCGCCGGCAAGCTCGGGATCCCCGGTCTCTACGTGACCGGTGACCCGGGAGCGGTCGACGAGGCCGCCAAGGAGGGCTCGCTGTCGCTGCGGATCGGCCTCGGCTGGGCGAAGTCGCAGAGCTTCACCACCGGCCAGTGCCCGGTGATGCGCTACCACCACGGCCTGATGCAGATGATCCTCGCCGGCAGGGCGGAGATCGCCAAGGCCGTCAACGCGACCGTGATCCGGCTCGACGAGGCGCCGAAGGGCTACGAAGACTTCGACCAGGGCGCCGCCCGCAAGTACGTGATCGACCCGCACGGGATGATCGCGGCCTGAGGCCGTCGCGATCGCCGGCGCGCCGTGAACTGGGACGAAGGCTGGGTCGCGGACGCCGCCGGCCTCTACGCCGAGGACGCCTGGGCCCACCACGACCTGGCGGTGACCGCCGACGGCAGGATCGTCGGCTTCCGCTCCGGGGCGAGCTCGTTTTGGCTGCTCGACCGCGAGGGTGAGCTGGTCGGCGAGTGGGAGAGCGACCTCGGCGAGGGGCACGGGCTGACGATCGTCGGCCCTCCAGGCGAGGAGAGGCTGTGGGTCGCCGACCCCGCGGTCGCCTTCGCCCGCGATGGCGCCGGCATCCACGACGCGGTCTTCGCCGAGGGCCACGGCCGGGTCGTCGCCTTCGACCTCTCCGGGGCGCGGCTCGCGGCGCTGCCGACCCCGGCCGTGCCGATCTACGAGGAGCGGGCCTACCGGCCGACGACGGTCGACGTCGATTGGCGCGGCGACGGCTCCGTCTGGGTTGCCGACGGCTACGGCGCCGAGCTCGTCCACAAGCTCTCGCCCGCGGGCGAGCACCTGCTGACGCTGAGCGGGGAGGAGGGCGCGGGCCGTTTCGACACTCCGCACGGGATCCTCGTCGACCGCCGCCGGCCCGAGGACCCGGAGGTCTACGTGACCGACCGCGGCAACCACCGGGTCGTCGTCTACGACCTCGACGGCAACTTCCGGCGGGTGCTCGCGGGGCGATGGCGCTCGCCGAGCGGGCTCGCGGTCCGCGGCGAGCAGCTGGTAGTCGCCGAGCTGGAAGCGCGGGTGACGATTCTCGAGGCCGCGGACCGGGTGGTCGAGCGGATCGGCGACGACGCCGCGGCGATGGCGCGCCGCGGCTGGCCGAACGCCCTCGACGCCGACGGCCGCACGGTCAGGCCCGAGCTGCGACCCGGCCACTTCGGCAGCCCGCACGGCCTTGCCGTCGACGCCGGCGGGGACGTCTACGTCGCCGAGTGGGTGCTCGGCGGGCGGATGGTCCGGCTCCGCTCCGATTGACTTGAAACGCATCAATGTCTGCTATCGTCGGCCCGGGCCTGACCATGTCGGAGGAGGGGCGGTGAACAGCAAGCAGGACGCGGTGGCGACGGAGCCCGTCGAGCTGCCGTCCAAACGGATCGAGCGGCTCGATCCGCCGCCCGCCCTCCGCCACCTGCGCGAGCGCGGGCCGGCCTGCCGCCTGCGGTTCTCCGACGGCCAGCTCGGCTGGCTGGTGCTCGGCTATTCGCTCGGCCGCGAGCTGCTGGTCGACTCCCGCTTCAGCGTCGCCGACTTCGTCCAGCCGCTCGGCGACCCCGAGGTGGTCGGCGAGGTCGACCGGATCGAACGCAGCATGCCCGAGCACGCCGGCGTCCTGATCGCACTCGACCCTCCCCAGCACACGAGGATCCGGCGCGCCGCGGCGAGCTACTTCACGGTCAAGGCCGTCGCCGACCGGGAAGCCGCGATCGAGCGGATCGTCGCCGGCCGCCTCGACGCGATGGAAGCGGCGGGCGCCCCGGTCGACCTGCTGACCGCGTTCGCGCTGCCGCTCTCCTCGTTCTCGATCTGCGAGGTGCTCGGCGTCCCGCACGCCGATCGCGAGCGCTTCGAGCGGCCGAGCGCCGTGCTCGCCGACCCCGGCGCCAGCGCCGCGGAGAAACGGGCGGCGCTGGTCGAGTTCTCCGACTACTGCCGCGACGTCGTCGACCGCAAGCGGGAGTCGCCCGGCGCGGACCTGCTCAGCGACCTCGTCAGCAGCGGCAAGCTGAGCGAAGACGAGATCGTCGGCCTCGCCCGGCAGCTGTTCGAGGCCGGCCATGAGACCACCGCGACGATGCTGACGCTGAGCGTCTTCACCCTGCTCAGCGAGCGCTCGCGCTGGGACGCTCTGCGCGCCGATCCCGAGCGGGCCGCGGCTGTGGTCGAGGAGCTGATGCGTTACCTCTCGATCCTGCAGATGGGGACCTTCTCGCGCACCGCGACCGAGGACGTCGAGCTCGGCGACGTCGTCATCAAGCAGGGGGAAAAGGTGGTGGTCTCGATTCCCGAGGCCAACCGCGACCCGGAGAAGTTCGCCGAGCCCGACGCGCTCGACTTCGACCGCAACGCCGCCGGCCATCTCGCCTTCGGGCACGGCAGGCACATGTGCATCGGCCAGCACCTCGCCCGCTGGGAGCTGAAGGTCGCCCTCCGCGGCCTGGTCGAGCGCTTCCCCGACCTGTACCTCGCGGTTCCGCTCGAGGAGGTCCACTTCTACGGTGGAGAACACCTCCTCTACGGCGTCGAGGCGTTGCCGGTGGCCTGGTGACAATGAGAGTGGTTGCCGACCTCGACGTCTGCATCGGCGCCGGCGTCTGTGTGCTGACCGCGCCCAAGGTGTTCGACCAGAGCAGCGAGGACGGACAGGTGCGGGTACTGGTCGAGCTGGTGCCGGCCGCGGAAGAGATGCTGGTCCGCGAGGCGGTCGACCTCTGCCCCTCCGCGGCGCTCTCGATCGAGGACGACGACGAGTCGTAGCGGCGTGCGGAGCGCCGAGTCGAGCAGCTGATCTCCTGCTCAACGAGCTTCCGCCCCTACGTCGCACACGGGTGAAGAGGCCACCTCGTCGTCGTCGCGGCGCTGCCGCGAGCACTGCGTCTTGACAGAGTTGGAGCGTTTCAATTATACTCGCCGCACGGAAGGCCGGTTTGGGAGGGATCCAAACGGGTTTCAGGGCCCTACAGCCAGGAGACGGAATGAGAATTAGAGGCAAGCAGCTGCTACTAGGCCTGATATCGGCAATCCTGCTGGCAGGCATTGTCGCGGCGTGCGGAGGCGGTGGCAGTGATTCGACCAGCAATGGCGGCGAAGCCACTGGCGGTGGTGCCACCAACGAAACCCCCAGCGAAAACATTTCGGGGAAGGTGACGGTGTGGGACAACGAGTACGAAGCGTTCCCCGAATACACCGAAGTCGCGAAACAGCTCGACGCTGAATTCGAAAAAAAATACCCTGGCGTGACCGTCGACCACGTGGCGGAGCCTTTTGAAGGCTACGAAGCGCTGGTCCAGGCGGCGTTCACCAGTCGGCAGGGGCCGGACGTGATGCAGATGCTGCCGGGCAACATCGGCGTGCTGCAGTGGACCAAAGGCCTCGAACCGCTCAACGAACTTATCTCCCAGGAAACGCAGGAAAAGATGAACGGGTGGAACCTGGTGACGCCCGACTACGCCGAAGAAGGTGAACGCTACGGCGTCCCGGTCGGCGTCGGTGGCCTGGTCCCCTTCTACTACAACAAAAAGATGTTCAAGGAAGCGGGCCTGCCGACCAAATTCGAACCGAAGACCTGGGCCGACGTGATCGAAGCCGGCAAGAAACTGAAGGCGGCTGGAATCCAGCCGTTCACGGGTGGAGACGGCGGCGAAGCCAACGAAGGCGCCTGGCTCTGGGCGATCGGTTGGTCGACCGTCAACACCCCCCAGCAGGCGACCGAACTGAGCAAAGGTGAAATCCCCTTCACCGACCCGATCGTCGCGAAGGCGATGCAGCCGGCGATCGAACTGCAGGAAGCGGGCCTCTACCCGAAGGACCGCTTCGACATCCCGTTCTTCTCCGAAGGCGGAGAACGGTTCGGCAAGGGCGAAGGCGCGATGGCGCTCGGCCTGCGATCGGTCACCGCCTACTGGGGCGAATACAACAAGAAGCTGGGCGAAAAGAACGTCGGCATGTTCCTGCCGCCCGGTGGCTACCCGCTGATCGAAGCCGAATTCGCCTGGACGATCCCGAAGTTCGCGGCGAACAAGGATGCCGCCGTTGCCTACGTCAACTTCATGGCAAGCAAGGAAGGCATCCAGGCGCTGACCGACAAAGCCGGTCTGCTCCCGAACCGGACCGACGTCGAACTCCCGGCGAGCGCTCCGGAACAGGCTCGCCAGCTGGTGGAATGGACGCGTGAACCGAACCAACAGCCGTACCCCCACGGGATGCTGCCGTTCACCGTCTCGGAAACGCTGACCAACGAAATGGCCCAGGTCCTCCAGGGCCGCACCTCGGTCAAGGCGGCCCAGGAAGCGATCCAGGAAGTCGCCGAAAAGGAACTCACTGAATAGTGCTGTTGACAGTGCGGTAGCCGCGGGTCCCACGCCTTCGTCGCGTGGGACCCGCGTCCAGCGGCTGCGGCGGCGCACGGAGTGGCTGACTCCGGTACTGATGTTGCTGCCGGCGGCGGCATTGCTGGGCTGGCTGATGGTCTACCCGGCCGTCGAAGCAGTCCACCTGTCGTTCACGAGCTGGGACGGCTTCTCCTCGCCGCAGGGGATCGGGCTCGAAAACTTCTCCGATCTGCTGCACGACAAACGCTTCAAGGAAGCGCTGCTCCACAACCTCGCGTTCATCGCCTCGATGCCGATCTGGGTCGGCCTCCCCTACGGGATCGCCTGGGCCCTGCACCGCAAGGTCTTCGGCTGGAAATTCTTCCGCTTCGCCTTCTTCCTCCCGGTCGTCCTCTCGCCGGTGGTGATCGGCGTCTACTACATGATCGTCCTGCGGCCCGACGGCCCGTTGAACAGCGCCCTCGAATCGGTCGGCCTCGGCTTCCTCGCGGCCGAATGGCTGAACGATCCCTCGATCGCCCTGCCCACCGTGATCGCGATCATCATCTGGGCGACGATGGGGATCGGGGTGCTGATCTTCCTCTCCGGCCTTTCAAGTCTCGACACCGAGCAGATCGACGCCGCCCGGGTCGACGGCGCCTCCTCCTGGCAGGTCCAGCGGCACGTGATCTTCTGGCAGATGCTGCCGGTGATCGAGTTCTGGGCGATCCTGATCGTGATCCTCTCCTTCACCGCCCTGTTCCCGCTGATCTACACCCTCACCTACGGGCGCAACGACACCTCGGTGGTCGACTTCTTCCTCTACCAGGAAGCATTCACCGCGGGCAACCTCGGCTACGCGTCGGCGGTCGGCGTGGTGATGTTGATCGCAATCGCGATCGTCGGCGGCGCCGTCCTCGGCCTCCTGCGCATCCGAAGGAGGGGCACGTGAGCACCGACGCGATGCGATTGGGCGAAGCCTGGGGCCACTCGACGATCCGCACCGTGCTGAGCCGGGTGAAATCGGGGGCGGTATGGATCTGCCTCGCCGCGGTGGCCGTTTCGGCGCTCTACCCGATCTTCTTCCTCTTCGCGACCGCGCTCCGCACCAAAGCCGACTACGAAGCCTCCCCCGGCGGTTTCCCCGAGGTGCTGACGACCGAACACCTCTCCGATGCCTTCTCCGGCGTCCACTTCGGCCACTACGCGCTCAACTCGCTGCTCGTCGTCGTCCCCGCGGTCCTGCTCATCGCGGTCCTCTCCTCGCTGGCCGCCTACGCCCTGATTCACTTCAACTTCCCCCTGCGCAAGGGCGCCCTCGTCCTGGTGGTGCTCCTGATGGCGGTGCCGCCGGCGGTGATCCTGATCCCGATCTTCAAGACGATCCTCGACGCCGGCTTGCTCAACGACCGCCTCGGCCTGATCCTCGTCTACGCGGCCCTCAACCTGCCTTTCTCGATCTACCTGCTCGCCTCGTTCATGAAATCGGTGCCGACCGAGCTCCTGAACGCGGCCAGGATCGACGGCGCCGGCGCCCTGCGGACCCTCTGGTCAGTGGTCCTGCCGCTGGTGCGCCCCGGCCTGCTCACCCTGCTGACCCTGAACTTCCTTTTCCTCTGGAACGAGTTCCTCTACTCGCTGGTGCTGCTGCAGACCGAAGGCAACCGCACGATCATGGTCGGCATCGCCCAGCTCCAGGGCCGCTTCGCGAAAGACTACGGGCTGATCTCGGCCGGGCTGCTGCTGTCGATGATCCCGCCGCTGCTGATCTTCATCTTCTTCCAGCGCGACCTCGCGCGCGGCCTGACGGCGGGCGCGGTGAAGTGAGCCCGGCCGGAGCGGCGGCGCCTCCGCGGGCACCGTCGCCCCCCGGTTACCAGGTGACGGGCAGGTGCAGCGCCCGGTAGACGCCCTCGGCGGCGCTGCCAAGCGGCAGCTTCGCCGCGGGCGCCGCCAGCCGCAGGGCGGGGAAGCGCTCGGCCAGGCCACTCAGCGCCACCTGCATCTCGACGCGGGCCAGGTGCTGGCCGAGGCACTTGTGGATGCCGTGGCCGAAGGCGAGGTGCCCGCGGGCCCCGCGCTCGAGCGAGACCTCGCCGGGGGCCGGGAACGCCGCGGGGTCGTGGTTCGCGCTCAGCAGCGAGACCGTCACCCGCTCGCCGGCGCGGATTTCAGTCCCGTCCAGCTCGAGGTCCTCGCGGGCGACGCGGGTGAAGCTCTGCTCGACGATCGAGAGGAACCGCAACAGCTCCTCGCACCAGGCGCCGCCGTTGCCGGCGTCGGCGCCGAAGGCCTGCCAGCGCCCGCGCTCGCGCAGCAGCGCCAGGACGCCGAGCGCGATCGCGTTGGCCGTCGTCTCGTGTCCGGTGATGAACAGCTCCATCGTCATCCCGGCCAGCTCGAGGTCGTCGAGCTGGCCGCTCTGGACCATGTCGGTGAGGAGGTCGTCCCGCGGCTCGGCCCGCTTGCGGTCGACCACCTCGTGGACGTAGTCGGCGAACCCGCGGAACGCCGCTGACGCCTGCTCCGGCGTGGTCGCCGGGTCGAGCATGACCTCGGTCGGCCGCAGGAACTGGTGCTCGTCGCTGGCCGGCACTCCAAGCAACTCGCAGATCACTCGCGAGGGGATCGGCAGCGCGAAGTCGGGGCGCAGGTCCGCCGGCGGCCCCGAGCGCTCGATCGCGTCGAGCAGCTCGGCGACGATGCGCTCGATCCCCGCCCGCCGCTCCGCCACCCGGCCCGGGGTAAAGCGGTCGCCGACGGCGCGGCGGAGGCGGGTGTGGTCGGGCGGGTCCTTGAAGCTGACGAAGCCGCCGTCGAGGCCGCCGATCGCCTCCTCGATGCTCGCCTCCGTCTCGGCGTCGACCAGCGGCTGCATCATGATCACGCCGAAGCGGCGGTCGGCGACCAGGCTGCGCGCCTGCTCGTAGGAGGTGACGAGCCAGCCGGTGTGGCCGTCGGCGTAGTGGAGCCGCCGCGGCACCCCGCCGGCACACAGTGCGCTCAGCTCCGGCGGCGGCTCGAAGAGGTTCTCCCGCGCCGTTGCCAGCACGATCGGTGTGTCCCGGAGTTCGGCCATCGGCGATCCACGATACGTTCGGCCGGGCGCTTGCCGGAATGGACGAACCGCTAGAAAACCTGGACGTTTCGCAGCTCCCGCTCGGTCCCGTCAGGTCGGTCGAGATACCCGCTCGGCCGCTCGCCCCGTGGCTGCGGTTCGCGCACGCGCTGAGGCTGGAGGAGGCGGAGCGGGTGACGCGCGCGCCGCTGCGGACCCTGCTCGACTTCGAGCTGGTGCTGCAGCTCGACGGCCTCAGCTGGATCTGGTCCGAGCCGGACGGCGGCAGCGTCGACATGCCGGCCGGCACGGTCGCCTTCATCCCGCCGCGCTTCCGCCACGCCTGGGGCAGTGAGGTGGGGACGACGATCGCCGTCCACTTCGACCTCCACGCGCGGCCGCGGCTCGAGCTGCCGGCCAACATCCGCATGCTCGGGCGCACCGTCGAACGGGCACCGCTGGGGGTTGTCCCCGGCTTCAGGCTGCGGATCGGGGAGCGAGAGCAGGCCTCTGTGCTGAGGCTGGTGACAGCTCCCTCGCGGCCCGGCTGGCGCCAGATCCTGCAGGACCTGGTCGAGCTCTGGAACCGGCGGGCGGCGCGGACGATCGACGGCAGGCTGCGCGCCGCCGAGGTCCTCAGCCAGGCGCTGCGGATGCTCGCCGAGGAGGATCGGGGGCAGCGCCGGCCGGGGCGGGCAGGCGCCGCGGACCCGCGGATCCTCGACCTCCTCCGCCTCCTCGGCGGCCCCGAGGGCGCCGCCCTCGGGGCCCGCCCCAGCGTCGCGCGGCTGGCGGCCCTGGCCCACATGAGCGAGGCCTCGTTTCGGGCGGCGTTCGCCCGCACCACCGGTAGCAGTCCCCGCCGCTACCTGGAGGAACAGCGCATGGAGCAGGCGGCCCGCGCCCTGGTCGAGACCGACCGCACCGTGACCGAGATCTCGCATGCCGTCGGCTACGAGGACCCGTACCACTTCAGTCGCGTCTTCCGCCGGGTGAACGGCGTTTCGCCGCGCGGATATCGTCGCCGGGCGGGGACCTGAGGAGCGGTCGCGAGGGACTATGATGTTCAGCTTAGTGCTGAAGCGTTTCAAGTGATCGCGAGGCTGGAGGGTGATGTTGGAGCTGCCGTACCGCTGGGACGCGCGGTGGGTGTGGATCGGTGACACCGGGCATCGTCCCGGCCTGATCAGCGGCTCGGTCGACCCCAAGGTCCGCGACCGCTTCGTCCTCCTGCGGCGGAGCTTCGAGCTCGAGCAGGTGCCGGAGGAGGCGGTGCTGCGGGCCGTCGCGAACTCGCGGCTGGTGGCCTGGGTCAATGGCCACGAGGTCGCCCGCGGCCCCGTCCGCGCCGACGCCCGCAGCACCTGCTGCGAGCTCGCCGCGGTCGCCGGGCACCTGCGCCGCGGCCGCAACTTGATCGCAGTGCTCGGGCGCTACTACGGGGTCGCCACCGCCTGGTGGCTGCCGACGCCGGTCACCCTCGGCCTCGGCGGCGCGGCGGTCGCGGCCGAGCTGACGCTCGCGGACGGGGCGACGATCGGCACCGACGAGAGCTGGCGGGCGCTGCCCGGATCCGCCTGGGTCGCGGGGCCGCACTTGCTGCGGAACGGGTCGGGGTTCCTGCCCGAGATCGTCGACGCCCGCCAGCTGCCGGTGGGCTGGACCGAGGTCGAGTTCGACGACGGCGAGTGGCCGTTCGCGGAGCCGATCGACCCCGTCAACGACGGCTACCTCGGGGTCCAGCAGCCGCCCAGCGATCCCTTCGGGCCGCTGCCGCCACGGCCGATCCCGCGCCTGTCCGGGGAGACCCGGAGGCCGGTGAGCGTCGCCTTGATGCCGGCCGCCGCGGTCGGCGCGGTCGGCGCCGAGGGCCCGATCGAGCAGGTGATCGCCGACCAGCGGACCGCCGACCTCTCCGCCCGCGCCGAGCTCCCGGCGTCCGCCGCGGTCGAGATCGCCGCCGCCGGCTCCCACCTGGTCGCGCTCGACTTCGGGAGGACCGTCGCCGGCACCGTGTGCCTCGAGCTCGAGGCCGCGGCCGGCACCCAGATCGACTGGGCGCTGAGCGAGGAGGTCGACGATGAGGGCCTGCTCGTCTCCGACTTCGCCCACACCGGCCTGCGCTACACCGCCCGCGGCAGCGCCGACGGCCACGAGTCGTTCGACCCGGTCGGCGGCCGCTACGCGGTGGTCTCGGTCCGCTCCGAGGGCCCGGTCCGCCTGCGGGCCGAGATCCGCGAGCGGCTCTTCCCTCCCGACCGCGGCCCGGCCCCATTCCGCTGCAGCGACCCGCTGCTGAACCGGATCTTCGAGATCGGCCTGCGCACCGTCGACCTCTGCTCCCAGGACGCCTACGTCGACTGCCCGACCCGCGAGGCCCGGGCCTGGACCGGCGACTTCGTCGTCCACCAGTCGGTCCACCTCGCCACCGCTGCGGACTGGTCGCTGGCGCGCTGGCACCCGCAGCTGGCGAACGCGCCCCGCGGCGACGGGATGATCCCGATGGCGATCTGCTCCGACCTCGGTGGCGGCCCGCTCGAGGGCAGCTACATCCCCGACTGGGCGCTGCACTGGATCCGCGCGGTCCACAACCTGATGCGCTACGCCGGCGACCGCGAGCTGGTCGCCTCGCTGCTGGGCACGGCCGAGCGGGTGCTGCGCTGGTTCGAGCCCTACCGCGGTCGCGACGGCCTCCTCGCCGAGGTTCCGGGCTGGGTCCTGATCGACTGGAGCGCGGTCTCGGTGGCGGGGACGAGTGCGGTGCTGAACGCGCTCTGGGCGCGCGGGCTGCGCGACTTCGAGGAGCTCGCGGGTTGGCTCGGGGACGGCGGCCGGGCGGCCTGGGCGCGGGAGCGGCGGCGCCAGGTGGGGGCCGGGTTCGAGCAATTCTGGGACCCGGAGCGCGAGCTCTACCGCGACCACCGGGTCGACGGCGTTGTCCGCCCCGCCGCCAGCCGCCACGCAAACGCGGCGGCGATCTGCGCCGGGATCGTCCCGGCGGAGCGCCTCGGGGCGCTCGCCGCGACCCTCGCCGACCGCAGCCGGCTGGTCCAGTCGGCGCCGGCCCTCGAGCTGCTGGCCGGGGGAGGGCTGAGCGAAGGGGTCTCCTACGTCACCCAGGGCAACCCGCCGCCGTGGTGGGACCTGGAGCGGCAGATCCTCGAGGCGCAGCCGTTCTTCCGCTACGTCGTCCACGACGCGCTGGCCGAGGCCGGCCGCGCCGACCTCGTCGCCGACGCCTGCCGTGACTGGGGCGCCTTCGTCCGGGCCGGCGAGAGCTCCTGGCCGGAGACCTGGGTCGGCGGCTCCCACTGCCACGGCTGGAGCTCGACGCCGACCCGCGACCTCATCACCTACGTGCTCGGCGTGCAGCCGGCCGCGCCCGGGTTCGCCCGCGCCCGGGTCGCTCCGGGGCTCGGTGATCTCGAGTGGGCGGAGGGGACCGCGCCGACTCCGCACGGCCCGCTGTGGGTGAAGGCAGAGGCCGGGCGGTTGGCGCTCGAGAGCCCGGTCCCGGTCACGGTCGAGTGGGCCGGCGAGCGCCACGAGCTCGGGCCCGGGCGCCACCAGCTCGGCGGCGGGTAGAGGGCTGACGGGGCGCTGAGATGAGCGAGGGGGCGAGCGACTTCAACGTGCTGTGGCTGATGACCGATGAGCAGCGGACCGACTCGCTCGGCTGCTACGGCAGCGGCTGGGCCCGGACCCCGACCCTCGACCGCCTCGCCACGGAGGGAGTGAGGTTCGAGACGGCGCTGACCCCGGCGCCGATCTGCGGGCCGGCGCGCTCGGCGATCCTGAGCGGACGCTACCCGCACCAGACCGGGATCTGGTCGAACGACCAGGCGGAGGGCTCGGCCCGGGCCGAGGAAGGGGACGCGCCGCGCCCGGCACCGCCGTTGACGAGCCTCCTCCCGGCCGCCGGGTACCGGACGGCGAGCTTCGGAAAGCATCATCACCTCACCGCGCCAGCCCGGGCCTTCCAGACCCAGCGCCACGACGTCCACGAGCACCTCGAGCGCCGCCGGCACGGGGCCGGCGACCTCTGGCTCTCGCGGGAGGTCGACTACTTCGGCTACGCCGAGCGCTGGCGCCAGGGCGAGTTCGACGTCGTCCAGTACCCGCCCGAGCCCTACCCCTGGGTCCTTGCCGGGCGCTTCCCGGGATCCTGGGCCGAGACCGCCGAGGCGCGGGTCGTGGCCGCCGGCAAAGCCTGGCTGGAGGAGGCGACCTCGTCGCCTGCCCCGTTCTTCCTGCGGCTCTCGTTCAACGGGCCGCACACTCCCGTCGCCCCGCCCGCCCCCTGGGACACCTGCATCGACCCCGGCGAGATCGCGCTCACCGGTCCGGCCGGGCTACCGAGCGGCAGCCCGCCCTGGCTCCGTGACCTCGCCGCGATCGCCGCCTCCTCGCGGCTCTCCGACCGCGAGCTGCGCCGGGCCCGTCAGGCCTACTACGGCGAGGTCGCCTTCCTCGACTGGTTGATCGCCGAGCTGCTCGAGTGGATGGACGCCCGCGGCCTGCTCGAGAACCTCCTGGTCGTCTTCTGCTCCGACCACGGCAACCACCTCGGCGACTTCGGCCTGCTGCAGAAGCAGACCTTCTTCGAGCCCTCGGTCAACGTCCCCTACATCTTCTGGGGGCCCGGCCTGGTCGCCCGCCGGGAGCCGGTCCCGACCCCGGTCGGGATCATCGGCCTGCTGCCCACGGTGCTCGACCTGCTCGGGCTCGAGCTGCCGCGGGACCTGCGGCCGCTCTCCGCCGCGGCGACGCTGCGGGACGGCGCCGAACCGGCGGCTGTCCCGGTGCTCTCCGAGCTGATGCCGCTGCCCGAGGTCCGCCTCGGCGAGCGCTTCGCCCTGGTCCGCGAGGGGTCCTGGAAGCTCAGCGCCCGGCTCGGGCCGGAGCTCGACGAACTGCTGCTGGTGGACCTCGCGAGCGACCCCGAGGAGCGGCGCAACCGCGCCGGCGATCAGTCGGCGCGGGCGGTGCGCGACCGCCTCGCGCGGGTCATCCTGGAGCAGGTGCGGCGGTGACCGCGGCCACGGTCGAGGCGCGGACCACGAGCTCGGGCTCGAAGACGACCTGTTCGTGCTTGTGCGCTTCTTCGGCCGCCTCGCCCAGCAGCTGCTGGGCGCCCCGCTGCCCGAGCTCGAAGGCGGGCTGGCGGACGGAGGTCAGCGGCACGAAGGCCATCGTCGCGAAGGCGACGTCGTCGTAGCCGACGATCGCGAAGTCCTCGGGGACCCGGAAGCCGGCGGCGATCAGCGCGTGCTCGACCCCGAGCGCGAGCAGGTCGTTGGCGCAGAAGATCGCGCTCGGCCGGTCGGGGGCGGCGAGCAGTTGCCGCGCCGCCGCTTCGCCGGCGCCGATCGTCATCTTCTCGACCTCGATGTCGGCCCCGGCGAGCAGCCGCGCCTCGGCACCCTCGACCGCGGCGAGGAAGCCGGCGCGCCGGTCGGCGCACTGGTTCCAGTCGCGGGGACCGTTGACCAGCCCCAGCTGCCGGTGCTCGAGGCCGCAGAGGTGCTCGCCCGCGAGGCGGCCGCCGGCGACGTCGTCGACCGAGACGCTGCACTGGTTCTTGCTGGCGCTGCGGCGGTCGAGCAGGACCACCGGCATCCCCCGTTTGCGCATCTGGCTGTAGATGCGGGAGTTGCCCTTGCCGACCCTGGTCGCGAGGATCCCCGCCACCCGCTGTTCCTCGAGCAGGCGCAGCTGCCGCCGCTCGTGCTGGGGGTCGCCGGAGAGGCCGCAGACGACGACCAGGTACCCGGCTTCGTTGGCCGCGGTTTCGACCCCACGGTAGACCTCGGTGAAGAACGGGTTGTCGATGTCGAGGACGATCAGCCCGATCGCCGGGCTCTTTGCCCCGGTCAGCTGGCGGGCGGCGGCGTTGCGGACGAAGCCGAGTTCGTCCATCGCCGCCTGGATCGAGGCGAGGGTTTTCTCGGCGACGATCTCCGGCCGGTTGAGGGCGTTTGAAACGGTGCCAACCGAAACCCCTGCACGCTCGGCGACATCGAGGATGGTCAGGCGCTTCATTGTGGGTGAACGATATCCGGGGGTGGGTGGGGGTTGGCCGAGAGGGTCGTTTCTCGTACGGCGGCTCAGATGGCGGAGAGCCAGCGGTCGATATGTCGGGACGCCCACCGCCCATCCCCCACAGCCCCCGCCCATCCGCCGCAAACCCCCGACCCTAGAAACCGCCAAAGGGGACGGGGTGCCTCCCCCCGCTTGCTGGGTTTTTCGCTGGGGAGTGCAGCGGCCGTCCGAGCTTGAGCTCC
>JAFDWC010000064.1 GCA_018268655.1 Actinomycetota bacterium
GGTCGGCCAGGAGGAGATCGCCGAGCGGCTCGGGGTCAGCCTGGCCCCGGTCCGCGAGGCGCTCGCCGCGCTCGAGCAGGAGGGCCAGCTCACCTACAAACCGCGGCGCGGCTACTTCGTCACCGAGCTGCGGCTCGAGGACCTGCGCGAGATCTACGAGCTGCGGACGCTGCTCGAGGGCCGGGCGGCACGGCGGGCGGTGCCGCTGCTGGACGAGGACGCGCTGGAGCGGGTCGAGCTGGCGGCGCGCGAGGTGGTCGAGGCGGCCGCGGCAGGGGAAGTCGCCGCCGAGCTCGCCGCCAACCGCCGCTTCCACTTCGCCCTTCTCGACGCCCCCGGCCAGACCCACGCGCTGCGGCTGATCCGGCTGCTCTGGGACTCGACCGAAACGTACCGGGCGCTCTATTACAACTCGCCGGCCGAGCGCAAGCAGGCGGTCGCCGCCCACGAGCGGATCGTCGCCGCCCTGCGCGCCGGCGACGCCGACCTCCTCGTCGCCGAGCTCGACGCCCACCGCCAGCGGGCGCTCGACCTGCTCTCCGAGATCCTGGTCTGAGCCAGCCGGCTACTCGCCGGCCCGCGGCGGCAGGATCGTCCCGTCGCCGGAGACCCTGACGCCGCGCCGGCCGAGGTCCTGGCGGGAGAGGCGCCTGATCAGCGAGGCGCCGGCGCCGCTCGGGTCGGGCTGCGGCCGGCCGGGGCCGGCGAGCCGCACCGAGGCGATCCGGCCGGAGCGGAAGGCGCCGCCCGGGGAAAGGGTGACGTGGAGGATCGCCGACTCGCCAAGGGCGCCGCTGGTGTCGAAGTTGTGAAAGCCGCAGAAGTTGCCGAGGCTGTAGGCGATCAGCCGGCCGCGGTAGAGCTCCATCGCCCTCAGCACGTGCGGGCCGGAGCCGAGCACGAGGTCGGCGCCGGCGCGGACCGCCATCCGCGCGAAGCGCTCGGGGTTGCCCCGGTCCTCGCCGAGGTAGTGCTCCTCGCCGCCGGTCAGGTGCTGGGCGCCGAGCCCCTCGGCGCCGGCGTGGATCGCGACGACGACGATCGGGGCCTCGGCGGCGGCGCGGTGGATCAGGCGCCGGGCCGCGGCGAGGTCGAGCAGCGAGGCGGTGGTCGCGTAGGGGGCGAAGCCGAGGAAGGCGACCGGCTCTCCACCCGCCCGCAGCGTCGTGATCTCGCCCGGCAGCCCGGTCTGGGCGACCCCCGCCCGGTGCAGAGCCCGCACCGTCTGCCGCAACCCGGTCGGCCCGAAATCGGAGGAGTGGTTGTTGGCGTCCGACATCACGCTGAACCCGGCCCCTGCCAGGGCCCGCGCGAAGCGGGGCGGTGCCCGGAAGGCGAAGCAGTCACCGCCGTTGCCGCCGCCGCACTTGGGCGAGGAGGAGACGTCGGTGAGCGTCCCCTCGAGGTTGCCGAAGACGACGTCGGCGCGAAGCTGGCGCCGGACCGGGTCGAGGTAGGTGCCCGGGCGGGCCGGCAGGTTCGGGGTGTTGCCGAGCATCGTGTCGCCGACGGCGGCGAAGGTGACCGGCCCACCGCCGGGGTGCGAAGGGGCCGGCGCCGCCAGCGCCGACGCGCCGCCGCAGAAAATCGCCACCAGAAGGACCGCCAGGCCGAGCCGAGCCGTATCCATCGGTGATGGGTCGAATCGGATGAAGGGACGGAATCGCATGAAGGGGAGAAACGCGGCCGCGATCATCGCAGCGACCAGCGCAATGGTGATCGTGGTCGCGCTGACCGGCACCGCGCTCGCCGACGTCGGGATCGAAAGGGTCAGCCGCCACGCCGGGCCCGCCGGCGAGGAGGTGCAGCTGACCCTCGCCTGCGGCTTCTGCTTCCCGCCCTGCGCGGGGCCGAAGGGGGAACGCCATCCGGAAGGATTCGAAAAGGGGCCCTGCATACCCGGCACCGAGAGGCGGCCTCCGGCCTCGTTTGGCGTCTCGCTGGTCTCCAAGCGGCGCGCCGAGCGCCTCGCCGCCTGCCAGCTCGACGGCCGCTCCTGCCCGACCCCGCCCCGGCCGCCGCGGGGCCACGGCTACCGCTTCCTCGGCGCCGCCGTGCCCCCGCCGGGCGGCAACGACCCCGAACACGGCGACCTCCCGCGCTACCTGCTCAGCTTCCGGATCCCGCCGCTGGCCGCCGGCAGCTACGGCTACGTGATCTGGTGTGGCGCCTGCCTCAGGGGCAGGGCGGGCTCGCTGATCACCTACCCGGCCTCGCCGCTCTGGCAGCTCCGGATCCGGCCGGCGCCGCCGAGCGGCGGCGTCGATTGAAACCGCTCCGATCGTCGCGGCGGTCCTCCTAGCGGGAAATCCCGCAACTCAGGAGGTTTTTCATGGCTGATGCAGGACTGTTCATCGGCTGGGGCGCGCCGGTGCGGGGCAGGGAGGAGAGGGGCCTCGACGTCTTCCAGGAGGCGTTGGCGCTCGAGGCGAGCCTGCAGGAGGAGGGGGCGATCGAGAGCTTCGAGGTCGTCCTGCTCGCACCGCACGGCGGCGGGCTCGCCGGCTTCGTCCTCGTCCGCGGCTCGCGCGAGCAGATCGCCGCGGTCCGCGAGCGCGAGGACGTCAACCGGCTGAACGTCAGGGCGGCGCTGATCGTCGAGGAGTTCGGCGTCGTCGACGCCTACCTCAACGAGGGCCTCGCCGCCCAGATGGAGACCTATCGCGAGGCGACCGCCGAGCTCGCCGCGCCGGTCTAGCACCGCGCCGCGTCGGCTCCCTTACCTGTGCAGTTGTCCCCGCATAGCGGGGACAACTGCACCTGAGTCCGGGGCGCTAGCTCGCGGTCAGCGCCGGCGCGGCCTCGATCCGCTCCAGGGCCTGCTCGGCGGGGAGCCAGTCGAGGCCCTGGTCGGCGGCGACGGCGGGCTCGGTCAGCTGCCCAGCGGCGACGTTGAGCCCGGCCAGCAGCCCGGGGTCGGCGGCGAGCGCCTGGCGCGGGCCGCGGTCGGCGATCTCGAGCAGGTAGGGCATCGTCGCGTTGGTGAGGGCGCTGGTCGAGGTGATGGGGACGGCGCCGGGCATGTTGGCGACGCAGTAGTGGGTGACCCCGTCGACCTCGTAGGTCGGGTCGGAGTGGGTGGTCGCGTGGGAGGTCTCGAAGCAGCCGCCCTGGTCGATCGAGACGTCGACCAGGACCGCCCGCCTCTTCATCAGCGAGAGCTGCTCGCGGGTGACCACGTGCGGCGCCTTCGCGCCTTTGACCAGGACCGCGCCGATCACCAGGTCGGCGTCCGGGAGGCGGCGCTCGATCTCCAGCGAGGAGGCGTAGCAGGTGGAGAGACGGCCGTCGAAGATCGAGTCGAGCTCGCGCAGGCGGTCGATCGAGCGGTCGAAGACGAAGACGTCGGCGCCGAGGCCGACGGCGACCTTGGCGGCGTTCTGACCGACGACGCCGCCGCCGATCACCAGCACCGTGCCGGCGGCGACGCCGGGGACGCCGCCGAGGAGGACGCCGCGGCCGCCGAGCGGGCGCTCGAGCATGAAGGCGCCGGCCTGGGTGGCGATCTTGCCGGCCACCTCGCTCATCGGCGCCAGCAGCGGCAGCCGGCCAGCGGCGTCGGTGACCGTCTCGTAGGCGATGCAGGTCGCGCCGGAGTCGATCAGGCCGCGGGTCAGCTGGGGGTCGGGGGCGAGGTGGAGGTAGGTGAAGAGGGTGTGGCGCGGCTCCAGCATCGCCACCTCGACCGGCTGCGGCTCCTTTACCTTGACGATCGTCTCCGCGGTCGCGAAGACGGCGGCGGCGTCGGCGGCGATCTCAGCGCCCTGGGCGGCGAAGTCGGCGTCGGCGATCGCCGAGCCCTCCCCCGCGCCCGCCTGCACGACCACCTCGTGGCCGCGAGAGGTCAGCTCGCGGACGCCGGCGGGGGTCAGCGCCACCCTGTACTCGTCGGCCTTGATCTCGGTCGGGACTCCGACTCTCATTTGCTGCCTCCTCTCGCTCCTCAAAAGTGGGGCGCCGCGCCCGCATCAGCGAACGCGCTCGAGGCGAGCCCAACGCTCGCCATTTCGAGATGATTCAGGCACTCGTACCGGGATAAATCCAGATTTCGCGCCGCAGATTCTCCGAATCCCCAGAAACCGACGCGAATGACACACAAATCCTCAACTTCAGCAGTGGAAACGGCAGCGAAGCGCAGGCCGGGATGCGCTCGGCGCGGTCGGCCAAGCCCGCCGCGGCCGCCCGCTGGCCGGCCGCCGGAGGGCCGAAACGCCGCCGTTCGTAAACTTGTCGGCGGAGATGGACGCGAAGCCACTGGAGCCGCTGTACGACGGTCACGGCCGGCCGATCACGAGCCTGCGCGTCTCCGTCACCGACCGCTGCAACTTCCGCTGCAGCTACTGCATGCCGGCGGAGGGCATGGACTGGCTGGCGCGCGAGGACGTCCTCAGCTTCGAGGAGATCGAGCGGCTGGTCCGGCTGCTGGCGCGAATGGGCGTCACCGACCTGCGGCTGACCGGCGGCGAGCCCCTGGCCCGGCGCGAATTCCCGCAGCTGCTGGCGCGGCTGGCGCCGGTCCCCGGCCTCACCGACCTCTCCCTCACCACCAACGGCTACCTGCTCGAGCGGCAGCTCCCGGAGCTGGTCGCGGCGGGTCTGCGGCGGATCAACGTCTCGCTCGACTCGCTGGCCCGCCACCGCTTCCTCGAGCTGACCCGGCGCGACGCCCTCGAGCGGGTGCTCTCCTCGCTGCGGGCGGCCGAGGCCTACCCGCAGCTCCACCCGATCAAGGTCAACTGCGTCGCCATGCGCGGCTTCACCGAGGAGGAGATCCTCCCCTTCGCCGAGTTCGCCCGCAGCCATCCCTACGAGGTCCGGTTCATCGAGTTCATGCCGCTCGACGCCGACCACGCCTGGGACCGCGACAGCGTCCTCTCGGGGGCCGAGATCCGGACCGTGATCGAAACCGAGCACGCGCTGGAGGCGGTGCCGCGGGAGCCGCACGCGACCGCGCGCACCTACCGCTTCGCCGACGGCAGCGGCGCGATCGGCTTCATCAACCCGGTGTCCGAACCGTTCTGCGCCGACTGCAACCGGATTCGGGTCACCGCCGACGGCAAACTCCGCACCTGCCTCTTCAGCCTCCACGAGACCGACCTGCGGGCGCCGATGCGCGCCGGCGCCGGCGACGCCGAGCTCGAGCGCGTCCTCCGCGACGCCGTCTGGCGCAAGGAGCTCAAACACCACATCGCCGAGCCGGGCTTCCGCCAGCCGGCGCGGACGATGAGCGCGATCGGCGGCTGAGCGCCGGGCCGGACGGTGGCGCCGGGACGCATCGTCGCGGTCGTCCTCGCCGCCGGTGAGGGGCGGCGCTTCGGCGGCCGCAAGCAGCTGGCGCCGCTGGCCGGCCGGCCGCTGCTCGAGCACGCCCTCGCCGCCGCCGCGGCCGGGCCGGCGGACGGGACCGTGCTGGTGATCGGAGCCGATGCCGAGGAGGTCGAAGCCGGGGTCGAGCTCGGGGCCGCGACCGTGGTCCGCTGCGTTGACTGGGAGCGCGGCCAGGGCGCCTCGCTGCGGGCCGGCCTGGCGGCGCTCGAGCCGGAGGTGGCGGCGGCGCTCGTCACCCTCGGCGACGAGCCCTTCCTCCCGGCGGAGGCGGCGGCGCGTCTGCTCGCCGCGCGGCGCCCGGGCCTGGCGGCGCTCCGGGCCGGCTACTCGGGGCGTCCCGGCCACCCGGTCCTGATCGAGCGCGAGCTGTTCGCGCCGTTGCTGGCCGCCCCGGCCGACGCCCAGCCGGCGGCGGTGCTGCGGGAGGCCGGGATCGCGACGGTCGAGTGCGGCGACCTCGGCGACCCGGCCGACGTCGACACCCCGGCTCAGCTGGCGGCGCTCGAGCGCCGGGCCGCCGAGCTCGGCGGTGGCTGATCCAGCGGGCTAGGCGTCCTCGTCGGGGTCGTAGGCGAAGGCCTCGACGATCCGGCCGAGGCGGTCGGCCCGCACGAACACCAGCAGCGCCGAGCGGCCGCTGCGCTCGAGCGCATGGAACCCTTCGCCGACCGGCAGCCCGAGCCCGACCGCTTCCTCGGCGGCGAGCCGTGAATCCGTCCTCACCACCTGGGCGCAGAGCGCGACGATCGCCGCCACGCCCGCGCTCGCCGCCAGCACCGCCAGCAGCGTTCCCCCGTGGGCCGAGCCGAGGTAGGCGAGGAGCAGGCAGCCGACCAGGAGGGCGAAGAGGAGCGGCGAGAGGTTTCGCATCGGCGGGGCCAGGATACGCACGCTCCCTTAATTGCCGGGGCGGCCGTCCCCCCGACCTTCGGTTTTCCGCCAGCGAACGGCGGCGAGCCCCTCTTCTGGCGGGCGGGCGGCTCAGCGAGGCTTCCCCGGCAACCGACGAGAAGGGGTTTCCAAGTGCCGAGCAAGCTGCCGTTCCTGATCGCCTCCTGCGCCATCGCGGCGCTCTTCCTGCTGCCCGGGACGGCGGCGGCGACCGTCTACTGCGTCGACACCACGCCCGGGGACCTGAGCGACAACAAGTCGATCGACGCGTCATGCGAAACCGGGACGGCGACGCTGACCAGCGGGCTCGCGCTTGCCGAGACCCATCCTGGGACCGACTCGGTCCTGGTCGGGCCGGGCAACTACGTGCTGGCGGCGAATCCGGGTGGGCCCGAGGCGAACTACTCCGAACCCGGACAGGTCGTCCACGTCCGCGGGATCGGCTCCCCGCACCTGACGATGGGCGGCACCACCGGCACCGAGTACGGGATCGCGGTGACCGGCGCCGGCGGCACCACGGTCGAAGACCTGGCGTTGACGGTCCCGGCGAACTCCGACAGCAACGCCGAGATCGGCATCAAGATCGTCGGCAGCCTCTCCGGCGACGCGGTCGGGCGCAACCTCAGCGTCGACGCTCCGGCCGGCAACAACACGCAGGGGATCATGCTGAGCCGGGCGAAGCTGGTCGACTCGCGAGTGAAGATCCCGCTCGGGGCCCCGACCAGCACCGGCGTCGCCGCCACCGACAGCAACTCCGGCCTGGTCGGCGACGAAATCGAAGCCGACATCGGGGTCAACGTCAGCTCCAACGAATTCACGATCGAACGCTCGCGGCTCTATTCGTGGCGGGGCGCCCAGATCGACAGCGGCACGCTGGTGGCCCGCGACTCCCTCATCCGCCTGCAGCCGCGGAGCAGCGCGATCGGGATCATGCTCGCCAACGACAACAAAGGCATCAAGCCGATCAACGGGGCGATCGAAGGGGTGACGATCGTCGGCGGCGCCGTCGCCAACTCGGTCGGCATCCGGGTCCAGGCGAACCTGCTGGAAGAGACGGCCGACGCGACGATCGCCGACACCGTGATCGCCGGCCCCGCCAAGGCGCTGCAGGTTTGGTCGGACGCCGGGCGGGAAGCGAAGGCAACGGTGAGCTACTCGAACTACAACCCGGCGACGGTCGAGGTCAACGACAACCTCGACGGCGCCGGCGCCACCGGCACCTCGATCTACCTGCCGAGCAACGTCTCCAACCTCGCCCCGAACTTCGTCGATCCGGCCGCCGGCGACTTCCGCCTCGCCGCCGGCTCGCCGCTGCTCGACGTCGGCGACCCGGCGGCGCCGGCGGCCGACGCCGTCGACCTCGCCGGCAACTCCCGCGCGATCGCAGCCGTCTGCGGCGGCGCGCCGCGGCGCGACATCGGCGCCTACGAGCACGTCCCGACCTGCCTGCCCCCGGGCGAAGGCGGATCGGGTGCCGGCGCCGGCACTCCCGGCGGCGAGCTCTCGCGACCGCAGCCGCAGCTCCCGAACACGACGATCAGGCTGAAGGGCAAGCCCCGCGTCGCCACCGCCGGCAGGACGGTCAAGGTCACGGTGACGCTCGGCTCCAGCGTCAGCGGCGCCAGCTTCCGCTGCCAGGTCGACAGGAAGACGTTCCGCGGCTGCGGCGCCACCTTCAGCACCCGGCTCGGCCCCGGCAGGCACCGGATCCGCGCGGTCGCCGTCAGCGCCACCGGCGCTGACCCGACGCCGGCGGTCGTCAAGCTCACGGTCGTGAGGAAAGCGGACGGGTGAGCCGCAGGCTGCTGATCGTCGATGACCACCCGGGCTTCCGCCGCACCGCGGCGCGGAGCCTGGAGGCGGCCGGCTGGGAGGTGGTCGGAGAGGCCGAGGACGGGGCCGCCGCTCTGCGCCTCGCCGCCGACTGCGAGCCCGACGTCGTCCTGCTCGACGTCGGGCTGCCGGACATCAGCGGGATCGAGGTGGCGCGCCAGCTCCACCAGCGCACCCCGGAGCTCGACATCGTCGTCACCTCGACCCACGACCGTGCCGACTACGGCGAGCTCGCCGCGCGCAGCGGCGCCCGCGGCTTCCTCAGCAAGCTCGACCTCTCGAGCGAGGCGCTGGCCGCGCTCGTAGAGTCCCGGGGGTGAACTCGTCTCCAGCCGCCGCCGGGGTGCCGGTGGAGCGCGCCGTCGCCCGCGCGATCCGGGGCGCCGCCCATACCGACGACGCCCTCGCGCGGGCGCTGGCGGCGATCGGCGAGGCGCTCGGGCTGGAGCAGGTGCTCGTGGTCGAGAACGACGGCGGGCGCGAGCGCTGGCGCCGCGACGGCGCCAGCGCCGGGGACTCGCCGAGCTTCGAGTTCCCGGCCCGCAGCGAGCGCGGCACCCTGGCCAGGGTCGAGTGCTTCGGGCCCGGCCCCTCCGCTTCGTTGGAGGTGGTCGAGGTCCAGCTCGGGCAGCTGCTCGAGCGGCGCCGGGTCGAGCACTCCTCCGACGTCGCCGAGCTGCGCCACAGGGCGACCCTGCGGGCGGCGCTCGACTGCGTGATCACGATCGACCACGAGGGCAGCGTGCTCGAGTTCAACCCGGCCGCCGAACGGACCTTCGGCTACGCCAGCGAGGCGGCGGTCGGCCGCGAGATGGCCGAGCTGATCGTGCCGCCGGAGATGCGCGAGCGCCACCGCGCCGGCCTCCGCCGCTACCTCGAGGGCGGCGAGCCGATACTCCTCGACCGCCGGGTCGAGGTCGAGGCGCAGCGGGCCGACGGCTCCCGCTTCCCGGCCGAGCTGACGATCACCCGGATCGAGGTGCCGGGCGAGCCGGTCTTCACCGGCCACCTCCGGGACATCACCGAGCGCCGCGCCGCCGAGCACCAGCTGCGCCAGTCGCGGACCCGCCTGGTCGAGGCCGCCTACGAGGCGCGGCGGCGGATCGAGCGCGACCTCCACGACGGCGCCCAGCAGCAACTGGTCAGCGTCGCGATGACTCTGCAGGGGGCGCGCGGCAGCCTCGAGCGCGAGCCGGCCGCGGCCGCCGAGCTGCTCGACGAGGCGATCGCCGAGCTCCGCGCCGCGACCGCCGAGCTGCGCGAGCTGGCTCGCGGCATCCACCCGGCGGTGCTGACCGAGGGCGGGCTCGACCCGGCCCTGCGGGGCCTCGTCCGCCGCAGCCCGCTGGCGGCGAAGATCGCCGCGGTGCCGGCCGAGCGCTTCCCGGCCGCGGTCGAGGCCGCCGCCTACTTCGTCGTCGCCGAGGGGCTGACCAACGCCGCCCGCCACGCCGCCGGAGCCAGCCTGGTCGAGGTCGAGGTGGTGGCCGGCGAGGGCCGGCTCGAGGTCGCGGTCCGCGACGACGGCCCCGGCGGCGCCAGCCTCGGCGGTGGTGGGCTCGGCGGGCTCGCCGACCGGGTCGCCGCGCTCGGTGGCGAGCTCGCGATCGCCAGCCCGGTCGGTGCCGGCACCACCCTCAGCGCGGGGATCCCGTGCGAGTAGTGATCGGCGAGGACAGCGTGCTGCTGCGCGAGGGCGCGGCGCGGCTGCTCGAGGAGGCGGGGATCGAGGTCGCCGGCCAGGCCGGGGACGCCGAGGAGCTGCTGCGCAAGGTCCGCGCCCACAAGCCAGACGTCGCGATCGTCGACATCCGGATGCCTCCCGACAACAGCGACGACGGCCTCCGCGCCGCGGCCCAGATCCGCGAGGAGCTGCCGGGCACCGGCATCCTGATCCTCTCCCAGTACGTCGAGGAGCACTACGCGGTCGAGCTGCTGTCCGCCGGCAGCCAGGGCGTCGGCTACCTGCTCAAGGACCGGGTGGCCGAGGTCGACCGCTTCCTCGACGCCGTCCGCCGGGTCGCCGAGGGCGGCTCGGTGCTCGACCCCGAGGTGGTCGCCGAGATGCTCGGCCGCCGCCGCGACGCCGGCCCGCTCGACTCGCTGACCGAGCGCGAGCGCGAGGTGCTGAAGGCGATGGCCGAAGGCCGGACCAACAGGGAGATCGCCGCCGACCTCTACGTCTCCGAGCGCGCGGTCGAGCGCCACGTCACCGCGATCTTCCAGAAGCTAGACCTCGGCGGCAGCGACGGCGGCCACCGCCGCGTCCTCGCCGTCCTCGCCTACCTGCGCGAGTAGCTCGCCGGCGGCGGCCCGGAACTGGTCGAATTCCCTGGCGCCGAAGCACATGCTGCCGGCGACCGGGTGCCAGATCACGACGGTGGCGCCGTCGCGATCGCTGCCGGGGATCGGCCCCGCCATCACGTGGGCGACGGTCCCGGGCAGCGGCAGGTTGCGGTGGACCGAGTGGAAGCGCCAGCGGTTCTCTTCGCGCAGGCCGCGCGAGGAGGCGTAGCCGCGGAGGAAGGCCTCGAGCCCGAGCCGCCGCACCGAGGCCGCCCCGCCCCAACGGTAGTCGGCCGAGGCGAGGACCCAGGCGACATAGAAGGCGAGGTAGGCGGCGACCGCGCCGGCGACGAAGCCGAAGAAGGGATTGGAGACGAGGGTCACCGGGATCGCCATGACGGCGAACCCGAGCAGCCCCCAGAAGGCGCCGCGCAGGAGCACGGTCGGCCGCCAGCGGGCCGCCGCCCGGAACGCTTCGAAGGCGATCCCGACACTCGCCGGCGGCTGCTCGAAGCGAACCCGTGCCAGGTTCTTCTCGATCTCCGCCAGCTTCTCGGCTTCGTCGAACAGCCCGCTCCCCTCCCCCTCCTCCGCCGCCTCCTCGCGGATCCGCCGCGCCAGCTCGGCGGCGAGCGCGCAGAGGCGATCGAGGTCCTCGCCGGCCCCGAGGTGGCCGGGCAGGGCGACCAGCAGGAAGCGCTCGTTGAGCTCGAAGGAGAAGCCGGCGGGGACGTCGTGGGCGAGCCAGGCGATCAGCGCCGGCGAGAACAGCTCCCGGGCGTAGACGGCGTCCTGGCCGCTCAGCGAGAGCAGCCGGTAGCGGCGGTTGAAGGCGGTGCTCTCGAGCTCGATTCGCTCCCAGCGCTCACTCGGCAGCTGGGCCGGGGCGCCGCCGCCGAGCTCCTCCCGGTCGCGGCAGACCAGCGCCGGGGCGAAGGCGACGCCCTCGGGGATCGCAGTGAGGACGACGGTGGAGTCGCGGTCGCCGATCCCGTCGCAGAAGACGTGGTGGCAGAGCTGGCCCTCGAGGCCCGGGGCCAGCTCGCCCTCGCGCAGGACCGTGACCGAGCCGCGCCGGCCGCGAACCAGCGCCGGCGTCACCTCGCGCTGGGCGTCGACCGCGGTCATCGCGACAGCACCGCCAGCAGCGCGTCGGTTTCGGGGTCGCCGTCCAGGTTGGGCTGGTGGATCGGGAATCGCTCGCCGGCGACAGCCAGGAAGCCCTCGGCCGGCGTTCCCTCGAAGCCGACCGCCTGGCGCGGCCAGGAGGCCCGCTCCTCGCCGCGGACGACGACGTGGAAGTTGGTCCCGTCCTCGTCGTCGGCGACGCCGGTGCAGGCGTAGGCGACGACCCGGCTCGGCGTCGCCGCCAGGCAGAACTGGCGCGGCAGCTGCTTCGAGCGCCGCGGCTTCGCCAGCCCGATCAGCGCCGTGCCGGTGATCATCGCCGCCAGCGACGGCTTCCGCCCCTGCCGCAGCTGGCCGGCGGCGAGCACCTCTTCGCCGGTCCGCTCCTCCATCTGCGCCACCATCGTCTCCCCCTGCGAGCTCAGCAACCGCGCCAGCGTTCCCATCGGACTCCCCCTCTAAGTGGATTGCGACCTGCCGGGCCAGCGTCGCAGCGGCGCTGGCGCCGATCCATGGAGGGCGCCGCCTTCCAGGGTGCGGTTTCCCGCCAACCCCGCCGCCGCGGCGCCCGCGCCGGGAGCGCTGCGCCTGAGACGGCGTCTCGTTAGGATCGCGAGCGTCTGGGAGGAGGGGATCTCGGTGCGCAAACGCCTCACTTTCGCCAACGTGATGTCGGTGATCGCCGTCTTCGTCGCCCTCGGCGGCGTCGGCTACGCAGCCGTCAAGCTGCCCAAGAACAGCGTCGGCACGGCGCAGCTGAAGCCGAGCTCGGTCACCGGCGCCAAGGTCCGCAACGGCTCGCTGACCGGCGCCGACATCGCCGCCGGGACGCTCGGGACGGTGCCGCGGGCAACCTCGGCGGCGGGCGCCGACCACGCGACCAGCGCCGACAACGCGGCCTACGCGCAGCACGCCGGCAGCGCCGATCACGCCGCCAGGGCCGACTCGGCCGCCAACGCCGACGAGCTTGGCGGCGCCCCCGCCAGCGCCTACCTCGGCGCCGGCAGCGTGCGGCGGATCGACGTCACGCTGCACCGCAACGCCGAACCGGTGACGCTGCTCCAGGCCGGTCCGCTCAGCCTCCGCGCCAGCTGCGGCGAAGGCGGCCTCGCCGGCACCTTCCTCGTCGTCGAAGCGGCGAGCGGAGGGGTCGAACCGAGCATCTACCGCTCGGTCGTGCTGCAGCACCAGATCGGCTCGCCGGGCACCCAGGCAGAGGCGGAATCCATGCCTATCTCCTCGTCGTTCCAGCTGCTGCTGAGGGTGGAAGCGACCAACACCGCGGTCGGGACGATCGTCTACAGCGACGCCGACACGACGATCAGCATCGACTATCGGGCCCTCGCCCTCAGCGGCGGCGACTGCCCGTTCGCCGGCACCGCCGTGATCGCCAACTGAACGCTTGACAGGGCGGGGCGGGTCGGTTCTACTCGGTCGGCGGCACCCTTCCCCACAAAAGAGCGTCTCGGCCCTGAACGAGTTGGAGGCTGAGATGAGCGCTACCGAGGTTGACCCGGCGAAGCTCGAAGTATTCGTCGGGCGTGGTAAGCGACATCGGCGCGGAGTGGATTCCCGCGCTCGACGGGGTAGAGGAGAAGCAAGAGACCGGGGCCGCGGTGCACCGAGGCCGCGGAGCCGCCAGGTTTTACCTCTGGTTCACCTGGGATGAAGCTTGTGCCGCCACCCTCGGCCTCGGCACACAGAGCTCGCCATTTGACCACCCCCCAGAGAGGAGGGCGAGATGCCACGGATACTGATCGTCACCGACCCGAGCGAGGACCCCAGCGAGGTCGTCTACGCCGAGCAGGTGGTCCCGGCCCACCTGCAGTCGGAGCACTCGGGGCGGCTGCTGGTCGAGCGGCTGGCCTGGGCCGTCGAGGACGCCCGGCGGGCCGAACGCCGGCTTGACTCGCGGGCGCGGGGCCATAGAGTCGATCGGACCAGCCAGCAGCAGGAGGAGAGATGGATACGTACGTGATTCTTCGCCGCCAGGGGTGGCAAACGCCTGAGGAGCTCGAAGCCGCGGCGCAGAAATCGGCCCGGATCGGCGACGAGGAGATGCCCGACGACATCCGTTGGATCCGCAGCTACGCGCTGGCCGAGGAGGCGGGCACGATCGGCACCGTCTGCATCTACCAGGCGTCGAGCCCGGAGGCGATCCGCGACCACGCCGATCGAGTCGGGATGCCGGCGACCGAGATCATCAGGGTCGCCGACACGGTGATCGTCCGGCCCGATCCGGAAGCGGCGGCAGCCTAGCCACCACCGCGCCGTCGATGACCGAGACGACGACCCTCGGCGCCGATTTCGCCCAGGCGCTGGCGACGAAGGACTTCGACCGGGTCGCGGCACTGTTCGCGACCCCGGTCGACTTCCGCGGCCTCACCCCGCGGCGGTTCTGGGAGGCGGGCAGCCCCGAGGAGGTGGTCGCCGACGTCCTCCGCACCTGGTTCGAAGACTCGGACGAGATCGAGGCGCTGGAGAAGCTCGAAACCGACTCCTTCGCCGACCGCGAGCGGGTCGCCTACCGCTTTCGGGTCCGCAACCCCGAAGGCCTGTTCCTGATCGAGCAGCAGGCCTACCTCAGCGGCAGCGGCGGCCGGATCGAGTGGATGCGGGTGCTCTGCTCGGGCTTCCGCCCGATCGAGGAGGAGCGATGACCGAGGTCGCCGCCGAGGATGCGGGCGCCGGCGAGCCGGCCGCCAGCGCCAACGCCGAGTCGATCGAGGCCTGGAGCGGGCCGCTCTTCGAGCGCTTCCTCCAGTTCCGCCCGATCGTCAGCGCCGGCCTCGGCGCCCATGGCGAGGCGGCGATCGCCGCCCACCCGCCGGCCCGCGGCGACCGCGTCCTCGACCTCGGCTGCGGCTTCGGCGACACCACCCGGCGCCTGGCCGAGCTGACCGGCGTACCCGCCGTCGGGGTCGACGTCGCCGCCCCCTTCGTCGAGCTCGCCCGCGAGGAGGCGGAGGCTGCCGGAGCCGCGGTCGAGTTCCACCTCGCCGACGTCCAGAACGGCGAGCTCGGTGGCCCCTACGACTACGCCTTCTCGCGGATGGGGATCATGTTCTTCGCCAGCCCGGTGGCGGCGCTGCGCAACGTCCGCGGGGCGCTGCGCCCCGGCGGCACCCTCTGCGCCGTCGTCTGGCGCCGCAAGCTCGACAACGACTGGGTCCACCGGGCCGAGCTCGTCGTCGAGGGCTACCTCGAGCACCCCGAGCAGAGCGACGAGCCGACCTGCGGCCCCGGCCCCTTCTCGATGGCCGACGCCGACACCGTCAGCCAGCAGCTCCAGCTCGCCGGCTTCGAGCGGGTCTCGCTGCAGCGCTGCGACCTCCCGATCAAGCTCGGCGACGACCTCGAGGCGGCGGTGGAATTCACGATGGCGCTCGGGCCGGCCGGTGAGGTGCTGCGCCTCTGGGGCGATCGGGCGGAGGAGGTCCGGCCGAAGATCTCGACCGAGATCCGGGCCGCCCTCGCCGACTTCGAGCGCCCCGAGGGCGTCTTCGCCCCGGCCTCGACCTGGATCATCGGCGCCCGCGTCCCGGCCGCCTCCGCTACCTCTTCCCGCAGCGGCGCCTGATCGCCGGCAGCTGCCGCAGCGACCTGCCGTTGTGGGCGCTGAAGGCGACCGCGGCCCGCTGCGGCCGCGCGCAGAGGTTGGCCGAGTTTTCGACCAGGCCGAACTTCTTGCCGCCCTTCAGTTCGAGCACGAACCTGGAAACGGGGGCATCGGGGACGGTTTCGAACGTGGTGCGGAGCCCTTCGCGCCTGGTCGTGTCGATGCGGCCGTTGAGCAGGATCCTGATCTGGCCATCGAGGTCGGCGACCAGGTCGGGGAGCTTGTGCCCGTAGCCGACGCCGAGGTAGACCGGCCCTTCGAGCGGCTTCTCGAGCAGCGGCGTCCAGGCCTTCGCGCGGCCGTAGATCGAGGCCGGCGGGCAGCTCCTCGACTGCAGCCGCGCCTGGGTGCAGACGGCGCCGATGTTGCCCTGGTCGAGGAACAGCGAGTGCGGCAGCCCGACCTGGGCCCGCTGGATGTTGGCGAAGCTGCCCTTGCGCGGGAAGGTCAGCGTCGCCTTCAGCGCCGGGTGGCCGCTGCGGCCGGTCGCCCCGCGCAGCGCCAGCTGCAGCTTCGGCTCGAAGCCGAGGCGGCCGCAGCCGGAGAGCTGGAAGCGCGACGACAGCGCCGCCACCGAGCCGGTCGGCGAGATCGCTTCGGCCCCGACCGCGCTCGGGTCGCAGCTGGTCGGGTTGCGGGTGAAGCCGGGCCGGTCGATCGCGATCGTGAGGCTGCGGATGTCGAGCGGGATCCCCTGCAGGATCGTCGGGATCGGGTCGGACACGACACTGACGGCGGCGGTCCGGGGGTCGACCCGGAGCGCGGCGCGGACCGCGACGGTGCCGAGGTCGTAGGGCCCGGCCAGGGCCGGGGTGACGATCACCAGCGACAGC
>JAFDWC010000065.1 GCA_018268655.1 Actinomycetota bacterium
GGGGTCCCTCCCCGGACACTCAGGAAACCAGCCGAAGGCTGTCGTTTCCGTCCGGGGAGGGACCCCCGAGCGCCGCCCTCGAATCCGCATCGAAGGCGGCTCGTCCGACGAACCGCCGCGCCCGCGCCTCTACAGCACCAACTGTGTCGCAACAACCTGGTCCCGGAGCGACTCCGCGAGGTGGTGCGCTTCGTCGAGGGCGACGCCCTCGACCGAGGGGATGCCGATCACGGTGAGGCCGGCGGCGACCGCGGCGGCGACGCCGCTGGGTGAGTCCTCGAGCGCGAAGACGTTGGGGCCGGGCTCGACGCCGAGCCGGCGGCAGGCCTCGAGGTAGGGGTCTGGCGCCGGCTTCGGCGCCGCCACTTCGTGGGCGCTGAGGATGATGTCGAAGGAGTCCTCGATCCCGACGATCTCGAGCGAGCGGCGGACGAAGACCATCGGCGAGTTGGAGACCAGGGCCAGGGGGGTGCCGCGCTCGCGCAGCGCCACCAGCAGCTCCCGGGCGCCGACCATCGCCTCCACCCCGCGCTCGAGCTCGGCCACGACCAGATCGTTGAGCTCCTCGATCAGCTGCTCGGCCCGGCCCGGCTCGTCCAGGCGCCGGGCGAGGATCTCGCCCGCGGTCGCCGCCGACTGGCCGACCAGCTCGAGCTTGTTGGTGCTGGTGAACGCGCGACCACGGCGCTCGAACAGGTCCTGCTCGGCGCGGCTCCAGACCGACTCGGTGTCGAGCAGGAGGCCGTCGTTGTCGAAGAGCACGGCGTCTGGGTGCGGCGCGTCCACGGCGAGGATCATTTCAGTAGCTTCGCGCGATGGCCTTCCACGTCGAGATCGCCGCCGGCATCAACCACGCCCGCTCCTTCAACCTCAGCGAGGAGGAGTTGCGGCGGACGGTGGTGGCGCCCTGGATCGACCGGCGCCCGATCGAGCTCGGCGACCGCAAATGGACGCCGGCGGAGTCGGAGCTGCGGATCCTCGAAGGACCCGAGCTGAGCTACCCCGAGCTCTCCTTCGGCAACGGCTGGGCCAATGCCGAGCGCGGCGGCGAGTTCGTCACCAGGCGGCTGCTCGACGAGGAGGTCCAGCACCGTCGCGAGGGCAGCGCCGGCCCGGCCGCGATCGTGATCGAGACCGACTCGGCGGTGCGGACCCTGGCCGGGCTGGTCTCCGGCGAGCGCTCGCAGAGCGTCGACCTCGACGCGATCAGGGCCCGGCTCGACGAAGGCGACCCGTCGGTCGCCGCCGTCGTCCTGGTCGTCCGGCGCCCGCGCTGAGACCTCGCGCTAGCCGAAGTCGAGCGCGGTCGCGCGCGGGATCACCAGCACCGGGTAGTTCGCGGCCTCGACCGCGTAGTCGCTCCTGGCGCTGAGGACGACCCTGCCGTCCGGCGCCTCGGGGCGCGAGCCGACCACCAGCAGGTCGAGCCTGGCCGACCCGTACTCGGCGACACCGGCGCCGAGCACGGCGGCAAGGCTCGCGGCGGTCTCGCGGGCGCAGACGTCGCCCTCGTCGATGACGCCGATCGTCTGGACCCTGGGCGCAGCGCCATCCCACAGCCCGGCCGGGGCGACGGCGATCGCCGAGGGGCCGCCGAGCAGCAGTTTGTGGGCGGAGATGCCCGGCTTCAGGGTGCCGCGGGCGGTCCGGTACTCGGAGCCGAAGACGATGGCGTCGGCCCGCTCGCGCTCGGCCAGTTCCATCAGGCCGACGCTGGTCGCCGGGTTGACGACCACGTGCTTCGGCATCTCCGGGGTGCCAAGCGACGCCGCGCCCCTGGCCAGCAGCTCCTCGGCCTGTTCCTGCTCCAGCGATGGGCCGAAGGAGTGGCGGACGTAGGCGAGCGCCAGCTCGGCGCCGGGGACGGCGAGCAGCCGGCCGAGTGCCAACGCGTCGCGATCGTTGTCGGTGTCGTCGTAGGAAACGATGATCTTCAGGGACATCCCGTCTGCCTCCTGTCGGCACGCTGATCTCGGCCGGGAGCCTACGACGCGGTCCCGGGGGCGGGGGCCGGTGCCGGCGCCGGGATCCCGGCGGGGTAGCCGAGGGAGGGCACGTCGGAGGGATAAACCTCGTGTCCGTGGACGGCGATGTCGCCGGTCTCCATGTCCGCCTCGGTCATCCGCAGCGGCACCGCCAGACCGACCAGCTTGAGCAGGACGAAGGTCCCGATCGCCGAGAAGGCGATCACCCAGGCGGCGGTGTACGCCTGCACCCAGAGCAGGTGGAGGCCGCCGCCGGAGATCAGGCCCTCGTGTTCGCCCGCCATCAGGTTGTTGGCGAAGATGCCGACCAGGAGACCGCCGGCGACGCCGGCGAAGCCGTGGGTGTAGACGACGCCGAGGGTGTCGTCGACGTTGCGGAACGGCGCCACCCGGCTCAGGTAGTTGAGCGCCAGGTAGACCAGCACCGAGGCGATCACGCCGATGATGATCGCGCCCCAGCCGTTGACGAAGCCGGCGCCGGGGGTGATCGCGACGAGGCCGACGATCATCCCGTTGACGCTGCCGATCAGGCTCGGCTTGCGCCCCGTCAGGTAGTCCATCGCGACCCAGACTAGAAAGGCAACCGCGGTGCAGATGTTGGTGTTGAGCACCGAGGCCGAGGCGATTTCGCCGGCGCTGTACCAGTCGCCGCCGTTGAACCCGTTCCACCCCATCCACAGCAGGCCGGCGCCGACCGCGACCATCGCCAGGTTGTTCGGCGCGTCGACCTCGCGGTCGCGCTGCAGCCGCGGCCCGATCACCGCCGCGGCGACGAACCCCGAGACGCCGGCCGAGAGGTGGATCACGTACCCGCCCGAGTAGTCGACCGCGCCCTGCTGGGCGAAGAAGCCGCCGCCCCAGATCAGGAAGGCGTTGATCGTGTAGACGAACAGCGTCCAGAGCGCGACGAAGGGGATCCAGGCCTTGAAGTTGAAGCGGCCGAGGACCGAGCCGAGCATCAGGATCGGCGTGATCCCGGCGAAGACGATCTGGAAGTAGGCCAGGGTCGACATCGGGAAGAGGAACTTTTCGTCCGGCAGCTCTGGCAGGTGGGCCTGTTCGAGCAGGCTGTGGCTGTTCAGGATCGATCCCGGCTGGCCCCAGAAGTTGCCGAAGAAGCCGCTGTCGGCGAGGTGGATCGGGGTGCCGAACGCCATCTTGAACCCGACCAGCACCCAGAGGACGAGCACGATGGCGAAGGCGATGAAGGCCATCATCATCGAGTTCACCGACCAGCGTTTCTGCATCACGCCGCCGTAGAGGACGACCAGGCCGGGGATGCTCATCAACCCGACGAAGGTCGCCGCGGTGAGCTGCCAGGAGTTGGCGCCTTCGCTCAGCCATTCCATAGGTCCCTGCTTCCTTTCGCTCGTTTGCCGAACGCTGGAAAGACTTCCGCCGGCTGCCGCGGGCGACCAGGTACGAGTGTCTAAAGATCACCGTGGATTCTTCGCCCGGGTGGCGGTATTCGGGCCCGGGAGCGCCGGCTAACCTGACCGCGATGCCACTGGAAGGGCACTACGAGCGCCAGACCACCCCCCTCTACAAGCTCAGCGGGCGGGAGCTGAAGGTGGCCTTCGCGGCGCTGGCGGTAACCGTGATCGCGGTGGTCGCGATCGTCGCCCTCACCGTCGGCGACAGCAACCCGGCCCCGGCTCGCGGCTGCATCGACCCGACCGTGGCCGGGATCGTCGGCGCCGAAACGATCAACGCCTGCGGGGCCGAGGCTGTTGAGATCTGCTCGCGCGCCGCCGAGTTCACCGCCGCGCCCGCACCCGAACGGGCGCGGACGATCGTCGCCGACTGCGAGCGGCAGGGCGTCAGGTTCTGAGCGACCACCGGCGGCTCGCGGTTACGGGAGCGCGGCGAGAAGCGCGGTCAGCTCCTCGTCGACCTCGCCGCCGAGCCTGACCGCGGCGACCTCGTCGTAGGGGGTCGGCCCCTGGGTCACGATCGCGACCCGGCCGCCGCCGGCGAGCGTCAGCTCCGGCAGCCCGGCGACCGGGTGCACGGCGAGCGAGGAGCCGACGCAGAGCATCAGGTCGGCCGCCGCGGCCAGCTCCTCGGCCCGTGCCATCGCCGCCGCCGGCAGCAGCTCGCCGAAGAGGACGACGTCGGGCTTGACGGCGCCGCCGCACTCGGCGCAGATCGCCACCCCATCGCCGTCGAAGAGCGCTTCGACCCGCTCGAGGTCGAAGCTGGCTCCACACTCGCGGCAGCTCGAGGTCTCGATCGACCCGTGCACCTCGACCACCTCGCGCGAGCCGGCGGCGCGGTGGAGGCGGTCGATGTTCTGGGTGATCACCGCGGCCAGCAGGCCGCGGCGCTCGAGCTCGGCCAGCGCCGCGTGGGCGGCGTTCGGGCGCTTGTCGCCGAGCGTCTGGAAGCGGGGCCGGTAGTAGCGCCAGAAGCGCTCCGGGTCGCGTTCGAAGACGGAGATGTGGGCGACCTCCATCGGGTCGACCTTCTCCCAGAGGCCGGTCCCAGGGCTGCGGAAGTCGGGGATCCCCGACGGCACCGAGACGCCGGCGCCGGTCAGCGCCACCGCCGACCGAGCTCCGCCCAGGAGCTCGGCCAGCAGCTCGACCTCGGCGCTCGCTACCTCCCGCTCCACTTCGGCGCCCGCTTGCCGAGGAAGGCGGCGATGCCCTCCTTGCCGTCCTCGGAGTTGAAGGCGGTGGCGAAGCCGACCTTCTCGGCCTCGATCCCGGCGTCGAGGTCGGCGGCGTTGGAGACCCGCTTGATCTGCGCGACCGCGACCGGCGCCTGGCCGGCGAGCTTGCGGCCCCACATCAGCGCCGTCTCGAACAGCTCGTGGTCGGGGACGACGCGGTTGACGAGGCCGAGTTCGAGTGCCTCCTCGGAGAGGACGGCGTCGCCGACGAGGTTCATCTCCAGCGCCTTCGCCGACCCGACCAGCCGCGACAGCCGCTGGGTGCCGCCGAAGCCGGGGATGATCCCGAGCTTGATCTCGGGCTGGCCGAAGACCGCGGCCTCGGCGGCGATCCGCACGTCGCAGGCCATCGCCAGCTCGCAGCCGCCGCCGAAGGCGATCGAGTTGACGGCGGCGATCGTCGCCACCCCCTCGCTGCCGAGCTCGCGCAGCAGCGCGTGGCCGGAGTCGATCAGCTCCCTGCCGCCGGCTTCGTCCATCGAGGTGAAGGCCTTGATGTCGGCACCGGCCGAGAAGACGACCGGGATCGAGGAGGCGATCACCATCGCACCGACGCCGTCGGCGGCCTTGACCCGGTCCCAGACCGTGCGCAGGTCGCGGATCACGGCCGGCGAGACCGCGTTCATCGGCGCGTTGGCGAGCCAGGCGACGGCGACGTCGCCGCGGGTCTCGAGCTTCACCGTCTCCGCCTGCTCGCCCTCGTCGGGCTGCGGGTAGGGGTAGAAGCCCTGGCCGCTGGCGATCCCGAGCCGGCCCTGGGCGACCAGCCGCCGCAGGGTGATCGGCGGCGCGAAGCGCTCGCCGTAGCGCTCCGCGAGGTTCTCCATCGTCTCCAGGACCTTGTCGAGGCCCTCGACGTCGGCTTTCCAGAACGGCGGCAGCAGGCCGCGGCGCGGGTCGAGGCCGGCGCCGGCCATCATCCCGAGGTCGACGTCGCGGACCGAGCAGACCCCTTCCTCGACCAACAGGCAGGCCTCGATCAGGGCTCGGCAGGTGAATATCGCCAGCAGCTCCTCGGCGTCGGGCTCGGCCTCGCCCGGGATCGTCTGCTCGCCGTCCTTGAAGAAGCCCTCGCCGCCGCTCTTGGCGCCGAGCTTGCCTTCGCCGACCAGCTTCTGCAGCCCCTGGTGGACGTAGAAGCCCTCGCCGTAGGAGCGGTTGAGGTGCTCGGCGACGTGCAGCACCGTGTCGAGGCCGAGCAGGTCGGTGAGGAAGAACGGCCCCATCGGCGCCAGCTTCGCCTCGGCGATCACCCTGTCGATCGCCGCCAGCGACAGCCCCTGCTCCTCCTGGGCGCGCCAGACCTCGCCGATCGTCGCCATCAGGATCTTGTTGACGACGAAGCCCGGGACCTCGCCGCAGACGATCGGCTGCTTCTTAATCGCCTGGGCGAAGTTGTAGGCGGCGGTCGCCGTCTCCTGCGAGGTGTCCTCGCCGACGATCACCTCGACCAGCGGCATCACCGACGCCGGGTAGAAGAAATGGAAGCCGACGACCTTGTCGGCGCGCAGCGTCATCTCCCCCATCTCGGTGATCGAGAGCGAGGAGGTGTTGGAGGCGAGGATCGCGTGGCCGGGGGTGGCCGCGTCGATCTCGGCGAAGACGGCCTGCTTGATCTCGATCCGCTCCGGGACCGCCTCGATCACGAAGTCGACGTCGCCGAACTCGTCGTAGCTGGTGGCGCCGGTGATGTTCGCCATCACCTCGGCGAGCCGGGCGTCGGCCTGCTCCTGGGTGATCTTCTCCTTCTTCACCTGGCCGCCAAGCTGGCCCGAGGTGACCGCGCGCGCCTTCTCCAGGGCGGCGTCGACGAACTTCTGGTCGATGTCCTTGACGACGACGGGGATGTCGGCGGCGGCGATCGCCTGCGCGATCTCCCCGCCCATGGTGCCGCCGCCGACGACGGCTGCCTTGGAAACGAACATCGTGCGGTCTTCCTCCCGGTTCGAGCTGTTGGCTGAGCGGCCAGCGCCGCCCGGCGGAGGCTATCCGTTCGCCGGCCGGCCGGCGCGGGCGCGCCGCCTCCTCCACCGCGTACAAACGGGCCGGCGCCAAAGCTGTACGCCGGTACAAAGGCCGTCCCGCCAACCACGACTACGATCGAATGGCTCTTTAATGGGGGTGACCCTGAAATCGAAGAACGGGCCCTGGGCGACTGGGCGCGCGCCAAAGTGAGGAACTGACGAAGAGATGACTCGAATTCGGCAGCAGAACGTGACCGCCGCGCAGTGGAGCGCCAACGGAGGGGCGCTCGGCGCCGTCGACCTGACCCTGCCGGAGAACGACGTCTTCGGAGTCGACGTGTTCGGCGTCGCGGTGCAGCGCGAACGGTTGCCGGAGGACGTCTTCGACCGCCTCCAGGAGTGCCTCTCGACCGGCAAGGCGCTCGACCCCGAGCTCGCCGACGCGGTCGCGATCGCGATGATGGAGTGGGCGCTGGAGCGCGGCGCCACCCATTACACCCACGTCTTCCAGCCGCTGACCGGCTCGACCGCGGAGAAGCACGACTCCTTCTTCGAGCCGGCCGGCGAGGGCCGGATGATCGCCGGCTTCTCGGGCAAGGACCTGATCCAGGGCGAGCCGGACGCCTCCTCGTTCCCGACCGGCGGCATCCGGGCCACCTTCGAGGCCCGCGGCTACACCGCCTGGGACCCGACCAGCCCCGCCTTCATCCTCGAGAACCCGAACGGGACCCTGCTCTGCATCCCGACCGCCTTCGCCTCCTGGTCGGGCGAGGCGCTCGACGCCAAGATCCCGCTGCTGCGCTCGATGGACGCGCTCTCGCGCTCGGCGATCAAGGCGCTGCGGCTGCTCGGCGACGAGCAGTCCGAGCACGTCTTCACCACCGTCGGCCCGGAGCAGGAGTACTTCCTGATTGACGAGCAGTACTACTTCGAGCGCCCCGACCTGATCTCGACCGGGCGCACCCTGTTCGGCGCCAAGCCGCCCAAGGGCCATGAGCTCGACGACCACTACTTCGGGTCGATCCCGGAGCGGGTGCTGGCCTTCATGATGGAGTCCGAACTGGAGATGCGGAAGCTCGGCATCCCGGTCAAGACCCGCCACAACGAGGTGGCGCCGGCGCAGTACGAGATCGCCCCGATCTTCGAGAACTCGAACGTCGGCTCCGACCACCAGCAGCTGCTGATGCAGACGCTGCAGAACGTGGCGCGGCGCTACGGGCTGGTCTGCCTCCTGCACGAGAAGCCGTTCGCCGGGGTCAACGGCTCCGGCAAGCACAACAACTGGTCGATGGGGACGGACACCGGGCAGAACCTGCTGAACCCGGGCGACACCCCGGCCGACAACATCCACTTCCTCTTCTTCTGCACGGCGGTGATCCAGGCGGTCAACAAGCACCAGGGCCTGCTGCGGGCCTCGGTTGCCAACATCGGCCAGGACCACCGGCTCGGCGCCAACGAGGCGCCGCCGGCGATCATCTCGATCTTCCTCGGGGCCGAACTGGAACGCGCCTTCGAGGCGATCGCGACCGGTGAGGGCGACCCCAACACGCCGGCCTCCTACCTCGACCTCGGCGCCACCGTGCTGCCGAAGCTGCCGCTCGACGGCGGCGACCGCAACCGCACCTCGCCGTTTGCCTTCACCGGCAACAAATTCGAGTTCCGGGCGCTCGGGTCGAGCATGTCGCTGGCCTTCCCGAACACCGTCCTGAACACGATCGCGACCGAGGCGATCGACGAGCTCGCCGGCAAGCTGGAGGAGAAGCTGGCCGCCGGCGCGGCGGTGCCGGCGGCGGTGATGGAGATCGTCAAAGAGTCCTACCTCGCCAACAAGGTCGTCTGCTTCGGCGGCGACAACTACTCCGAGGAGTGGCACGCCGAGGCCGAGCGCCGCGGCCTGAAGAACCTGCGGACGACGCCGGACGCGCTGCCAGAGGTGATCGCCGACGAGACCATCGCCGCCTTCGAGAACTACGAGGTGCTGAGCAAGCGCGAGCTCGAGTCGCGCTACGACGTCTGGCTCGAGCAGTACTCGATCCGGGCCAACATCGAGGCCGAGGAGGCCTACGCGATCGCCCAGACGATGATCCTGCCGGCGGGGCTGCGGCAGCTCTCGCTGATCGCCGAAGCCGGCGTCTCGGCGCTCGAGGGCGAGGTCCGCGAGCTGATCGACGAGCTGGTCGCCCGGCTCGCCGAGCTGAAAGAGGCGAACAGCTACCCGACCGAGATGGAAGGCCTGGAGCTGGCCGTCTACGCCCGCGACCAGCAGTTGGCGACGATGGCCAAGGTCCGCGAGACGGCGGACAGGCTGGAGAAGGTCGTCGCCGACGACCTCTGGCCGCTGCCGAAGTACGAGGAGATGCTCTTCATCAAGTAGCTGGTGGAGTGCCCTGGTCCTCGGGCGGCCCGTCCTCCTTGGGCGGGTCGTTTTCGGGGTTGGCCTTTACCGCTTTGTAGATCAGGCCGAAGACGGCGAGGGCGCCGAGGAGGGGGATCATGCCGCCCAGCAGCACCGGCTCCCAGGCCTCTTCGGCACGGACCGTGCGGACCAGGACCGCGGACTGCAGGGCAGCGGGCTCGAGCATCGAGCCCGAGTCTAGGACCGCAACCTAAGGCGAATCTTCAGACCGCCACGGGGCGAGAGCGTCGGCATCTGGCGGATCGTCATCGTGCGGCCGGGGAGGGCGTCGGGGCGGAGCTGCTGCAGGACCATCGTCGCCACCAGCTTCACCTCGGTCAGGCCGAAGCGTTTGCCGATGCAGACCCGCTGGCCGCCGCCGAAGGGGACGTAGGCGCCGCGTGGCAGCGCCGCCTTGCGCTCGCGGGTGAAGCGCTCGGGGACGAACGCCTCGGGGTCGGGGAAGACCTCGGGCAGGCGGTGGCTGGCCCAGGAGCAGTAGTTGACGTAGGCGCCGCGGGGTACCGCGTAGCCGCCGAACTCGAAGTCGCGGACCGCCCGGCGGGGGCCGATCCAGGCCGGCGGGTAGAGCCGCAGGACCTCGTCGACGACCATCGCCAGGTAGGGCAGACTGCTCTCGAGCTGCTCGGCGCTCGGTGGCGCGCCGCCCAGCACCCGGTCCTGCTCCTCGCGCAGGCGCGCGGCCACCGCGGGGTGGCGGGCGAGCTCGTAGAGGAGGAAGGTCACGGTCGAGGTCGAGGTGTCGTGGCCGGCGAACATCAGGGTCATCAGCTGGTCGCGGACCTCGCGGTCGCTGAAGGCCTCGCCGCCCTCGCCGCGGACCGCGACGAGGAGGCTGAGGACGTCGCCGCGGCCGGGGTCGGGGTTGGCGCGGCGCTCGGCGATCTCGGCGAAGACGATCTCGTCGAGGACGCGCCGCGAGGCGAGCAGCTTGCGCCAGGGAGTGCCGGGGCCGCGCAGCAGGCGGAGGCCATAGTCGATGCCGAAGAAGTGCAGGGCCCGCTCGAAGTGCGCGGCCGCGGCGGCGCCCCGGCCCGCCTCGTCGGGGTCGAGGCCGAGCAGCGCCCGCATCGCGATCCGCATCGCCAGGTTGCGCATCCAGGCGTAGAAGTCCACCACCTCCCCCACCCGCAGGCCGGAGGCGATCGCCGCCGCCGTCTCCGTCTGCATCACCGCGACCGCGGCCGCAACCTGCTGGCGGTGGAAGGCGGGCATCATGATCGCCCGGGCGCGGTCGTGGAACTCGTCGTCGACCGTCAGCAGGCCGTCGCCGAGCAGCGGGATCAGGTCGCCGAAGCTCGACTCGCGCCAGTGGAAGTTCTCGGGCGCGCCGACGGTGACGAAGTGGTTCGCCTCCGGCCCGAGCATGAAGACGACGCGGGTGTGGAGCAGCCGCATCGAGAAGATCGGCCCGAACTCTTCGTAGGCGCCGAGCAGCAGCGGCAGCGGGTCATGGGCGACCTGGTGGGTCCGCGCCCAGCTGAAATCGCCGGGCCCGGGCGGGAACCGTCCCCTCCCCCGCCACTCGGCGGCGAGGTCGCTGAGAACCCGCCGCGCCGGGTTCGCCGACATCCGCGGCGGCCGCCGCACCGGTGCTGCGCCCTCGACCGAACCCATCGCCGCATCCTAACTGGCTGCCTAGCCAGTTTTGGGACCGGGGCGCTTTATCCGTCCAGGTGACGGAAAAGGCGCCCCGTCAGGCATCCCAGAGGACGGTGACGTCGTAGGCATCGAACGCCGGATCGGCACTGAAGATCGCCAACTGCTCAACCTGGGCCTGGGCGATCAGCAGGCGATCGAACGGGTCGCCGTGGTGGTGAGGCAGGTCGCGCACCCGCCATGCGTGCTCGGCTTCCACCGGCAGCAGCCTGAAGCCGAGCCGCTGGATCCGCTCGGGGAGGTCGGCGGGCGCCTCGAGCTTGCCGAGACCGGTCTTGATCGCGATCTCCCAGACGCTGGCAACGCTGACGGTGGTCGCTTCGGACTCGATCCGAGCGCGCAGCCCCTTGCCGATGTTCCTCCGATCGCCGGCGAGGAACCAAAGCAGCGCGTGGGTGTCGAGCAGCATCCCTATTCGTACTCGGCGAAGTCCTCGAGCGGCGCGTCGAAATCGCGGCCGATCCGGATCTCGCCCTTCATCGAGCCGAACCCCGTCACCCCACTCCGGCGGACCGGGACGATCCGCGCCACCGGCTCCCGGCCGCGGCGCACCACGATCTCCTCGCCGGCCTCGGCGCGGCGCACGAGCTCCGAGAAGTTCGTCTTCGCCTCACCGATGCCCACGGACCTGCTCACCCCGTCAGGATACCACCGCAGTTGGTCAAGTTGGTCAAGCTGCCGAGGCGGCGAGCTGGCCGCAGGCGGCGGCGATCTCGCGGCCGCGGGTGAGGCGGACGGTGGCGGTGATGCGCTGCTCGGCGAGGATCGCCCGGAAGCGCTCGATCGCCTCGGGCGGCGAGCCGTCGTAGGCGCCAGTCGGGTTGTAGGGGATCAGGTTGACCTTGTAGGCGCGGGGGTCGAGCAGGCGGGCGAGTTCGCGGGCGTGCTCGGGGTGGTCGTTGACGCCGTCGAGCATCACGTACTCGACGAAGACCTTGCGGCGGCGGCGCTCGATGTAGCGCCGGCAGGCCGCCAGCACCTCGGCCAACGGGTAGCGATCGTTGACCGGCATCAGCTGCGAGCGCAGGCCGTCGTTGGGGGCGTGCAGGGAGAGCGCCAGCGCCACCGGCAGCTCGCACTCGGCGAGGCGGTCGATGCCCGGCACCCAGCCGACGGTCGAGATCGCGGTGCGGCGGTTGGAGACGCCGACGTCCGGCAGCCGCGCGCAGGCGGCGAGGACGTTGTCGACGTTCATCGTCGGCTCCCCCATGCCCATGAAGACGACGTGGTCGATCGCTTCGACCCGGCGGAAGTGGAGCGCTTGGTCGAGGATCTCGTCGGCGCTGAGGTTGCGCCCGAACTGCATCTGCCCGGTCGCGCAGAAGGTGCAGGTGAGCGGGCAGCCTGACTGCGAGGAGACGCAGACCGAGCGGCGGCCGTCGCGGTAGCGCATCAACACCGCCTCCAGCGGGCGGCCGTCGGCGGTGTTGAAGAGCGTCTTCACGGTGCCGTCGTCGGCCTTCGCCTCGGCGGCCACGGTCAGGGTCGAGAACGGCACCTCCACCGCCAGCCGCTCGCGCAGCGCCGCCGGCAGGTTGGTCATCTCCTCGTAGCCAGCGGCCCCGCCGGCGACCCAGCGCCAGACCTGGTCGGCGCGGTAGGCGGGCTCGCCGGACTCGGCGAGGGTGCTCTGCAGGAGGTTCCGGTCCACACCCCGAGGTTAGCCGGCGTCGTCTGAATCGCCGCGGTCCGACGCGCGGCGGCCGCTGGGGGTGAACCTCGCCGAGGGGCTCGCGCTCATTGCCGGCGCCGCGCTCCCTCGTTGTCAGCCCAGTCCGGCGGCGAGGCTGGGGCGGCCCAGGCCACCCCGATGCTCGCGTCTCTCCCTGCAGGGAGGGTCCGTTTGGGCGGTCAGCCCGGGTGGATCTTCTCGCCGCGCTCGAGCATGGCGACGAATTTGCGCAGGCGGCGCCCGCGGGTCTCGGGTTTCTTCGCCTCGTCGAGGCGGTAGAGGATCGCGTAGCGGTTGGCGCCGTCGAGCTCGGCGAAGAAGGCGGCCGCGGCCGGGCTGGCGTCGAGCGCGCGCTGGAGGTCGGCGGGGACGGTGGCGGTGCGGGCGCTCTCGTAGGCGGCCTCCCAGCGACCGTCGCCCTTCGCGGCCTCGACCTCGGCCAGACCGGCGGGACGCATCGCGCCCTCCGCCAGCAGCGCTCCGGCCTTCTCGCGATTGATCTTCGACCAGCGGCCACCGGGGCGGCGCGGGGTGAAGCGCTGGAGGAAGTGCTCCTCGTCGAAGCCCCGCTTCTGGCTGTCGATCCAGCCGAAGCAGAGCGCCAGCTCGACCGCCTCGGCGTAGGTGACGCTCGGCTCCGCCGCCCCCTTCTTGGCGATCTTCAGCCAGATCCCGGCGGAGGCGGTGGCGTTTTCCTCGAGCCAAGCCTCGAGCTGCTGCCGATCAGCGAAGCGGATCGTCGGGAGGTCGTCGGCCACGGAGGAATTTGATCAGCTGGCGAGCAGCCGCGCCAGCTCGGCGGCATCGAGGCCCTCGACCTCGACCAGCTTGTCGCGCGACTTCGCCCCCTGCACCACGCTGACCCGCGAGGGGGCGATGCCGAGGCGCTTCGCGATCAGCTTGCAGAGCGCCCGGTTCGCCCGGCCCTCGGCCGGGGGCGCCGTCACCTGCGCCCGCAGCACCCCGTCGGCGAAGCCGAGCAGCTCGTCGCCGCGCCCACGCGGGCGGAGGCGGACCGGCAGCCGGGCGGACGGCATCGCCAGGGCCGCGCTCAGAGGCCGGCGGCGTCGGCGAGCAGATCGGCCTGCCCGGGGTCGGCGAAGCAGGGGAGGAGGACCAGCTCGTCGCAGCCGACCCCCTCGAAGCCCTGGATGTGGCCCCGCACGGTCTCCGCGTCCTTGGCCGCCGAGCCGGCGATGAAGCTGGCGGTCTGCTCGCCGAGCTGCTCGCCCGTCGTCCCCTCGACCGCGTTCGGAAGACCGATCCCGACGTCCATCCCAAACCCTCCTCGTCCCGCGTTCTCGTCGCCGACGCCAAACCTAGCCGAACCGCCGCGGCAGCCCGAAGGCCTCGGTCGGGTAAAAGCAGAGGTGAGAGCGCGGGACCGGCCCGCGCCGAGAGCTAGGAGCAGAGATGGCAAAGATCCCAGACGCGGCCCGACACCTGTTCGAAGGCCAGAGCTTCGCCCACGTCGCCACCCTCAACCCCGACGGATCGCCGCAGGTGTCGCCGGTCTGGATCGGGCTCGATGGCGACACCGTCACCTTCAACACCGCCGAGGGCCGGGTCAAGCCGAAGAACCTCCGCAACGACCCGCGGGTGGCGATCTCGATCGCCGACGGGGAGAACCCCTACGAGAACGTCCTCGTCCAGGGCCGGGCCACCGAGATCACCCCCGAGGGCGCCGACGCCGACATCGACGCGCTCGCCAAACGCTACCTCGGAGCCGACGAGTACCCGTTCCGCCAGCCCGGCGAAGAACGGCTGATCGTCCGGATCGAGGCCGAGAAGGTCAACCACCAGGCCTCCTAGTGAACCGATCGAGGAGGGCACGGGTGTGGCCGAAGCCGCGGCGGTCGCCGCTGACCAGCGCTCACGAGGCGCCGAGCATCACCCGGCTCGGGGCGCCGGACCCGATGGCGCAGTAGGCGGTTCGGGGCCTCCCTCGAACCCCGGCCGCTCCTCGAACCCGGGGCACTCGATCACCGGCAGGCGCGGGTAGCGGGGGAAGCGCTCGTCCTCGCGGGAGCGCTGGCAGAGGGAGAAGACCGAGCCGCGGGTGTTGGGGACGAGGCGCTGGTGGCGGCAGCGGTCGCAGAGGCCGGCGGCAGGTGAGCGCAGGGCAGCCGCCGCCATCAGCCGCCTCGGCCGGAAGCGGCGGCGGTGCGCTCGGCGCGCCCGCCGACCCCGGCGAGCAGGCGGCGGGTGGCGAGGACGTGGCCGCGGCTGCCGATCACCAGCGCTCGGTAGGCGCGGCCCTTCGCGCCCGGGAACTCAGCCCGGGTCTCGGCGCGGACGCGGCAGCGGCCCGGGGCGAGCTGCTCGATCCGAAAGATCAGCGCGTAGCGGGCAAAGCGGTGGCGGCCGACGAGCAAAAGCTCGCGCTCGGGCTCGGCGCTGGCGACGTGGAAGCCGGTCGCGTCCTCGCAGCCGAGCAGGCGGGCGATCGTCGGGGTCGCCCCGGTGGCGAAGGAGCGCTCGAGCGCCAGCAGCGCCTCCCAGGTCTCCCCCGGCCCGGCGGCGACCTCGCGGGTGTGCTCATCGACGTGAGGCAGCGCCGCAACGGCCGCGACGCTGTTTGTCTCCCGATTAGCCCGCATCTTGCGAGACGCTAGCGGGCCGCTGACGCCTCGGCGCGGGCTAGCTTTCGTGCGTGGCCTCCACCGCGACCCTGTTCGACGCCGACGCCGCCTCCTACACGGGGACGGTCGAGGTGCTCGGCGTCATCTTCCGCGCCGAGGACGACGGCTACGCGGTGCTCGAGGTGCAGGAGACCGAGGGGGGCGACGGCTTCGCCCTGGTCGGCCCCGTCGCCCACCTCGACGCCGGCGACCGGGCCGAAGTCAGCGGCGAGTGGCAGACCCACTCCCGCTACGGCCGTCAGCTCCGGGCCCAGGGGGCGCTGCCGCTCGACCCGGCCGACCGCGAGGGCCGGATCGCCTACCTCACCACCCTCCGCCACATCGGCAAGGCGCGGGCGGAGAAGCTGGTCGACCGCCACGGCGAGGGGGTGCTGCGGGCGATCGCCGAAGACCCGCACGGAGTCTTCTCCTCGCTGAGCGGGATCGGGCCCGACCAGGCCGCGGCGGCGACCGAATCGTGGCACGCCAGCCGCGCCGTCCGCGACCTCCACGTGCAGCTGGCGCCGCACGGGCTCGCCCATCTGGCGGCGCCGATCCACGCCAAGTACGGCGAGCGCTCGATGGTCGTCCTGCACGAGGACCCCTACCGGCTGACCGAGGTCAGCGGGGTCGGCTTCGCCCGCGCCGACAAGATCGCCCTCGCCGCCGACGTGCCGCCGGAGTCGAGCCGGCGCGCCCAGGCCGCCGCCGTCTACGCCCTCGCCGAGGCCGAGCAGCAGGGCAACACCAACCTGCCGCTGGCGGAGCTGGCGCGGCGCTCGGCGCGGCTGCTCGGGCTCGCCCCCGACCCCGAGGTGCTGGCCG
>JAFDWC010000066.1 GCA_018268655.1 Actinomycetota bacterium
AGGACGAAGATCAGCCAGACGTGGTTGGCCTCCCAGACCGGGCCGATCGCGTGCGCGATCGCCGCCCGCACCCGCTCGCCGCGCTCGCCGCGACCGGCCAGCAGGTCCCAGAACCCGGCCCCGAAATCGGCGCCGGCGAAGACCACGTAGAAGGTCGCGCCGAGCCAGAGCACCGCGGCGACTGCGTCCGCCGTGCTCACCGGCCGCTCCCGGAGGGGGCGGCCGCCGGCGCTGGCTCGTAGGGCCCGCCGCCGTCCTCGGCGCTGCCGGTGATGCGCCAGCGCCGCGCCATCGAGCGCAGCACCAGCACGGTCGCGGTCCCGAGCGCCGCGTAGAGGACGACGACGCCGGCGAGGGTGAACCAGATCCCGCTGGCGCCGGTCACCGCTTCTTCGGTGCGCATCACTTCGTAGACGATCCACGGCTGGCGGCCGACCTCGGTGACGATCCAGCCGCACTCGATCGCGACCCCGACCGCGACGCCGGAGACGGCGACCGCCCGCAGGAACCAGCGCGTCCGCGGGATGTCGCGCCGCCGCCACCAGACGAAGGCGAACCAGGCGCCGAGGGCGAGCAGCGCGCAGCAGATGCCGACCATCAGGTCGAAGGCGAGGTGGAGCATCGTGTTCGCCGGCGGCCGGTCCGAGGCCGGCACCGAATCGAGCCCGACCACTTCGGTGTCGGCGCTGAAGCCGACCAGCCAGGAGTCGAAGTTGGGGATCCCGATCCCGCCCTTGACGCCGTCTTCGGTGCAGCGCCCGCCGATGTACTCGGTGACGTGGGTGTGGGATTCCTGCACGCACTCCATCGCCGCGAACTTGACCGGCTGGTCGGCGGCGATCGAACGGGCGGCGGTGTCGCCGACCATGAACTGGATCGGCGTCGCGATCAGCGCCACCGTCAGCGGGATCAGCAGGCCGAGGCGGTGACGGCGGTCGCGACGGCCGCGCAGCATCCCGACCGCGTAGACCGAGGCGATCAGGAAGCCGGTCAGCATGTAGCCGGCGAGGATCATGTGCGGGGCCTCGTAGGCGAGTGCCGGGTTGAAGATCACCTTCAGCGGGTCGACTTCCGTCACTTCGCCCCCGGCCCGCAGGAGCCCCCCGGAGAGAGTGAACCCCTGCGGCTGGTTCATCCAGGAGTTGACCGCGAGCACCGAGAGGGCGCCGCCGAGTCCGCAGACGACGATCGGCACCCCGCTCCAGAAGTGAGCCCACGGCGAGAGGCGCTTCCAGCCGAACAGGTAGATCGCGATGAAGATCGCCTCGAGGAAGAAGAAGATCCCCTCGATCGCGAAGGCGACCCCGAAGACGTCACCGAAGCGAGCGGTGAACTCGGGCCAGAGCAGGCCGAACTCGAAGCTGATCACGGTGCCGGTGATGGCCCCGACGGCGAAGGTGACCGCGGCGACCTTCGACCAGCGCCGGGCCAGCTCGATCGCGTCCGGGTCGTTGCGGCGCAGGCCCCGGTAGTTGGCGATCAGCATGTAGGCGGGGAAGGCGATCCCGAGGCTGGCGAAGATGATGTGGAAGCCGAGGGTGAAAGCCATCTGCTCCCGGGCCGGCAGCAGTTCCGAGGCAGCGGCCAGCGGCAGGACGTGGAACATGGCCGATCATGCTCACCGCGGCCGCGCGTCGGCGCCTCATGCGGATCGGGTGAATTGCTACGCCGGGGCGAGCACGGCGTCGGCGAGCAGCTTGAACGTCAGGACGGGAAGAACGCCGGCGCTGGGGCGAGCGTTGAATCCACTGCCCTGATCGTCTACTTCGTCAGTTCTTCGATCTTCTTCTTGGCTTCTTCGACCGCGGCCTGGCTGTTCAGCTTGCCTTCCTTGACGCCGGCTTCGACCTGCTTGAGGCCTTCCTGGACCTTGGCGCTACCTTCGCCGTTTTCGATCTTTTCCTTCGTTTCTTCGATCAGCGCTTCGGCTTCTTCGGTGCCCTTTTCCACGCCTTCTTCGACCTTCTTGGCACCCGCTTCTATTTCGGTCTTCGCACCCTGGCCGCCGGCTTCGGTGGTGTCGCTCCCACCTCCGCCGCAGCCCGAGAGAACCACACCAAATAGAAGCGCCCCAACGGCAAGGGCGACGCCAATCGATTTGAACTTCACTGCCGCGGTCATCTGACGTAGCTCCATTTCTCTCCCCGGTCGTTTGGGCATCCTGGTCAATCTGGGCATCGCACCGTACAGGAGTCGCGTGGCATGGCGACCAGTAGTCACGGTTCCATGGTCACCGGTCTCCGTCTCCCCGATGCCACCGGTCTCCGTCTCCCCGATGCCGCGACCGAATGACGCCGCCACCGTCGTCAGCTCTGGGATCCGATCGCTGGCCCGACCTGGAGGCAGCGCCAGACAGCGCCGCCTGTCCCCCGACACCACCTCGCCCGAGGTGACTTCGAACTGCGAGCCGTACAGATCGAATGAACTTCCTATTAGTCGCGCCCCTCCGTCGCGGCCAGGTCCGGGTGCTACTCGACCAGGTCGCGGCGGGTGAGGGTGAACAGGAGGAAGCGCCCTCACCCGATCCGGGGGAGGCGGGCCGTCGCCGGGGCCCCTAGGGTGCGGCGCCGTGACGAAGAAGGTGATAGCCGCCCTCGGCCTCGTGACCGTGATCCAGTGCCTGCTCGTGTTCTGCGTCGTCGACGCGCTTCAGGCCCAGGTACCGCACGACATGCCGTTCGGGGTGACGGGAAGCTCGCCGGTCATCGACGCCGCCGCGGAAGCGGAAGTGGGCGGCAACCCGATCTCCTTCGACTTCGAGCACTACGCGAATCGCGCCGACGCGATGAACGCGATCGACCAGGGCGAAATCTACGGCGCCTACGTCGTCGGCAAGAGCAGCGACACCTTGATCGCGGTGCCGGCCAAGAGCTTCTTCGCGGTCACCGAGATCGTCCCCGCATTCGCCGGGGCGGCGAAAGCGGCGGGGCGGCAGCTGACCGTGGAAGAGGTCAAGCCCCTGCCCTCGAGCGATCCGGTCGGGGCCGTCGTCGGCCTGCTGATGCTGCCGACGATCGTCGGCGGGCTGCTGGCCGCCGCACTGCTGACGAAAGCGACCTCCTCGTTCTCGGCCGGGAGGCGCCTGGGGATCCTCGTCGGCTACGCGGTGGCCGGCGCGCTGCTCACCGACCTGATCGCCGGCCCGCTCCTGGGCGCCTTCTCCGGCTCCCACTTCTGGGCGCTTCTGCCGTGCTTCGCGCTCGCGACCACGGCGGTCGCGCTGCCCACGACAGCGCTGATCAGCAAGGGGAAAGTCGGCACCGTCCTTGCCCTGCTCCTGTTCATCATCCTCGGGCTGAGCACGTCCGGCGGCGGCGGACCGGCCCTGCTGCCGACCTTCTGGCAGGACGTCGGCTCGGTGTTGCCGCCGCGGCTCGCGACCGAGCTCTACCGCAACGTCATCTACTTCGACGCCAACAACATCACCACCCCGATCGTCGGGCTGGCGATCTGGGCGCTGGTGGGCTTGGCGGCGGTCGTCTACCTCGCCCGCGGGGCTCGGGGCACCGAGTCTGCGCCGGCACCGGGTGAGGGCGCCACGGGCCGCCGGCCGGTCGCGCGCCTGGTGCTGATCGCCCTCGCGCTGGTCGCCCTCGAGCAGTGCCTGTTCGCGTTCAACTACACGAGCTCGAGCCACGAACCGGTCGCCGCCAACCTTCCCTTCGGGGTCACGGGCGCGTCCTCCCTCACCGACGGCGTGACGAAGAACATGTCGCTGGAGCTAAAGGACTACAGCGACGAGGCGGCGGCCAAGCGGGCAATGGACGAAGCCAAGATCTACGGCGCCCTGGTCACCGGCAAGACCGCCGACAAGCTCCTGGTGGTGCCTTCGGCGAGCGCCCTGGCGCCGCTCGATCTCACGGTCAACTTCGAGCGGGTGGCGAAAACCGAGCACCAGCCGCTCGAAGTCGAAGCCTACGCTCCGCTCGCGCTGCCGACCGGGGACCCGTTCGGCATCGTCCCCTCGCTGATGCTGATCCCGCTGCTGATCGGCGCCTACATGTCGGCCAGCATGCTGAGAACGGCGACCGGTGCCTCAACCGCCCCTTACCGAGGCCTGTTCCTGATCGGCTTCGCGATCGTCGCCGGCCTCCTCATCAACCTGATCGTCGGCCCGTTGCTGTCGGCCTACCCGACCGAGCGATTCTGGGCTCTCTGGCCGATCCTCTCGCTGACCGTCCTCGTGGTGGCGACGTTCGGGTCGGTGATGGGTAGGTTGCTGGGAGCCGCGGGCACCCTGGTCACGGTGATCGTGGTCATCCTCTTCGGCAACCCCTCCTCGGGCGGCGCGAACGGGGTCCCCTACCTGCCTGACTTCTGGATGACGATCGGGCCGTTCCTGCCCCCCCGGAACGCCTATCTCCTGATCCACAACATGATCTACTTCGACGGCAACGGCACCCTGCAGCCGCTGCTCGTCCTGCTCGGCTACCTGGTCGTGTTCGGTGTCATCCTCGGGGTGCTCGATTGGCGCCGCACGCCGACGCCGGACCTCGGGGTGAGCCCCGCGACCGAGAATGACGCCGCCGCGATGGCCGCACCGGTCGGCTTCTAGCGGCGCCGGAGCGATGGCAATGACTAGGCTGCCGGGCCGATGAGTGGCGAGGGGAGCTCCAAGCGCGCCGGAGGCGCCGGCCTGCACGAGCGAGCGGAGCTGCTGGCGACGATCCTGCTCGCCGTCGCCGCGGTCGCCACCGCCTGGAGCTCCTACCAATCGGCGCGCTGGAGCGGCGTCCAGGCCAACGACTACAGCCAGGCGAGCGCGGCCCGGATCGATGCGACCAAGGCAGCCTCCGAAGCCGGCCAGCAGACCGAGGTGGACGTGCTCGCCTTCAGCCAATGGGTCAACGCCTACGCCGCCAAGGACACGCGGCTGGCGAACTTCTACTTCGACCGGTTCCGACCCGAATTCAGGCCGGCGATGCTGGCCTGGGTGGCGACGCGACCACTGAAGAACCCGAACGCACCGCCGACGCCGTTCGCGATGCCCCAGTACAAGCCGGCCAAGAAGACCGAAGCCGAAGCCCTGGAAGTGAAGGCGGAAGCCACCGCCGCCGGCGCCCGCCAGGCGAACCAGCGCTCCGACAACTACGTGCTGGCGGTGGTCCTCTTCGCCGCCGCCCTCTTCTTTGCCGGGATCAGCACCAAGTTGAAGCTGCCCCGGCAGCGGATGTTCGTGCTCGGGCTCGGCTACCTGCTGTTCGTGGGAACCGCCATCTGGGTCCTGACCTTCCCGGTCACCGTCTCGGTCTAGGTCTTCGGCGGCCGGCCGGAGCGTCAGCCGTAGTACCCGGGCGCGGTCTCGATCTCCCGCTGAGCGTCGATGTCGTGATGGAGCCAGATCTCGACCCCGCTCGCCTCGAGAGCCCTGGCTGCCTCGATCGACTCGCGGGAGGCGTCGAGATCGACGTTTAGCCTCCGCACGGCGCCGGCGGTGTAGTCCGCGACCGAGTACGCGAGGTCGCCGGCGAGCAGCACGCGGCCGGTCTCGGGCAGGGCGACGAGGAGGCCCTGGTGACCCGGCGTGTGGCCGGGCAGTGGAACCGTCACCACGGCGCCGTCGCCGAAGACGTCGTGCCCGCCCGCGACCTTCTGGATCCTGTTCCGGTCCAGCGCCGCGTAGGCCTCGGGGATGTAGGTGAGCTCCTCGGCATCGGGGCCGAAGGCGGCGTCGTACTCGGCCTGTTGCATGAGGGCCGTCGCGCCCGGGAACAGGTCGAGGTTGCCGACGTGGTCGATGTGCAGGTGCGAGAGGCCGAGCAACCCGACGTCCGCCGGCGCGTGGCCGATCGCCTCCAGCTGAGCGCGGAGGGTGACCGGGACCCGGAAGACGTGGGTCTGGTTGAGGCGCTCACCGTCGGGCTGCTCGGCGATCGAGTCGGCGATGCCCGTGTCCCAGAGGAGGAGGCCGTCGCGGTGCACCACCAGGTAGCTGCGGACGCTCATCTCCGCGTAGGTCCCAGGCGGGGCCGCCGGACTGTAGAGCGCGTAATCCGCGCACTGGATCAGGCCCGTGTCGAGCGCGTAGACGCGGAGGTCCGCGGCAGCGGCCGACCGGCCGCTCATCGCGGTGCCCCGACCGTCGCGTGCAGACCGGCGGCGAGCAGGCGCCATGCCTCGCGCGGCAACGGGTTCGTCGGCCGGTAGTCCGGCGCGTCGAGGACCTGGAGAGCGACGTGGTCGGCGCCCGCCGCATGGTGCTCGGCGACGCGCCCGAGGACGGTCGCGACGTCGCCCCAGGCAACCAGGCCATCGACGAGCCGATCGCTGCCGCCCCGCTCGAAGTCGGCCTCCGTGAAGCCCTGGCGCCGGAAGCTGGTCGTGTAGTTGGGCAGCAGCAGGTACTGGGCGAGCCGCGCGCGAGCGATCTGGCGGGCAAGCCCCGGATCGGTCTCCAGGACCACCTTCTGCTCGACCGCCAGCAGCGGCTCGGGGCCGAGGCGATCGCGCGCCCGGCGGGTGAATTCGGGGGTGACCAGGTAGGGATGCGCCCCGGCGCTCCGGCGCGCCGCCAGATCGAGCGCCTTCGGTCCGAGCACGCCGAGGACGCGCCGATCGGCGCCGATCGTCGGATCGCGCGCGTCCAGCTCATCGAGGTAGGCGCCCAGTCGGCGCAGCGGCTGCCGGTAGCTGAAGCCGACCGACTCGACCAGCGGCGCGTGGCTCGAGCCGAGGCCGATCAGCAGGCGGTCCCGCGCCGGCGCGTCCAGGTCGGCGTAGCGGGCCGCGACCTCATTCGCCGGATCGGTCCAGACGTTGATGATCGCCGTCGCGACGATCAGCCGCCGGCTGCCGGCCAGCAACCTCGCCGGCAGCTCCAGGTCCCCGCCGGCGCTGCCGAGCCACAGCGCGCCGTAGGCGAGCTCCTCGAGCTCCGCCGCGAGCTCCGCCGCGGACTCCTCCGACTCCTGCCACGCGGGCGAGGGGCTCCAGATCCCGACCCGGCCTACGTCGATCTTCATCGTCAGCCCTCCACTAGGATAGTTATTTGATGGCTGTCAAACAAAGGTTAGACAACGATCGAACAATGCCCGGGCACACCCACCCGCGTGAGGTCTCCCTGGAGACGGCGCTCGACGCGCTGGCCGACCCGATCCGGCGCTCGATCGTGCGCCAGCTCGCCGGCTGCCCGGACTGGACGCGGGCCTGCGGCAGCTTCGACCTGCCGGTCACCAACGGCACCCTCAGCCACCACTTCGCGACCCTGCGCGACGCCGGCCTGATCGAGCAGCGCGCCGACGCCACCCGGCGCCTGAACCGCCTGCGCCGCCCCGAGTTCGACGAGCGCTTCCCCGGCCTGCTCGCGCTCGTGATCGAGGATGAGCCCGAAGCGCCCACCGGGTAGTAGGTCGAGCGGGCGCTGAGCGACCCGACGATTCCCGGCAGTTCGTCGAGGCGGGCTCGGGCCGCGACTGTCACAGGCGCCGCCGCCATCTCGTCTCATGGAGGCAAGCGACGAAGGGAGCGATGATGAAGGTCTTCGTAGCCGGTGCCGGAGGCGCCATCGGCAGGTCGCTCGTCCCACAGCTGGTGGCGAACGGGCACGAGGTGGTCGGGATGACCAGGAGCCCGTCGAAGCGGGACCTCGTGCGCAGCCTCGGCGCGCGCCCGGTGATTGCGGATGCGCTGAGCGCAGACGAGGTCGCCGCGGCGGTGGCCGCGGCGGAGCCCGAGGCCATAGTCCACGAGCTGACCTCCCTGTCCGGCCCGATGTCGATGAAGGCGGCCCGGCATCCGGAGCGCTTCGAGGGGGCGATCATGACCGGGCGGCTGCGCACCGAGGCCGCCGACCACCTGCTCGCCGCGGGACGGGCGGTCGGCGCCCGCCGCTTCGTCGCGCAGAGCTTCGGCGCCTTCCGGTTCGCCCGCACGGGCGGGCCGGCGCTTAGCGAGGACGAGCCGATCGATCCGCACGCCGGCGGGCCGCTGCAGCCGGGCATCGACGCGATCCTCCATCTCGAGCGGGCGGTGACCTCGATCGACTGGGGCGAGGGCCTGGCCCTGCGCTACGGCGGCTTCTACGGCCCCTGGACGTCGGTCAGCCTCGACCCGGACGCCGTGCTCGCCGGGCCGGTGCGGAGGCGGCGGCTGCCGATCATTGGCCAGGGCGGGGGAATCACCTCCTATGTCCACGTTGACGACGCCGCGGCCGCGACCGTGATCGCGGTCGAGCGGGGCAGGCCCGGCGTCTACAACATCGTCGACGACGAGCCCGCGCCGCAGCGCGAGTGGCTGCCGGTGCTGGCGCAGGCCCTCGGCGCCAAGCCGCCGCGGCACATGCCGCGATGGTTTGCGCGGCTGCTGGCCGGGGAGACGGCCACCGCGATGATGACCGACGCGAAAGGATCCTCGAACCTCAAGGCCAGGCGCGAGCTGGGGTGGCAGCCTCGTTACCCGAGCTGGCGGCAGGGCTTCATGGAGGGCCTGGGCGAGCGCGATGACTGACGCGGAGTTCGACCGGCTGCGCCCCGCCGCGTTCGCGATCGCCTACCGGATGCTCGGTAGCGTCAGCGACGCGGAGGACGTCGTCCAGGAGGGCTTCCTCCGCCTGCACCTGGCGCGCGAGGGCGGCGAGCGGATCGAGTCGCCGCGGGCCTACCTCTCGACGGTCGTCTCGCGGCTGGCCCTGGACCAGCTCCGCTCGGCCGCCCACCGCCGCGAGGCCTACGTCGGCGATTGGCTGCCGGAGCCGCTGCTGACCGGTGCCGACGCCGATCCCGCCCGCGCCGCCGAGACGGCCGACTCGCTTTCGCTCGCCTTCCTCGTCCTGCTCGAGAGCCTCTCGCCGGAGCAGCGCGCGGCCTTCCTGCTGCGCGAGGTGTTCGACGAGCCCTACGAGCGGATCGCGCGAATCATCGGCACCAGCAAGCAGAACTCGCGCCAGCTCGCCGCCCGTGCCCGCCGCCACGTCGAGGAGCGCCGCCCCCGGTTCGAGGCCTCGCGGGAACAGCGGGAGCAGCTGGCGACCCGCTTCTTCGCGGCCGCCGAGGAGGGCGACCTGGAGGAGCTGGAGCAGCTGCTGGCCGACGACGTCGTCCTGCGCGGCGACGGTGGCGGCAAGGCGCCGACCTTCAAGAGCCCCCTGCACGGGCGCACCAAGGTGGCGCGGGTGCTGCTCAGCGGCATGCGCGCCGCCGGCCGCTTCGGCGTCGTCTCCCGCCCGGTCGAGGCCAACGGGCAGCCCGCGAGGCTGTTCTTCGACGGCGATGGCGGCCTGGTCGGGACGATGAGCCTCGACATCGCCGACGGCCAGGTCCAATGCATCCGCTCGGTCGTCAACCCCGACAAGCTGGGGCACCTCGGCCCGGTCGGCGACCTGCGCGCCCTGCGGGCGCGCCGTTAGCGTCTCGCTCTGGCCACCCGGGTCAGAGCTGGGATCGGTCGTTCGGCCGGATCCCCATCTCGTCCAGGAGGGGAAGGACGTTTTCGGCGAAGTACGGCAGCTCCTCGTGATAGTTGAAGAACGCGAGCGTCATCCCCTGGAATCCCGCCTCGGAGAATTCGCGCAGGCGCTCGGCGATCTGCTCCGGGGTGCCGATCAGGGGCTGGCTGCCGTGGCCGGCGGCGAAACGAGCCCGGAAGGTCGCGAGCATCTCCTTGGAGAAGGACTGGGCGTTGGCGCCCATCAGGCCCATCAGGTTGTCGACGGCGTCCCAATCGGCGAGCTCGTCGCCGTACCAGTCGCGGAACTCGACGGCTTCCTTCTCCGTCGGTCGGCAGACCACGTGCGAGTTGGTCAGGACCCTCACCTCGCGGTCGTACGTCTCGCGGGCTTCGGCCTCGATCTTCGCGACCACCTCCGCCCCGTCCTCCGGGCCGACCACGTTGGTGAAGGCGAAGTTGGCGTTGCGCGAGGCAAACGAGCGACCCTGCGGGGACGAGCCGGCGTTGAGGACCGGGAGGTCGCCGTCGACGGGCTTCGGCATCCCCTCGCAGTTCTTCAGCTGGTAGTAGTCGCCATCGAAGTCGAACTGACCGTCTGCGTTCCAAACCGTGCGGACGACGTCCCACCACTCCTGGGCCTGGGCGTAGCGGTCGTCGTGAGCATCGAGCAGGGTGCCGCCGAGAGCTTCGTACTCGGGCTTGTTCCAGCCGGCGACGATGTTGATCCCGGCGCGCCCTTCGCCGATGTGGTCCATGGTCACCAGCTGCTTCGCGGCGATGACGGGATTGTTGAAGGCGGTGTGGATCGTCGCGACGACGCTGATCCGCTGGGTCAGGGCGAGCAGGCCGGAGCCCCACGCCACCGGGTCGAGGACGCCGCCGTGGAAGTTGGTCTCACCCCCGTAGCCGATGAAGCGGGCGATCGGCAGGATGAAGTCGAGGCCGACCTCGTCGGCGACCTGGGCCAGCTTGAGGTTGTCCTCCCAGGATCCCGTCCACCGTCCCGGAGCCTTGGTCGGAGTGAATCCCCCCGAGCAATTGGACGCGAAGAGACCGAGCTCGAAGCCGGTGTTCTCAAGCAGCGGTCTCGTCATCGGGTCGGCTCCCTGCGCCGCGCCGGAAGCTATCCAGCTTTTGATCAGATGTCAATTTGGCCGGTAGGTGAGCGCCTGGGTGCCGCTGGGGAATCTCACCGCGTCGATCAGGTCGAGGTCGAAGGGCTCGGCGCCGTCGAACAGCGCCAGGCCCGAGCCGAGAACGACGGGATGGACGACGAGGCGGTACTCGTCGACGAGCCCCGCTTGGACCAGCGAGCGGGCGAACTCGACGCCGCCCTGGGCAAGGAGGTCCTTGCCGGGTTCCGCCTTGAGGGCCTCGACGTCGCCGGCCAGGTCGGCGCCTAGGACGCGGGGTTCCTCCCACCCCGGGGCGCTGGGGAGGTCCGGGTCGGGCGACCTCGAGAAGACGATCTTCGGGATCGAGTTCATCGCCTCGGCCAGCGGGTCGGTGGAAGTGGGCCAATAGCCGACGAAGCTGGAGTAGAGGCGGCGCCCGATGACGTGGGCTCCGGCACCCTCGAGGGTCCGCCCAACCCAGGCTTTGCCGTCGGGGTGGCTGGTGCGCACGACCCAGTCCATCTCGCCCTCGGGGCCGGCGACGTAGCCGTCGACGGTCATCGACATCTTCAGTACGAGGCGTCTCATCTGTTCCTCTCGATCTCAGCGGGTCGGGCTCGGGTTTGCGATCGACCCCTTTCTACCGACGACGAACCACGGGGGGCGGAAATCGACACGGATTCGCGGTCGGCATCAATCATCTAAGTCGGCAGCGGCGGCGCCGTCTGGCTGAGGATCGCGGCGAGGGCCAGCGCCGCCGCGAGGACGAGGACCTCGTTGGCAAGGGTCCGGCGAACGCCGGCCAGCGACGCTCCGGCGGCGACCCGGGGGACCACATGGAAGCGGTGGTATGCGGCGAGGGCGATCGCGACCGCGAACGCCGCAACCTTGGCCACCAGCAGGATCCCGTAGTGGCTGGTCAGGAGCGCCGAGACGGATGGCAGCTCGCCGATCGCGACGTAGACGCCAGCCGCCGCGAGCACCAGGACGAGCCCCGGGGCGAGGGCGGAGAACCGCAGCAGGCAGGCACGGAACAGGGCCTCGCGCTCCGGGCTCGGCCGCGAGCGAGCGCTCGCGACGAGGGCGATGAGCGCGACCAGCCCACCGACCCAGAGCGCGGCGGCGAGGAGGTGTGCGTAGTCGGCGATCAGGACGAGGGTGCCGCCCACCGCGGGATGACCGGCCCAGCTCAGCCCGAAGGCGATCGCCAGCGACAGCGCCCCGGCCGCCGCGAGGAGCTGCTCGCGGCGGCGGGGATAGGCCCAGGCGGCGACGATCAGCGACAGCGCGGCGATCCAGGCGAAGCTGGAGTAGGTGAACGCCTGGCCGGAGTGGGTCGAGAGGCGGATCGGGATGATCTCGGCGTCGATGAAGTCGCCGACCCCGCTGCCGACCACCGGGTAGGCGCCGACGAGGAAGGCGAAGAAAGCCGCGTGGAGCGCGACGACGGCGCCGATCGCCGCCAGCCCGATCGCGATCCGCTCCTCGCCACCGCCGCTCCTCCCCAGCGCCCTGCCGGCGGGGACGGTGATCAGGGCGCGGAAGACGAGCGTCCCGCCCACGAGGACGATGCCGACGAACTGGAGCCAGGCCAGGACCTCGGGCGCGAGCGGGATTCCGACACCGCCAACCGGCGTCGGGGCGACCGGCTGAGCGTCAACGCCGAAGCTGAAGGCCCCCTCGGTGACGTGGCCGTCGTCGGCCGCGACCATCCGCCAGCGCACCGTGTAGCTGCCCTTCGGTCCCGGGCGCAGGGGCACGGTGACCGTCGACCCCGAGACCCGCGGCGCACCGGCCAGGTCGCGGCCCCGCGGCGTCAGCACCGAGACCTGGGCGAGGCTGGGAACGACGTCCTCGTCGTAGGCGAGGGTGAGGTGCCCGGGCTCCCTCTGAACGACGGCGCCGAAGCTCGGGGTCGAGGTTTCGAGGACCGCGTGCGCGGAGGCCGAGGCCGGCACCAGCAGCAGGAGCAGCGCCGCGCAGGCGAAGACGGCAACCGGTCGGCGCCTCCGCGGGAGGGTCCGTGCCGGCGCCGCGGTCACGAGGCGGCGGCCACCGGAATCGCGATCAACGCCAGCGCGAAGGCCGCCAGCGGCGGCAGCCCGAGCGGGACCGCCGCGACCCGCGGCCACTGCAGGCGCAGGAGCTCGAGCAGGCCGCCCGCGAGCAGCAGCAGCCCCATCGCCAGGTGCCACTGCGCTCCCTGGCCTTCGGGGTCGATCTCGACGTGGACGATGAAGAGCGCCCCGCAGCCGAGGATCGCCAGCGGCAGGACGTAGTCGAGCCACGGCCGCTCGTAGACGCCGCGCCGGCGCGCCAGCTCGAGCGCGCCGGCAGCGAGAAGCAGATCGCCCCAGAGGAAGTGGATCAGCATGTCGTGGACGACGTCGGCGAAGACGACGGTCGCCCAGACCCCGGCGCCGCCGATCATCAGCGCCCAGCCGATCAGCGGCGACCGGGATCCGGCGCGACCGTCGCGGCCGGGCAGGGGCAGGTACTCGTCGAGGATGATCGCCAGGAAGAGCGCCCCGAGCAGCCAGTGCCCCCGCGCGATCTGGATCTGGGGGAGGATCAAGCGCTGCGGCTCCGGCTGAAGATCCAGACCCCGACCAGCGCGACCAGGATCGGCGGCTGATCGAGGTCGTAACCGATCCCGGCGAGCGACGGATCGTAGGCGCTGATCCCACGCAGCACCGCCCAGACCACCGCCGTTGCCAGCAACAGGGCGGCGACCCCCAGCCGAGGCCAGGACCGATCACTCCAAAGTGACCACTTGCGAGGACGCTTCATCTCGACCGGAAGCGAACGCTAGCGCACCGTTTTAGCGCCGATCGCAGCCCATGCTGGGCCGGCGGCTGGCGCTGGAGCGCGGTCAGTGGGGTCGGCGGGAAGCGGCGCGGATCGGGCGGCCCCGGCGGCGGTCGTCCCGGTCGCGGTGAGCGATTCGATCGAGGGCGTTTGCCGCGTAGGCAGCCTGCCCCACGAGCGCCGCATCGATTGCGACGAAGCCACCGATGACGATGGGGGCAACCATGCCTCGATTGTCCTCCCCCGGCCCGCCGATCGCAAGCGCTGCCCGGTCGCCCGCGACCCGCTCCGGTGGCAGCCGCGGCTGCGCGCGAAACCCGTGGTTTCACCGATGCGCGGGAGGGCTTCGACCTGCTCGGATACGGGCGTGCGCCGTGTCCTCGTCCAGAGACCGACCGCTCGCCTGCTGGCGGCGCTGGTCGTCGGCTGCCTCGCGCTCGCCGCCTCCGCCCCCGCCGCGTCGGCGCTGATCACCGCCGCGCCGGAGCCGGTGTTCACCAAGACCGCCGGCAACAACCACTTCTACTTCTCGGTGGAAAAGCCGAGCTACTACACGGAATATCGCGCCTGCGTCGTCACCACCCACGTGGTGCCGGGCGGCGAACAGGTCCTCGAGGGAGCCTTTGGCGGGCCCACCGTCGCAGGCTCGCTCTGCACCGAAAACATGGCCCCGGGCACGAAAGCCTTTAACCAGTTCGTCTACTCGGAATCCTGGGTGCCGCCGGACGGCAACACCTACCGGGTCTGCTTCGCCGCCTACCACAACGCGGGGGGAGTGTTCTGGCAGACCGAGGCCCAGGCCGGTGGTCAATACCTGGTCTGCCCGACCAGCACGATCGATCGCTCGAAACCGTCGATCGGGGTCCACATGGCGGCCGACGCGGCGCGGGTCAACACCCTCTCGGTGCCCGTCCGCATCGACTACCAGGATGCGATCAGCCCGCCCTGGCAGGGCCCGAACGGGACCGCGTCCAACTGGGTCTGCGCCGCTGCCTACCCGACCCAGTGCAACCCCAGCGAAGTCTCCTCGGTGTGCAGCGTGCCGACGGTTCCCAACGACATGGGCCACTACCCGGCCAACCTCACCAACACCTTCTCCTGCACGCTGAACGTCTCGGGCGAGGGCCACTACACCGTCTGCGCGATCAGCGCCGACTCGGCCGTCCCCGACAACCCCACCACCCCCTGGAACGGCAGCGCGAACTCGGCCACGGCCAACCTCTCGGCGCCGGCCTGCGACGACGTCACCGTGGACACCACGGGCCCGGCGGTGACGGTGACGGCGGACGCGGCAAGCGTGACGACCGGACAGCTCGTCAGGTTCAAGGCGACCGCCGCCGACCCGGCCGGGACGAGCGGCAGCTACGACTGGGACTTCGGCGACAACACCGGCCACGGCTCGGGGGCCGCCCCGACCCACACGTACACGCACACCGGCACGTTCAACGTCCGCGCGACCACGGCCGACGCCGTCGGCAACGGCGGCAGCGCGACGGTGACGATCACCGTCCGCGCCCCGGGCAGCGGCTCGGGCGGCGGCGGCGCGAAAGGGGAAGGCGGCTCGACGGGAGGCGGCGGCTCGCCCCTCCCCGGGACCGGCGCCGGGACCTGGACGCCGCCGGGCTCGCCCGCGCTCGATTCCGGCCAGGTCAAGGCAGGCGGCGCGGCCACCGCCATCGCGCCGCTCGCGCCGAGCGCGATCAGCCAGGCCGGCGGTGGTGGTGGGACCCGGTCGGCGACGCTGGGCAAGCTCAGGATCATCGCGCCGAGGTCGTTCCGCTCCGGTCGCGCCCAGCTCAAGCTCAGCGTCACCTTCGTCCGTGCCGGCTCGCTCAAGCTGACCCTGACGAAAGGCTCCGCGCGGATCTCGCGGGGAACCCTGGCCGCCACCAAGCCGGGCACCGCCGGCTTCGCCCTGAGGGTCCCGAAGACCCTCCGGCCCGGTGCCTACAAGCTCGAGGCCAGCTTCCAGCCACGCGGCGAGAAGGCGGTCACCAAGTCGCTCCCCCTCACCGTCCTCCGCGCGAGCGCGAGGCCGAGCGCCTCACCTTCGCTCTCCTCGGTTCCGCTCGGCTGAGCTACGCCGGGCCGAGCGGGCCGAAGACCTCGTCGAGGAGGCGGATCGTCGCCTCCTCGCCGGTG